>JACQTY010000156.1 GCA_016210545.1 Chloroflexota bacterium
CCTCAATATTAACATATTGAGGTGAATATGTCCATACTATTATGAGACGATTAGTATTTCGGGTGATGACTGCACGGCGGGTGGAAGAGGTGGAAGATTCAAGTTGACGTTCAGGTTGAGCTGAGCAGGCATCTGTCTAGTGACAAGCCCGGTCAAGGTACCCCCAAATACGTGCAAGCCCGCCCTGGATTCGATGCACGCCAGCGCTCCAGTGGGTTCGGAGCGCTGGTCTCTGTCCTGCGGCACATAAGTGTTCGGGTCAATGGGTGAGCGAAGCTGCAGCATTTCTTCGTACTCTGCATATAGGCTCCACATCAACTCTTCGGTTTTCTTATCGGGCACCTCGATTGGCAACCCTAAATTGGTTGCCTCCTTGCGGGCTATGGCGTGGCCATGTAGATAGATTTCCTCAACCAGTGCCTTGACAGTGCTTGCCGCCTTACTTTCGTCCACTTTGACCTTACGGGAATCCATGAGTTTCCGAGCAACGAGGTTTATGTGGGAATGGGTGCGATATATCCCGCCGATGGCCCATGGCTGCAGCTTGGTGACCAATATATTCACTGCACTTGAGATCGCTGCCTGATCTGTCAGGCCGGCCCTATCTCTCAGGAAGGACACGAAGGACATGACGTCTTCCACATTCACCACTTCTGACACGCGCTCAGTGTGTTGAGGTCCGGTAACCTCCCTCATCATATGAGTCGAGGGGTCGATCGGGCCAAGCTCACCCTTCGGTCCCATTACTATGCTGTCGCCCCCCAACGCTATCATCGTGGCGGCGCTATGGGCCTTGTAGGGAATCAGCACGTCGAACTCTTCATAGTACTCCCTCACCATTGAAACTAGCCGCCAGGGTACCTCCACCCCGCCACCGCGACTATACAAGAACATATCCATCCTTGGCCGCCGTTTGGTGGATCGGGAGATTGACAGGATATGGTCATAAAAGGGGCGCATCGCGTCCTCGCCGAGCTGCGTAGATACGGGTGACTGCCTGTCGCCCGTGATGTAGATAATCAGGTCAGAGTTTCTGGCGGCCTCCAATTGCCTAATCAAGCGCAGGCGCCGCACCCTATCTTCGCTTGTGGCCATCTTCTAACCCTCCTAAGTACCATATAATGCACCGGTCCGACGTTGGACGCCCTTTGGGGTCGCGTCAGCCCCTGGCAGCTTTCCTCTCGAAACACAGCTTGTAGCCCTGGGCGGACAGAGAGATCAGGTCCCCTATCATGTAGTCGTATAGTGACTTGCGCCCCTCGACAGCCCTGATGTCCTTGCGGGCCCGCTCCCTCAGTTTCTCCTCTATCTGGTCAGCCTTTCCTGCTTTGAACAAGCCCTCCGCCAGCGCCCCCCATTCGCTCCACTGTTTCTGGGCAAAGGCGAAGATGTCCTTTACGTTCTTGTGCATGGACCAGTGGGGGAAGAATACGGACTCCACAGGCAGAGAAGCCATGGCCTTGAGGCTGGAAAGCGCCAGATCATGGTCGTAGCCGGGGGCCGCCACCGGCATGAGCACCTTCTCCTCCGCCAGGTATATGCCCACCGAGTCACCGCAGAACAGCCCCCTGTGCTGGCTATAGAAGTAACTGGCGCAGTGCGGGGCATGCCCCGGCGTGGCTATAACCTGGACCGTCTTATCCCTTCCCAAAGAGAATGTCTCCCCACCTTTCACCGTGACGACCTGGCTGGCCGGCGCCGGCCTGAGCAGCTTCCGCAACGTAGGATCGCCACCGAGGTTGCCGTAGCTCTCGATAAGCTTGCTGGGGTCGATCAGGTGCCGGGCCCCCCTTTCGTGCACGACGACCTGAGCCTTGGGCATACGCTCCACCAGTTGCCCGGCAGCCCCCGAGTGGTCGAGATGGATGTGGCTGCAGAAGATATAGGATATGTCCTGGGGAGCAACGCCGACCTTCTTCAGCCCGGCCAGAACGTTGTCAGCAGTAGTGTGATCGCCCGCATCCATAAGGGCCAGTTTCTCGCCCTTTATGAGGTACACGGCGCAGAAGTGGGGTATACCCAGAAGGAGGGTGTCTATCTGAAAAACATCTTTGGCGATTTCCTTGGTCTCGATCTCGGGCACACCCCACCTCCTATTCGACGATCTTCAGATGCAGGTCCCTGAGCTGAGTATCGGAAACCGGCGACGGAGCGTTCATCAGCAGGTCGGCAGCGCTCTGGGTCTTGGGGTAGGCGATGACCTCCCGGATGTTGGTCTCCCTGGCCAGCAGCATGACAAAGCGGTCGATGCCCGGGGCGATGCCGCCGTGCGGCGGCGCCCCGTAGTCGAAGGCTTCCAGCATGTGGCCGAAACGCTCCTCGATCTCCTCCTGTTTGTACCCCAGGAGCTTGAACACCTTCTCCTGAAGTTCCCGGGTGTAGATGCGCAGGCTGCCGCTGGAGAGCTCGAAGCCGTTGCACACCAGGTCGTAATGCCGCCCCCTCGCCCTGTCCGGGGCGGTGTCCAGCAGCGGCATGTCTTCCAACATGGGAGCAGTGAAGGGATGGTGCATTGCCTGCCAGTGGCCCTCCTCCTGGTTCCATTCCAGCAAAGGAAAGTCGCGGATGAAGGCGAAAGCCAGCAGGTCGGGGTCCGCCAGGTTCAGCCGCTTGCCCATCTCTTTGCGCAGCTCACCCAGCACCTTGTCTACCAACACGGCATCGCCCGCCGCCAGGAGCAGCAGGTCGCCGCCCTTGGCTTCGAGACGCTGTACCACACCCTGAAGCTCTTCCGGCTTCAGGAACCGGGCGATGATAGACCGCACCCGCTCGAGGGTAACATCTTCCGGCCTGGCGACATCGGGATTGATGGAAAGGGTAACGAGACCCTTGGCCCCGCAGCTCTTGGCTATCTGGGTAAGCTCGTCCAACTCGCGGCGGCTGTAGCCAGCGCATCCGGGGACCGAGATGCCCTTAATCTTGCCGCCCTTCTCCACGGCCTGGCGGAAGACCTCAAACTCGGACTTGCCCAGGATATCGGACAGCTCATGCAAGTGCAACCCGAAGCGGACATCAGGCTTGTCCGACCCATAACGCGACACGGCCTCGGCGTAAGATAGGCTGGGGAACGGCGTTATAAGCTTGAACTGGGGAGTGATCGTCTGCACCAGTTGGGTAAACATGTCCTCCATGAGGCGGAGGACGTCCTCCTCCTCAACGAAGCTCATTTCGAGATCAAGCTGGGTGAACTCGGGCTGGCGGTCCGCCCTCAGGTCCTCGTCGCGGAAGCAGCGGGCTATCTGGTAATACTTCTCCATGCCACCCACCATGAGTAGCTGCTTGAGCTGCTGAGGAGACTGGGGTAAGGCATAAAACTTGCCCGGCTGAAGACGGCTCGGCACCAGATAGTCGCGGGCGCCCTCCGGCGTGCTCTTGATGAGGATAGGCGTCTCCACCTCGACGAATCCCCGGGCGTCCAGGAAGTCCCTCATGAACTTGACCACCCGGTGACGCAGGATGAGGTTATCCTTCATCCGGGGACGGCGGAAATCCAGGTACCGGTATTTCAGCCGGAGAGACTCGTCGACTTCCTGCTCTTCATTGATATAGAAGGGAGGCGTCTTGGCCCTGCTCAGGGTCACCGCGGAACGGGCGATGACCTCGATTTCGCCGGTGGGCATCCTGCTGTTCTCAGTGCCCGCGGGGCGGCGGGCCACTTCCCCCTTCACCTGCACGACGAACTCGTTCCGCCACTGGCTGGCCTCTTCGTGGCTTTGCTTGGAAAGCTCCGGATTGAACACGACCTGGACGATGCCCTCGCGGTCGCGGACGTCAATAAAGATTACACCGCCGTGGTCCCTTCGGCGGTGTATCCATCCAGCCAGCGTTACGGATTGGCCGATATGCTGGCTGCGCAATTCTCCACAAGTATGACTCTTTAACACAATCGTTCAAGGGAAATTATAGCGGACGGAGGGGGGAGTTTCAATAGGGCGAACGTGTCTCTCACGCGGAGCGCGCAGAGGCGCGGAGATGGTGGCCACGCGTAGGGGCACGGCGCGCCGTGCCCCCGCGCAGGCAGCGCCGCCGTTCCGCATGGGCGACAGAGGAGTATCAACGTTCACAGTCCAGAGTTGATTCATCTACCAAGAAGTGCTTACCCAGGTCGAGCGCCTTCATAAGACCGTAGTGCACTTCGTAGTCGACCCCGAGCCTCACTTTTGGCGCTATGTTTGATGGACTTCGCTCCCGGTAACACCAGCCAAAGAAACGCGAACCTGAGTTAGTGCTGTCAACTTTAGAACATATTATGTTCAGATCATAGAGGAACTGAAGGAAATTATCGGGAGTGTCACAGAAAGTGGGAATTGGCATCGAATTCCGTTTCATGAACCCGACGTATCGGGTAAACGCTTTTAGGTATTGAGTGTAACTGAACCGACTTCGGCCATCCAAAAACTGAAAGAATTTGAGCACCTTCTCATAATCGTTTAAGTCGTAATAGAAGGATATGTGGTCGCGAACCTCCCCTAACAAATAGTCTGAATACTTTCTGGTGAACGCCGGTGTCGTGAAATCTTCATACCGGAAAACGCCACTCGCGTCCCTCCCTTCCTCAATAAAGTTCTCCTTTTGTATTGACAGCATCGTGAGAATGTCTCGCGGCCGATAAAGCGAGTAGCGCAGGAAAGTAATAAATGAAGATGGCGACTGCACTGCCGTTCGTACGTTCTTGGCATCGTACGGGAAGTAGTAATCCCAAACACTACCCGGAGCCGGATTACCAACGTCTTGTTGGTAGGCCAAAAGCTGATCCGCCATGAGAAATATAGGAGAGCGCCTGTACTCTGGGTATGTTGTCGTCCAATTCAATATGACTGAGTTGTCACGAACCTTGCTGTTTTGATTCTGTAGCCCCAGCGCATTGAAGATGTCGGGGCGTACTAACAGTACCACTCTCATCCGTCCCTTGGAACCTTTGATGCCAGCGAAAAAGTCATTGTTGACCGACCACACAGCATTACCCAAGCCCTTGATACACTCGAGGTAAGTGTCGTACCCCACAGATTGGGGTCTAATGTCTATGCCGTCGATAAACAGGATGTGGCTTTGCGCAAGCTTAAGTGATCTAAGAGCATCTTCGAAGTGGTTCTCTATGTACAGCAAGTTGATTTGGAACTTACTCTCGGAAGAGGATATGCTGATCTTGTCACTGGCCCCCAACCCGGCAGCAATCAACCCTGCGGTTACCGCCGCTTCCTCAGCGAACTGTATCGCATGCTGGATTTCTGGCGAAAAGGCGTGCTGATAGTATTGATCGATTACGCCAGACAACTTATCAAACTTCAGAAATCCCTTGAACAGTGGATTTCTCCTCTCCTTCTCTCGGATCTGTTCAGCAAGTAGGAGGTAAATAATGACCTTCCAGATGCTTACATAGTCTGAAAGCGTCAGGTTCTTCGTTCGCTTCAACGAGACGAATTTTTGGTAGTCGGTTTCCCTGATATATCTTAGTGTGGCCACGTTATTCTTGTATTCTGCATTGGCAAGAAAGACGGCGTATGCGGTCTTGCCGGTGCCTTTCTCGCCAATCAGGAAGAAGGAACTTGGCTCACAGAGGCGGCCAAGCTCGGGTGTGCGAAGGAAGATCCGTTCGAACAGTTCCTTGTTTTCCTTTCGTTTGTAGTTCTCCGCGTCGCGAAAACCCAGGCCCAGTTCTGGCACCCTTCTCATAACGAGTCCCTCCGACTTGCTCGCTCAACGCGCAGCTTACATTGTCCTGCTTTATCGGATAATCATCAACGCGATGTCCTCAACCGGCGGGGTTTCCCCATGCTTCTCAAGGCTTTCCACATAGGCTTCTATTGCCTCCTTAGCGTTGGCTAAAGCGTCTTCCACTGTATCTCCCTGGGTATGACACCCCTTCAAAGCAGGGCAGAAGGCATGAAAGCCGCCACCCTCTTCCGGCTCCAGGATTACAGTATAATGATGACCGGGCATATCTCTAACCCCCTGGTGCTTCGTCGACCTAACCCTAAATCCCTTCCCAGAGTGGGAAGGAACATGTGCCAAGGCCGTACATCGGTAACACTTTAGACCGGAGACATGGGTAACACTGTTGACTACTTCAGTCACACTCGTCTGTCCGACCCCCTACAGTCCCCCTTACCAAGGGGGACACACAGGGGGTTCTCACCCAGGTGCCCCCCTTCCTGTGTCGCGAAGGGGGATGGGGGGTTAGGTGCGTGCCTTGATCGCCTTCAGCAACGTTTCCGGGCTGACCGGCAGGGCGTCCACCACGACGCCGGTGGCATTGTAGATGGCGTTGATGATGGCCCCGGATACCCCACCCGTCGGCCCGGTGTCCTTGGCGCCGTAGGGGCCGGCGGGGTCGTCGCCGTCCATCAGGTTGCTGCTGATGGGCGGCATGTCCAAGCTCGTCGGAAGGTGGAATGACTGGAGGCCATCGGTGAGCATCCGGCCCTTCCCGTCCCATTCGTGTTTCTCCAGCAGGACGTGGCCGAGGACAAGCCCGCTATAGCTCTCCATCTGCCCCTGGACGACCATCGGATTGATAGGGAAGCCCACGTCGTTCACCAGGGTCAGCTTATCCACCTTCACCTTGCCCGTATCCATGTCCACGTCCACCTCGGCGACGGCGCAACCGAAGGTGTAGGTCGGGCCATACTGCCCGTAGAGTTTGCCCGCCTGAATATCGGCCCAGCCTTTGGGGCTGAGAGGCTTGGGTATGTAGGTGCCCCGGCCCAGCGGCGGCGTGCCCTTGAGGAAAGCCATCCGCACAATATCCTCCAGCGGGATGGCCTTGTTCGGGTCATCCTTCAGGAAGACGCGGTGGTCCTTCAGGTCCAACGACTCAGCGGATACCTCCATCATGCCGGAGGCCACCGTCAGAAGCTGCTGACGGGCGTCCTGGGCCGCCAGCCTCACGGCATTGCCGGAAACAAAGGTGGCGGTCATGGAGTAGCTGCCCGGGTCCTGGGGGCAAAGCTCGGTATCGGCGTTGACCAGGGCCACCTCGTCCAGGGACAGGCCGAGTTCATCAGCGGCAATCTGGAACATAAGGTTCTCGTTGCCCTGGCCGTTGTCCACGATGCCGGAGATGACGGTTGCTGTGGCGTCCTCGTTGAACTTGACGAAGGCCGAGGAGCCGAAACGGATGCCCAGCGGGAAGCCGCTGGCCGACTGGCCGCAGCCCATGCCGATGCCCTTGCCCGGCGGCAGCTTTCCGTATTTGTCTTTCCAGCCGGATAGCTCAATGGTCTTCTCGATGCACTCCTTGAGCAGGCACGAGCTGATGACCGAGCCGCCGGAGGTGACGGAGTTCGGCCCCGTGATGTTCCTGAGGCGCATCTCCACCGGGTCGATGCCCAGCTCCCCGGCGAACATGTCCAGCATCAGCTCCACCGTCATCACCAGGGGGGTAGTCTGGATATGGTACATCGAGGACGGCGTCTTGTTGGTATACATGCGCGTCCCCTCGTACTTGAAGTTCTCGGCGTGGTACAGGGCCTCCACGGCGCTGCCCGGGGCCCCGGTGGCGTTGGTCCCGCTGCTGAGGTAGGCCCCGCCCTCCAGTGTCCCTTTTATCAGCAACGCCTGAAGCGTCCCGTCCCTGTTGACGCCCATCTTTATGTCATATACGGCGGCGTGGTTGGTGCGGGTGGCCGCCAGGCTCTCCCGCCGGCTGTAGGTTATCTTCACCGGCCTTGCCGTCTTCATGGATAGCAGCCCGGCGATTACCTCGGCGGGGAAGGTGTCCGAGCGGCCGCCGAAGGCGCCGCCGATGTAGCACCGGCGGACACGGATCTTGTCCAGGGGCAAACCTATCAGGTTGGAAAGGGCGCGCCGCCGGGTGAAGGGCGACTGGTTGGGGGACCACACATCCAGCTTGCCTTCCTCAAAGCTGGCCACTGCGCCGTAAGGCTCGATCTGGCAGTGGGCGGTCTGGACGCAGCGGATGGTGTTGTGCCGCACCAGATCGCACTTGCGCAGCGCCTCCTCAACATCTCCGCGCTGCACCGAGGCGGTAAAGGACACGTTCCGTTTGACATGGTCGTGGACCTGGGGAGAGCCCTCTTTGTAGGCTTCCACCGGGTCCAGCACTGCCGGAAGCTCCTCGTACTGCACCTTTATCAGGCCGAGCGCCTCGTCGGCGATATCCTCGGTATCGGCGGCGACGGCGGCGACCTCCTCGCCCACGTAGCGCACCTTGTCGAACGCCAGCATGGGCTGGTCCCTCAGCCGCGGCAGCAGGCCGAATTTCCGCTTCAGGGTGTCCTCGGCGGTGATGACTGCCCTCACGCCGGGGAGCTTCTTTGCCGCCGAGGTATCTATGCTAACGATGCGGGCATGGGCGTAGGGACTGCGCAAGACACGGGCGTACAGCATCCGGGGCAAAGCCATGTCGTCGAAGAAGCGGGCCGTGCCCAGGGCCTTGGGCAGGGAGTCGACGCGGGGGAT
The DNA here is from genome assembly GCA_016210545.1 of Chloroflexota bacterium. Taxonomy (GTDB): domain Bacteria; phylum Chloroflexota; class Dehalococcoidia; order JACVQG01; family JACVQG01; genus JACVQG01. The sequence continues at coordinate 8,422 of JACQTY010000156.1, forward strand.
GCTTTTGCCAATATAGGTACTCACTGCCCAACTCCTTTTACCCCTCAAATACGAAATACTAAACCCTAAACAAGATCAAATATGCAACGCGGAACCGGCGAGTGCTTTCTTGTTTGCATCTTTGCGCGTCCGACCTGCACCCTCTCTCCCGCTCTCTCCCTTCGAGGGCGAGAGGGGGGTTCCTCTCCCCCCTTTGAGGGGGAGAGCTAGAGAGAGGGGAACTTGATGTAATCTACTTAACGCTCCCCGTACAGAAGGGGGCGGCCCAACTGACCGCTTCCCCGAGCGGCGTATCTTTGGAGATTGCGAGTGTGGCAATTAGAACTTCTTGAATTGGATGCGCGGCTTGTGGGATTTGCCAACGTCCAAAGCATCGGCGTTCACGGTGCCAGTATGAGCGAGAACCGCAGTTACCCCGGCTTTGTCACCCACATAGTCCTCAGGAAGCGATTTGTAGAATTGGCCAACTTTTTTCATGAAGCGCATCACATCACTTGCGGTTACGTGCTCTTTGCCTTTACATTCGACCAGCAAGTACGAGACACCCTCCCAGCTATCATCCTTCTTCCCATATATGTCTATTTCAAGATCGCGAAACTTGTATCTGGGGGTGCACTTCCATCCCTTCTTGTCGTAAGCCGCCATCACGTCCATCTCGAATCGAAGCCCTTTGGCATCCGAAGCATGGCCCTGGGCTTGCTTCTTTACCTTCTCAACAGACGAAACCTTCTTTACCGGCGCTTTGCTTGAGATCTTCGTTCCCTTGCCACCCGTGGTCTTTTTAGCCATCATCGCTCCTTTCCCTGCCTCAAGGCGAAATCTGCGCTCCTCACCAGCTTCGAATCACCAGTGATGGGCAGCTATTACTTGCTTTGGCTGGCGGCTTCTACTGCCTCGATGATTTTGGCGTAGCCGGTGCAGCGGCAGAGGTTCCCGGACAGGGCTTCCCGTACCTCCAACTCCGTCGGCTTCGGGTTCTTGTCGAGCAGCTCCTTCGCCGAGATCAGCATACCGGGGGTGCAGAAGCCGCACTGGATGGCCCCTCTCTCGATGAAGGCCTTCTGAAGGGGATGCAATTGGCCATTCTTCGCCAGCCCCTCGACAGTCAGCACGTCTTTGCCCCGGGCATCCAGGGCCAGGATATTGCAGGAAAGAACAGCTTTGCCGTTGAGGAGCACGGTGCATGCCCCGCAGGAGGCGTCATCGCAGCCGCGCTTGGTGCCGGTGAGACCCAGTTCATCCCTCAGCACCTCCTGCAATGTGCGCTGCGGCTCCACCTCAAGATTGACCTGTTGGCCATTAACGGTGAGTTCAAGCATTTTTTTCACGGATGAGTCTCCTTATGCCAACCTCACCCCCGTTCCCCCTCTCCGAAATCGGAGAGGGGGAACGGGGGTGAGGTGATCCCCCGCTCTCTAACTCTCTCCCTCGGCGGGGCGAAAGGACCAGGGCAGACACACGGGCCTGCCCCTACAGACTGTTCCTCGGGGCGATCACGCCAACCCCCGCTCTTTTGCCTTGTCCCACGCCTGGAGCAGCGCCCGGCGGGTGAAGACCTTGATCATTTCCCGGGTGTAGTCGGTGTTGACCATGGGATGGGCCGTCTGAGCGGCGACATCGGCTGCTTTCTGAATAGCGCCATCATCGCGCCCCTTGCCCTTCAATGCAGCCTCGGCCTCCGTGGCGTGGAAGGGGAACGGGCATTCGTACAGGCAGCCCTCCCGGAGCCAGCACTGGCTGCTGGCCACCAGGGCTATTCTGGCGTCGCGGCACAACTTGCCTTCAACGGTCAACGTCGCGGCCACACCCACAAAGGAGTAGCCGGTAGCGCCGGGCAGGGTATATTTGAGATACGTGCCTACGGTATTTGGAGCCGGCTTAGGGATGGATATCTCCGTCAGCAGTTCGTCCTTGCGCAGCGTCGGCTTGAAGACAGTCTGGCAGAGCTTCTCCACCGGCACCGTCCTTTCCCCCTTGCTGCTCTTGAGCTTCACCTGGGCGCCCAGAACAATCAAGGGGGAGGACGTGTCGGCACAGCAAGAGGAGTTACACAGATTACCGGCGACTGTAGCCATGTTGCGCACCTGGTTATTGGCGAACCTGTCGGCCGCCTCGGCAAGGACGCAGTAGCTATCGCGAATGACGGATGAATCCTTGACCTGGTTCAGCGTGACCAGGGGGCCGAGGACGGTCTGGCCGTCCCGTTGCTCTATCCTGTCCAGGCCGGGGACGCCGCGCAACGAGAGTACAAACTCCGGCGTCCTCTCCCGTTTGCGCATGGCCGGGATGAGGTCGGTGCCGCCAGCCACGATAGCTGTCTTCTCGCCGTGACTGGCCAGCAAGTCGGCAGCCTCGGCCACCGTCCGGGGCGTCAACAGTTCAAACTTGGGAAGTCGAACAGAGTAGAAAGTCATAGCCGATTCCCTCAAAGACAGACTTCCATTCGTCTTTGCGAGGAGCGAAGCGACGAAGCAATCTCTGCTTCTTGGGGACGGGCCGCGCCAAAAGGCTTGAGATTGCTTCGCTGCGCTCGCAATGACGAGTCCCGATCTTATCCGTCTACGCCAGATTAATGACCTTGTTGTCTACTATGAGGTCGATCAGTTCATGGTACGAGATAAGCTTCACCGCGGCCGGGATACGCTGGTTCAGCCCTCTGTGATCAACGTCCCACTTGAGAGCGTAAACCGCGGCCGGGGCAAGGCTCGCCGCGTCCATATAGACCGCGTCCTGAAAGAGCGCTACCCGGGCATCCTTGTCATCCCGGACCATGTCCAGCGCCTCTTTGCCAATCTGCTTATGCAGGAGATACAGATTCGACATACTCATACCTGAAGGCTACCTCTCGTCCAAGGGGGGAGATTGCTTCGTCGCCCGCCTTCGGCTGACTTCTCGCAATGACGGACCCTTCATCTCAGAAGTCCACTACAAAGTCCGAATGCCGGACCAGTTCCTTCACCTGCTCGCGGCCCACGATCTCCATATCTGTCGCCACTTCATCCCGCTTGATGCCCCGGGCTGCCAGGGACTCGGCCTCGACCTTGGGCACACAGCCGGTCCGCAGCAGCGTGGAAAGGAAGGGCGCGGCGCCGGCCCGGTCCACCCCCTGC
>JACQTY010000162.1 GCA_016210545.1 Chloroflexota bacterium
CTGGCTACCACCCGCCCGATCCCCTGGGCCGACCCGGTGACAATAGCCACTTTTCCCTTTAGACCGAGGTCCATTGGCTGCCTCCTTCGTGTGAGCGGCATTTTCGCTAACTTTAACCCGGACATTCCGGAACAGGCGCCAGTCCGCGCGCCTCCTCTCCCTTTGTCCGAACGGGTATCGGCCGCGGCCATGCCCCTGTGAAACGCCGTCCGTAGGGGCCCCGATAAATCGGGGCCCGACTTCCCGACACATCAAGACACATCGGGATGCCCCTACGATGCCGCCCCCCGAGGGAGAGAGGACTTTTCTATTGACTTCTTTATCAGAAGAATCCACGGATTACGGTCAAATAAGCGACCGCGGACGGCAGTTGGACTTCCGGCCCGTGGCGAACGCCAACAGGGGCGCGAACGCCCGCGCTCGGGACATGATTTGGACTCTTACCGGCGGGTACAAAGGTGAAGAAGGCCGTGCATCCGTTGTCGTTCCTACCCTGAAGGGTCCCCCTGCCAGACCTGCTCCGGCCAGGCGACCCTGCGGCGCCCAGAGCTACCTATTTACCGCTGCTTCCTTCCGGACCTCACGGGGTTCATAGGACCCTGCCGCGCAGGACCCAGCCTTCAACGCCGCCGGACAAAGGTAAACCTTCGGGGCGCAGACCTCGAACGGCATTCGACCCCGCTGTAGCGGGTTGCGGGTACAGGGCACCGCTAACTCCCCGTCTAGCACGGCCTCTGGCAGAATATAGCATGAGCATACAGGGATGTCAAGACGCTAGATACGGGGAATCGTACGGCTCGGAAAAGCGGCAATTTGGGAAAAGCGGAGGCTGGCAAAACGGCCCCACGAATCCTGTCTACCGTACAGTATCGCCCACCATGATGGTGTTGGCATCTCTTCTTGCTTGACATAGTAAGATGAGTAGTAGTACCATTGGTATGGTTATTGTGTTCTCAGCCGGAGGATACAAATTGGGTAGCAGAGGGAAGACAGAAAAGGTATCGGTAACACTTCCCAGGGAACTGGCCGCGGAGGTCCGGGCCGTTGTATCTCAGGGAGAGGTAAGCTCCTTTGTCGCCGAGGCGCTGGAGCACTTTCCCCCTTATCAACCACGAATACACGCGAATTCACGCTAATGAACCTTTTACTCACTTTGTATTGATGTATCGTTTCCATTCAAGTTTCGGGGCGCCGAAATTGATAATCAATCCGAGTGGCAGTTTCGTAGCGTTAAGATAGTTCAACAATTGCGCCTCTTCGAGTACAGTTATCATTTTGATCGCCTTGATTTCCACAATGATACGGTCGTAACAGAGAAAGTCAGCCACATATTCTTTTTGGAGTATCCGATTCTTGTATTGAATCTGAATCCGTTTCTGCGCCTCAAAAGGAACACGGCTTTCTCTTAACTCAATCTCCATCGCCTCCTGATACACCGCCTCAAGAAATCCACAGCCCAGCGTATTGGAAACCGTGATCGCCGACCCGACGATACGATATGCTTCTTCTTTATAGATTAATTCGCGTTCATTGGTGTTCATTAGCGGTTCCCTTTAAGCTTGCAATGTCTCCTAAAGAAACAAATTGAGTGTGCATGTCCGCTATTTTATCAGAAAAGAGAGAGGTCATAAATATGGCCGATCCATCTAAAGAGACCAGAACTCCTTGGAGCGGCGCGGCGCCGTTGGGTGGCGCGTTCGCGTGCCTTTGCAGACGCCCCTCGCCCGCGGGTGCTATAATGAAGTCAAATCCGCCACCGCTTCCGGACACATCTCGCCTGACAGGAACGCGGCTATGACAAACGTCCAGCCCCCTCTCCATGAAGCTATGCTTTACGATAAGCTCCCCGGCGCCCGGGTGCAGTGCCACGTCTGCCAGTGGCGCTGCCGCATCAACCCGGGAAAGCTGGGCGTGTGCCGCATGCGCCGCAACGATGACGGCATCCTCCATGTCCTCAACTACGCCGAAGTCTCCTCCATGAACGTGGACCCCATAGAGAAGAAGCCGCTGTTCCATTTCTATCCCGGCACCTCGGCGCTGTCCCTCGGCTCTTGGGGCTGCAATTTTCACTGCGTCCACTGCCAGAACTGGGAGATCGCCTGCTGTACCCCCTGGGAACTCGGTCGCGGCTCGCAGCGGCTGCCGCCGGAGATGTCCATTCAACTCGCCAAACGCCAGAATTGCGGCGGGATAACCTGGACCTACAACGAGCCGACCATGTGGTTTGAATACACCCTGGACTCGGCCAAACTCGCCAGGCAGAGCGGCCTCTACACCGGCTACGTGACCAATGGCTACATGACGCCTGAAGCCCTGGACGCCATCGGGCCGTACCTGGACGCCTTCCGGGTGGACGTGAAGGGCTTCAGCGATGCTTTTTACAGCGAACTGGCCAAGATCTCCAAATGGCGGGGGATACTGGAGGTATCGCAACGGGCCAAGCAGAAATGGGGCATGCACATGGAGGTCGTCACCAACGTCATACCCACTATGAACGATGACGACGAGCAACTCCAGGGGATTGCTAACTGGATCAGGGATAGCCTGGGGGAGTTGACGCCGTGGCACGTCACCCGTTTCTACCCGCAGTATAACCTGACTCACCTTCCGGCTACGCCTATTCCGACGCTGGAACACGCTCTGGACATAGGCAAGAAGGCCGGGCTGCGCTTTGTCTATTTGGGGAACGTCCCCGGCCATGATGCCGAGAATACGGTGTGCTACTCCTGTGGGAAGACCATTGTGGAGCGGGTCGGCTACCGGGTCAGGATCATGGGGCTGGACGGCTACAGGTGTCGCTCCTGCGGCGTTGACCTCAACTTCAGGAGCGAAACGGTAAGCTCCAAGTCTCAAGCTCCAAATTCCAACAATGACTAATATTAAAAACTCCGATGTTTTACTCGGACCGGTTAAACTCAGTGAAACAATCCCATGTCGCTTGGGGGTAATCCCCTTGTGCGGGCTGGAGATTGCTTCATCACTGTGCTCCTCGCAAAGACGAGTCGATCTATTTTCGCTTCACACGGGGGGGGCACTTTGAGCATTGGGGTTTTGGAATTGTTTGGTGCTTGGTAATTGGGATTTGGAATTTCCACCTGAGGAGGCGGCAGTATGTCGGGAGTCGTCTTTGGCTGCATAGTCCCCCATCCGCCGTTGCTGGTGCCGGACATCGGCCGCGGGCAGGATAAGGCCATCTCCAGCACCATTCACGCCCTGGAGTCGCTGGCTAAGATGCTGGCCGATGCTCGGCCCGAGACTGTGGTCATCATTAGCCCGCATGGACACTCGCTGCCCGACGCTATGGGCGTGGCCACCTGCACGGAGATAAAGGGCGACCTGCGTTCCTGGGGCGCCCGCAGCGCCGACCTCGATACCAGCAACGACCTGGTCTTCGTCGATGCCCTGATGAAGGAGGCGGAGGCGGCCTCCATTCCCCTGCGGTCCATCGGGGACAGGAGCTACAATCTGGACCACGGCGTCCTCGTCCCCATGTACTTCCTGGTGAAGGGGGCCAAGGGCCTGCCTTTGGTGCCGCTGACCTTTTCCTGGCTCTCTCTCGAAGAGCACTACGCGTTTGGGCGGGCGATCGCCCGGGCCGCCGCAAGAAGCGGGCGCAAGGTTGCCATCATCGCTAGCGGCGACCTCTCCCACCGGCTCATACCGGAGGCGCCGGCGGGCTACGATCCGCAGGGCGAGGTGTTCGATAAGAGCCTGGTAGAGGCTGTGAAGGTTTGGGACATCCGGTCGATCCTCGACCTGGACCCGGAGCTTATCGAACGGGCCGGCGAGTGCGGCCTCCGGTCCATCTGCATTCTGCTGGGCGTCCTCAGCGAGTCGAAGGTGGCGCCCGAGGTGCTGAGCTATGAGGGGCCGTTCGGGGTCGGCTATCTGGTCGCGGCCTGCCACGTCCAGGGCGCCGCGGCTCAAGGAAGGAGGAAGATGCATCCTGTCGCTCGCCTGGCAAAGGACACTGTAGAGTGCTTCATTGTAGAAGGTAAACTGCCCAAGCTCAAGGCTACCTGCAAGGAGATGAAGGAGCGCGCCGGCGTCTTCGTCTCCCTGAAGAAACACGGCCAACTCCGGGGCTGCATCGGCACCTTCGAGCCGACGCAGCCGGATGTGGCTCGGGAGGTCATGGCCAACGCTGTCTCATCGTCGACACAGGACCCCCGTTTCCCGGCGGTCACTGCGGAGGAGTTGCCCTATCTGGAGTACAGCGTGGATGTGCTGACGAAGCCGGAGCCGGTGGCAGACCGGAAGAAGCTGGACCCCAGGAAGTACGGTGTCATAGTGGAGGCCCGGGGCCGGAAGGGCCTCCTTCTGCCCGACCTCGAGGGCGTGGACACGGTGGAGCAGCAGGTCTCCATCTGCTGCATGAAGGCGGGACTCCGCCCCGATGAACCGGTCAAGCTGTCCTGCTTCCAGGTGAGAAGATACAAGTAATCAAGAGACAAGAAGCGGGAAGCAAGAGGCGGGAAGCAAGAGGCGAGTGGCTGCACCACACCCGCAGCGGGCGAGTCCAATCCCGATGCATCGGGAGGCGGGGTTCTAAAGCCAGAGCTGAGCTTGTCGGAGGGGGTGTCTCCTGGATAACCTCCTTTCCCCCTCTCCGTTTCGGACAGGGGGACTAAGAAATTATCTCAAAAAGGGAGGCACCACGCCTAGGCACAACCAGTAGGGCATCCCGACTTGTCGGGACTAACCTGCCGATTACTTGGGGTCGGGTTGGGAAACCCGACCTACGGGATTTTGAGATAGATTCTAAGGGGGGCAAACATATTCCGCTCGCTCATAGCTTCCCTTCTGCCTTCAGATTCTCGACTAGCCCTTTGGCCAGTTCCCTCTTGAGCACCTTGAGGCCATCCCCGGACATGGGGAACTTCTCCACCACCTCCAGCCGTTCGGGCAATTTGAAGGGGGCAATATTCTTCCCCTTGAGAAAGCTGACCATTTCGTCGAAGGTGAAGCCATGCCCGTCCCTGAGCACCACGAAGGCGCAGGCTTTCTCCCCCATAATCGGGTCGGGCATGCCGACCACGGCCGCGGTCAATACCTTGGGATGCGTCATGATCAGGTTCTCGACCTCAGCGGGGTATATGTTCTGGCCGCCCCGAATTATCATGTCCTTCCGCCGACCGGCCAGTACGAGATTGCCGTCCTCGTCCCAAAACCCGAGGTCACCCGTATGGAACCATCCTTCCTTTCCCATAGCCCCCCAGGTCTTGATAACCCCCTCAGGGTCCTTGAACGGGCCGGGATAACAGACTGCTCCCCTGGCGCAGACCTCGCCCACTTCGCAATCGGGCACGGGCTGGTCGTTTTCGTCCACCAACTTGATGTCAAGACCAGGACCCCTCTTCCCTGTGGTGTAGTACCGGGCCTGGGGTGGGTCCTCCGTACTGACCATGGTAAAGCCCCCGCCATCCGCCGCCCCGTAGAGATTGACGAGTACGCAGCCAAACCTTTTCTCAGCCTCCATGGCTACGTCCGGCGGCAGCGGCGCCCCACTAACGCGGATGGCTTTCAGAGAGCCAAGGTCGTATTTCGAGAAATTGGGGTGCCGCAGCATCATCACGAGTTGGGAAGGCACGGCCAGGAAGAAGGTGGCCCTCTCCCGTTCGATGAGCTGCAGGGCCGCTTCGGCGTCGAAACGTTCCTGGAGGATGCTCTTGCCGCCAACGAAGGCCGTGGACAATGGGGTCGGGTAGCCGAGGCCGGTGACCATGGGTGTAATGGTAAGGGTAACGTCGTTGGCGCCGAGGCCGGCGGTCCGGGCGAAGGTTTTGAGCATCAGTATTATGGGTGCTGTGGACCATTCGATGCATTTGGGCAACCCGGTAGTACCGCTGGTGATGCCGACGGCGCTGGTCTCGAAGGCGGAGTAAGTTAGTCCGTTGAGGCTTGCCCTGTCGCGGCCCGGCGGTGGGGCAGTGCACATGTCAAATAATGGAATTGTCCCGTTCCGGGCTTCCCCGCCACCGACAATAATGTGTTTCAGAGCGGGAAGGCCGGGTTGGAGTTCACGCGCCATCCCTAGATAGTCGAAGTCCCGGAACTTTGACGGCACTACGACTGCCGCCGCTTGCGTCACCCTCAGGAGGTGTTCCATTTCGCTGTGACGGAAGGGCAGGATGGCTCCGGCGAACAGGATGCCTGCCTTTTCACACGCCAGGCGCAGCACCATCACCTCGTTCCAGTTGGGGAGCTGAGACACCACGACCTCGTCGCGGCGAATACCCAGGTGGAGCAAGTGGAGGGCCAGGTTGTTGACCTCCTCCTCCATCTGGGCCCAGGTGAGGCGGCGGCGATGATCGACAAAGGCCTCTCTATCGGGGTGCAGCCGCGCGTTTCGTTCGCAGGCGCCAACCAGGGTCTCGTCCGTCCAGTACCCCCTGGCCGTGTATTCGTCAATCATCTCCTGGGTAACGCGGATAGGTTTCACTCGTCGCCTCCTGGCTATTCAGGTCCCTTCGGTAAGCCGTCCGAAGTAGAATGAGCCTTATTATACCCCATGCGCTCGCATTAGTGAAACGGATTCAGCGAGCCGTAGCCCAGAGTTACCCTATCTGGAGTACAGCGTCGACGTGCTGACCAGGCCCGAGCCGGTGGAAAGCAAGGAAGAAACTGGACCCCAATAAATACGTAGTGAGAAGATACAAGTAGGAGCTCGCGCACGAGAGTCCAGGGAAACCTCCCTGGCGGGGGTTTGGGGGTGTCCCCCAAATCCCTTTTTCTCCCCCCTTCTCTTTTAGGAGAAGGGGGGCCGAGGGGATGAGAGTCTAAAACAGTATCCGGCTGTCCAGGTTCAGCGTCTGGCCCGACACGTTCTCCATCGTGGCCAGGTGGCCGATGAACTTGGCCAGCTCCTCGGCGTCGCCGTTCTTGTGCAGAAGGGTTTCTCGTAAATAGGCGTCGTCGGCAAAGTTGGAGACCACGGCGGCGACCACGCCGTGCATGATGCGTCCGGGGCATATAGCGTTCACCTTTATGTTGTGCTCGCCCAGCTCCCTGGCGGCGGCCTTCATGAGACCGATCTCGCCCGCCTTGGCGGCCGCGTAGCTGGCCATCTTCAAGGTGCCCCTCAGGCCGGTCCCCGAGGAGATGACGGTGATGTGGCCGTTCTTCTGCTTGATCATAACCGGGGCGCATGCCTTGATCAGGTTGAAGGCGCCCTTCATGTTGGTCTCGATGACCAGGTCCCATTCGGCCTCATCGTGCTCCAGCAGTAGTTTTTCCTTCCCCGAACGGTTGATCATCCCCAGGCTTCCGCCGGCGTTGCACACCATCAGGTCGAGACGGCCAAACTTCTTGACCGCCGTATCGACCATAGCCTGGACCTCGGCGAAGCTTCGGATGTCGGCCTTGCAGGCCATTCCCTGGCCCGGCCCTTTGCTGGTGATCTCCTGGGCGATCTTCTCGGCGCCTTCCTTGTTCCGGTAATAGTTCACCACAACGCCGTACCCCCGGGTTCCCAGATGTCGGGAGATAGCGCTGCCCAGGGCGCCGCCCGCCCCGGTGACAATAGCTACTTTGTCCATTGTTATGCCCTCCAATGACAGAATTAGCGCCATTTTAGCGGCAGCGTTCGACAGTGTCAACCTGACTTACCGCGTCTCCAGAGACGTTGCATGTTCTTTCATCCTCGTAGCCTGGCCCCGATTTCATCGGGACGCTGGAATTTGGACATTTAGTAGGATGTGGGGTGGGTTAAGCGCAGTGGGGTGGCAGGGGACGGGGGGGGCTGGGCGAACCCACCAGACGCTGTCTCCTGCGCTGCCGACGCTGGCATCTGCGAGACTCACGGACAGGGTCATCGCGGCCTCTGGAACGGCTGCTCCAATGTTTGTATCGGCGGTGCATAGATAACCAGCACCTTTGCCGGCTTGTCGCCCGGGGCCGATAGCCCGTGAGGCTGTCCGGCGGGCAGGAAGATGGCTTGCCCCGACCTCGCCGTCTGCCGCTCGCCGAACATCTCCACTTCGATGCTACCTTCCAGGACGTAGACAACCTGCTCGGCTTCACCGTGGGAATGGAGGTCGGCGCGGCCTCTCGGGGCGACCGTTCCCAATATCACTTCAAGGTTCCGGGCGCCGCTCTCCCGGCCGATGAGACGCTTATTGGTTGTCCCGGAGTGGGCCTCCGGCGAGTAGCTTTTCAGCGTGTCCGGTTTGATAATGCAGCCGCTCAGTCTCACATTGCCTCCTTGATCAGTCCTCTTGAATTAGAAACCACGCCTCACTAAGGATACCACAGGACGACGGTCCGGGATGGCAAGACGATGGAACAAACTTCGCCCTCGGGACCACCGGAGAGGACGTACGAAGGGAGGTGGGGAAATCCCCCAGCCCCCCTCTGAGAGACGGAGGATTCGCCCTACGTGCTATAATTGTACACAGAGGTACATATGGCCAGAGAGACAGCTTTGGTTGACCCTGCCCGCTGCCACCCTGAAAAGTGCGACCAGGGGGTCTGTCCGGTGATAAGGGAGTGCCCGCGTCGCCTGTTGCGCCAGGACACGCCATTCGAGGTCGCCTACTTTGTCGGCGACCCCTCGCTATGCCGGGGCTGTTTCAAGTGTTTGCCTGCCTGTCCGCAAAAGGCTATTATCAAGACATAAAGCCCGCATGGCGCAAAGCTCTAAGCACTAAGAGATTATCTCAAAATGTGAGCGGAGTGCTACTAAGGTCGTTGCGCTTGCTTCGACCTCTCCCCC
>JACQTY010000163.1 GCA_016210545.1 Chloroflexota bacterium
CTCGCTTATCCCCTAAACGACTTCCCAAGAGTTCACTTTTGAACCTTAAAGGAGTTCACTTTTCAACTTTTCCCAACATGGCTCCTGCAACCCGAAATCCGCCGCCCATTGAATCTCGTCAAAGTAGCAGCTTCTTCACCAAGTTGGTGCGGTAATTGTCTTGGAAAGGCCACTATGACTTCTCTCCTTCGACAAGCTCAGGACAAGCTCTTTGGAAAATCCCGATGAATCGGGATGAGCCGAGCGAAGCGAGTCCTGAGCCGTCGAAGGACCTCCGAAGGGGAGATTGAGCCTTGCGTCCCCCTTTAGAAAAGGGAGAGAAACGGCCAAAGCCCACGGCCATTCCTTGACATCTTTGATGTTGCCAGGGGAGTTTGATGGCGGATTATGGGGGGGGCGCATGTTCGTGGGTCGGGGGAGCCGGATATGGCCCACATGTTCCAACATATTCCTGACCAGATAGCGGTAACTAATCTGAGGCATGGGGGAGATGGCCCCGCAACGCGTCATTCCAGCGAAAGCCCCGATGCATCGGGGGCACTGCAGTGCTCACGTCTCCTGGATTCCGGCTCGGTGGCCGGAATGACAGGTGGTGTAGCGCCTCTCGCTATCTGTCTAAGTACGGGTGCTCAAGGCATTTTGTTGGAACGAGTGCGGATATGGCCCGGCCCCTACACCATCGTCAGCCCGCCGTCCACCACCAGTACCTGCCCGGTGATGTAGCGGGCCTTTTCCGAGGCCAGGAAGGCCGCAACCTCAGCGACGTCCTGCGGGTCCCCGATGTACCCCAATGGGATATGCTTGACGATCTCTTCCTGCGCAGACGCGTTGAGACGTTGCGTCATGTCGGTCTGGATAAATCCGGGAGCGATGGCGTTAGCGGTGATGCCGCGGGAGGCCACCTCACGGGCGACGCTCTTTGTGAAGGCGACTAGCCCGGCTTTGGCGGCAGCGTAGTTGGCCTGTCCGGGGTTACCTATGAGACCGGAGATACTGGCGATGTTGATGACGCGCCCCCAGCGTTGCTTGAGCATGGGCCGCAGGGCGGCCCGCGTGCACAGGAACGCCCCGCGTAAATTGGTGTTGATAACCTGGTCCCAGTCCTCGTCGCTCATCCGGAGGAGGAGTTGGTCACGCACGATGCCGGCGTTATTTACAAGGATATCTAATCTACCGAACTGTGAGATAGCGGACTGGACCAGTTGGGAACAGCCCTGGGACTGACCGATGTCAGCGACTATGCCGCAGGCCTGGCCGCCCTTATCCAGTATCTCGGCTACAGCCGACTCCACGGTGGCCGTGTCCGAGCGTCCGTTGACCACCACCGCCGCCCCCCGCTCGGCGAGCTTCAGGGCCACTGCCCGGCCGATACCGCGAGAGCTTCCCGTTACCAGGGCCACTTTCGAGGCAAGGTCCTGAGTCAGGAAACAGTCCCTCCCATGAGCATTATGTCGTTCATGCCGAGGGTCCGTACTCCCGGACAGATGCGCTGGGTAAGGCCGCTGAGAACGGTGCCCGGACCCAGCTCGATAAAGACGCTGACCCCTTTCCCCCGCATGAACTCGATGGACTGCTGCCACTTCACACAGCGGCAAAGCTGGTCTTGCAGCTCCAGCTTGATATCCATAGCCCTCTTGAGAGGCCGGGCAGTTGTGTTGGCAACTATGGGGATCCTGGGGTGGTGGAACTGCAATGCCGTAATAAACTTCTGGAGGCCGCGACGGGCCCACTGCATCAGAGACGAGTGGAAGGCGCCGCTCACCTCGAGGGCGATGGCCCGCTTGGCCCCTTTCTCTCTGGCCACGCAAACAGCCTCGGAAAGCACGTTCTGCGAGCCGCTGATGACAATCTGTCCCGAGCAATTAATGTTGGCGATTTCGGCGCCGGTCATCTGGCAGACTTCCTGCGCCATACCTTCATTCAGTCCAAGAAGGGCTACCATGCCGCCGGGATGCTTCTGGCCAGCCATCTCCATCAGCCGGCCCCGCTCTCGGACCAGCCTCACGGCGTCGGTGAAGCTCAGCACACCGGATGCCACCAGCGTGGTGTATTCGCCGAGGCTATGCCCGGCCACGAAGGCCGGCCGCAGGGCGTCTTCCAGCAGGCCGCGCTCCTGGGCGCACTTCCAGGCGGCTATGCTGACGGTCAATATTGCCGGCTGGGCGTTTATTGTCCGCCGCAGTTCTTCGTCGGGTCCGCTAAAACATAAAGAAGATAACGAGAAGCCCAGCGCGTCATCAGCTGCTTCAAAGATAGACCTGGCGGCCGGTGACTCACGGAACAGTTGCGATCCCATCCCCACACTCTGGCTGCCCTGGCCAGGGAAGAGAATAGCCACCTGGGCCCCGGACTTGGACTTGACTGACTTCATGTTGTTCTTAGACACGGGCCTCCTTCCGCGGCATCGCCGCCAGTCGGTCAATGATTGCCTCAGCTTCGGCCATTATATCCTCGATTATCCTGCGACAGGGTTTCACATCCTTCACCAGTCCAGCTATCTGGCCCGCCATTAACGACCCTTGTTCCACATCCCCCTCAATTACTCCCTGGTACATCTTCCCTGTCCCCAGGGCCTGCAATTCCTCCGGCGAGGCCCCCGCCCTTTCTAACTCCTGGAATCGCCGGGTCAGCCGGTTCTCCAGACACCGTACCGGATGCCCGGTAGGACCGCCGGTAACAGTGGTGGCGCGGTCACCCGCCTGCACAATCTTTTCCTTGAACCTGGGGTGGGCCACGCATTCATCACTGCAGATAAAGCGAGTCCCCATCTGGATCCCCTGCGCCCCCATGGCCAGGGCACTCACCAGCCCGGACCCGCTGGCAAACCCGCCTGCCGCGATCACCGGTACGTTAACGGCCTTTACCACCTGAGGCACCAGGGCTGCCGTGGTGGTCTCGCCGATGTGCCCGCCGGACTCCATGCCTTCGGCGACTATGGCGTCCACGCCGGAGCGTTCCAGACGGCGGGCGAGGGCCACGCTGGATAGCACAGGCATCACCTTCATGCCCGCCTCCTTGAAAGCGGCAACGAGTGTGGCCGGGTTGCCGCCGCCGGTGGCAACTACCGGCACCCTCTCTTCTATCACCACCTGCACTATGTCTTTGACATGCGGAGACATCAGCAGAATATTAACGCAGAAGGGCTTGCGGGTGTGTTCGCGAGTGCGACGAATTTGGTCTCTAACCCAGGAGGTGGGGCAACCGCCACAGCCGATGGTGCCCAGACCACCAGCTTCGGAGACGGCTGAGGCTAGCTCAGCCGTTCCCACCCATGCCATGCCACCCTGGATTATGGGATATTCGATGCCAAAAAGGTCACAGATGGATGTTCTGATCAACTGACCTTCCTGTTCATAATCCTGAGCGGGGGTCTACCCCTTTTTGGCCTCCGTTTTCACTTTGAGCACTTCCCGACCCGCGTAGGTCCCGCATGTGGGGCATACCTGATGGGCTAGCTTGGGGCTGCGACACTGGGAGCAAAGCACCAGCGCCGGGGCCTTCCTGGCCATGTGACTGCGCCGGTTTCCCTGGTGCGCCTTAGGACATCTTTTCTTAGGTAGCGGTGCCATAGTTTATCCTTTCCTTAACGTACGGGTTGGCCTGGCCCCCTGAAATAGCGCCTAGCCCCGATTCGAGGCCTCAAGGTCGCGCAGGGCTGACCATCGGGGATCGGGGGATGAGGGTGGACAGCCGCACGGCCCCTCATTCAGGTTCTTGCCGCATTGAGGGCAGAGGCCTGCGCATTCCGAGTGGCACAATGGCTTGAGGGGCAAAGCCATGATGGCGTACTGGCGTAAAGCTTCTCCAATGTCCAAAAGGTGGTTCTCATCGATAGTGAAAGAGATGGTATCTTCCGGCGGGGGCAGCCTATAACCGAGATTTACCTCCACTGTCGGATAGAACTCCTCCCGAAACTCCACGCGCAAATGATGAGCGAAGGGGGAGAGGCAACGGCTGCAGATTTCCGATACCAGACTCTCCATTTGAGCGTGTACCAGGACTCCCTTGTCGGTGCGCAGGAAGTCCACCTGGCCACGGAACGCGACCTCCTCACCCTGCCTGAGTTCGATCGAGGTCTCAAGCTGGTAACTACGGGCGGCGCCCGTAGGTTCGCGTAAAAGCTGGGCTACATTAAATTTGGAATCAAGCCTGTATCCCACAGCCGCTAGCCATTATAGGCGGCAAAATGGCGCATGTCAAGTGCCTGTTGACAACTGTGCCTGTTGACAACCTTGTCCCATGCCCCTACAATTTGCTTGATTTTCTTTGCCATTTCCGGCCGGACAGGGTGGGTACGCTCACGTCTGGCGTCGAAGCACAGAAAGGAGACAGGCACATATGGAAAGGCAATTGGAGCGCCGCCGCGAGGCTGAACCAGTAGCCTTCTCGACAATGGTGGAGGACATGTGGAAGCGCCTGCAGACGGTGAACGAGAGAGTCGCCACCCTGCCCCACGTGGTGAAGTTCAACGAGGTCCCCTGGGAACAAAACGCCACCACTTTCCTCAAGAACTACACCGGGCCCGCCGGCCTTCCTGGCTGGTTGCTGAAGCTGCCCATTCGCACCCTGGACCTGCGCGAACAGATCGTCTTCTCCGGAAGGAAATCGGGGAAGCACCGCCATTATCAGGAGGCATTCTTTTACATCGTCGAGGGAGAAGGTTACGAGATCCACGACGACAAGAAGTACCCCTGGGAGGCCGGGGATGTAATGTGCGTCCC
The DNA here is from genome assembly GCA_016210545.1 of Chloroflexota bacterium. Taxonomy (GTDB): domain Bacteria; phylum Chloroflexota; class Dehalococcoidia; order JACVQG01; family JACVQG01; genus JACVQG01. The sequence continues at coordinate 4,722 of JACQTY010000163.1, forward strand.
GACCTACTGCGTCCATCAGCACTTCAACACGGGAAGCAAGGATGCGAGGCTGTTCTTCAATCTGCCTAATGTCTTTGACCTCATGGGGCTGTCCTCCATAGAACAAATAGAAATCCACGAGCGCTACCGCCCTCCCGAGGGGGCCGCGCTGGTCCGAAACGCCGAAGGCAACGTGATCGGCTACAAGACAGCCGAAGGGGAGGAGTTGCGGTTCGGCGCGGTAGACCTGGCTTACCAGCAGATGATGGAAGCCAAGAAGGGGCGCCAGTTCACCGGCGAGCCCCGCAATACCTATCAGCACTACAGGAAGAACCTCAATGACATGACTGCCTGGCGTCTTGGTATACCCCACGTGGTCAAGGGCAAGGATAAGGTGTGGGAAAACACTGAGATGGGCAAGCTGAAGTACCTGATGAGCCCCTACAACCCCGGGCCGCTGTTGCTTTACGACGCCTATCTCCAGGAACTGCCTCCCGGTGGAAAGTCCGGCAAACACCGCCACGTCGGCGAGGAGGTGCACAAGATACTGTCCGGCAAGGGGTATGATATCCACGACGGCAAGAAGTGGGAGTGGGAGGCCGAAGACGTGGTGCTCATACCGAATAACACGGTGCACCAGCACTTCAACTCCGATGCGCGGCAGCCTGCGACCTTCCTGTCGCTTCAATCGCGGCTGTATCATTACATAGGACACGGCGGGATTGAACACCTGGAAGACGCAGGCGGGCAATGAGATGTGAGAGGTGGGAAGTGGGACTGGCGCCACCGAAAAGATGGGTAGAAGAATCCTCAACTTACGGCGGAAGCGTGATTGTTGATACAGAAGGAAGGACCCGATGAAACGTTTGATGTCAGGCAGTATCGTGATCGTCCTGCTGGCAGCGCTGGTCCTGGCGTCCTGCGCCCCCAAACAGGCGCCCGCAACCCCTGCGCCAGCAGCGCCGCTTCCCGCGGCAAACGTGCCAACTGTTAAGCCTGCTGCGCCGTCTCCGGAAGACGCCGAGTGGGCGAAGGTCATAGAGGCAGCCAAGAAAGAGGGCAGGGTTACAGAGTATGCCTATTACTTCTACGGCGACGTGTCGCTGGCTGTTGCCAAGGCGTTCAAAGAGAAGTACGGCATACAGGTTGACTACATTGTCGGTCGTGGGGCGGAGTTCAATGCCCGTCTGGCTACAGAACAGCGGACCAAGCAGTACACTGCCGACATTTTCGACAGCTCTCCCTCATGGGTGGCCACGGCGAAGCAACAGGGCTTTACCGTGAGCCTGACGGACCTGCCAGTGTTCCGGGACAAGTCTGTGTGGGCCATGCAGCCGGTGATCGACTCTCCGGACGGCCACCTTATTGCCTTTGCTCCCAACCCTCTCCCGGTGGTGGCCAATACTAATCTCGTTAAGCCTCAGGACGAGCCGAAGTCGTGGTACGATCTGCTGGACCCCAAGTGGAAAGGAAAGATCGGCGTGAATGACCCCATAACCAGCAGCGGTCCGGACATAATCGTGAGCTACATGGTCAACCACAAGGCGCTGGACATGGAGTACTTCCGGCGTCTCGGAGACCAGAACCTGGTCTATCTATTGGGCGGCTCCAAGGAAGGACTGGAGAAAACAGCGCGGGCTGAAATAGCGTTCACCATAGTAGGCAGCTCAGCCGTGACGGCATTGTTCCTGCAACAGGGGGCGCCGGTGAAGCCTCTTGACCTGAAGGAAGGCAGGCCGATCCTGACCCAGCCCGTAACGGTCATAAAGAACGCTCCCCACCCCAACGCGGCGCGGGTCTTCATCAACTGGCTGCTCTCAGCGGAGGGCCAGGCCGTCTACGCCCAGGCGGCCACTATGGAGTCGGTCAGGAAGGACGTGCCTTCAGCAATGCCCAAGGGCTGGGTGCCGTCCACGAACCCCGTTGTGGAAACGCTGAAGGATGTGAATGACTCGGCGCAGGGCTTTAAGGACCAGATAGCGGCCAGGGCGCTGAAGCGTAAGTAAGGGCCTGAAAGCCGCACAATCGATGCGGAGAAGCCAGGCAGTGGAGAGTGAATTGAGGCTGTTGTTGGTCAATTCTGTTTTTGTTACAATAGCGCCATGAGAGTCGGCGCGTTCGAACTTGGCGATCCCTTGCCGGAGTTGCGGGAGCCTCACGCCCTGGCCACCCTGCGTCCCTGGGTGGACGTGGGTGGTGTGGGCAATCTGGCCCTGGATGTGCTGGAGCAACACCTGGGCGCCAAGCCTCTGGGGCATCTAGCGCGTCCCGGCAATTTTCTGGACTTCACCCGGTACCGGCCCACCATCTACACCCAGGAGGGGCAACGCCAAATAGCGGTACCCAACTCCTTTGTAAGGTACAGCCAGCAGGCGGAGGGAAGGGACTTCGTGTTCCTGCACTTGCTGGAGCCGCATGCCTTCGGCGAGGACTACGTGGACTCGGTGCTGGGGGTGCTGGAGAAACTCGGGGTCAAGAGATATAGCCTGGTCGGGGCAATGTACGACATGGTACCGCACACGCGGCCGTTGCGGATTTCAGGTTCGGCGGTTGGCGTCCAGGCTGAGCAGGACATGAAGAAAGTGGATGTGAAGCCGAGCACCTATCAAGGTCCGACCACCATCATGGCTCTGATATCTAACGAAGCGGTCAGCCGCCAAATGGAGACAATGAGTCTTGTCGTTCGCCTGCCTCAGTATGTGCCTCTGGACGAGGACCACGGCGGCGAGTTGTGCCTGCTCAGGACGATCTGCACCATCTACGGTCTCACTCTGGACCTGGGGGAGATCGAGCAAAAGGCCAACAAGCAGATGACAGAGGTCAACCGGGCAGTGGAGCACAACCCCCAACTCAAAGAGATGGTCAACCAGTTGGAGAAGTATTACGAATACTCATTGCAGCAAGAGAGCGCCGAGAAGAGCGGCACGCTATCGCCAGAGGTAGAAAAGTTCCTCAAGGACATCAGCAAACGCTTCGGCGCGAACTGACATTTGTCCGCGCCCGTGTCGGTCCACGTCCCCGTCTAGGCGAGTCCGCGCAGTCATCGAAGTCCTGCCATCCGCGCGTCTCAGACTGGCCTATGTATATCGCCTGCTGTTTTGATTGCAAACTGGAATTAGTTACGGACATGCGCCTGTTCATACAACAAAGAACAAGGGCCTCTTCAGCGTTCTCGTAAGGAGGGAGCGTGAGCTTTAAGGAAATCCTTTACTCGGTTGAAGACGGTGTAGCCACGATAATGCTCAACCGGCCTCAAAGGCTGAATGCCTTCACCATGCCGATGGGCGGCGAAACACGGGAGGCCATCCTTCAGGCCAAAGACGATCCCCAGGTCAAGGTCGTGGTGCTAACGGGGGCAGGCCGCGCCTTCTCCGCCGGGGCCGCCGTCAAAGACCTGCTGGAGTCGAGGAAGTACTTCGCCCGCGGAGAGAAGTCGGAGCTTCTGCCGAGTGTCATCAACATCACTGGCATTGTGAAGAACATGGGCAAGCCTTTCATAACCGCGATCAACGGGCCTTGCGTCGGGGCTGGAATGGAACTGGCCAGCATGAGCGACCTGCGCATAGCCTCGGACCGGGCCAAGTTCGGAATGGCCTTTGTCAGGATGGGGATGATCCCCGCCGGCGGCGGGCTGTATTCCCTGCCGCGGATAGTGGGGCTGGCCAAGGCCCTGGAACTGGTGTGGACGGGGAAGATCATCGATGCCCAGGAGGCCTTGAGGATCGGCTATGTCAACCAGGTGGTCCCCCACGATGAGCTGATACCGGCCACTCGAGAGCTAGCCCTCCAGCTTGCCAGGGGACCATCCCTGGCCATAGGCATGATGAAAGGGCTGGCCCAGCGCTGCCTGGACTTCACCTGGGCGGAGGCCATGCCTGTTTACGAGGAAGCCCTGCTAAAGATCGGCGCCAGCGAGGACGCCTACGAGGGGCCAAAGGCCTTTCTGGAGAAGCGGGAGCCGCTGTTCAAGGGGAAGTGAGAGCCACCGCTGGCCACGGCCTGCACGGCGACACGACGGGTTCTCGCGACACGCTTTGAACGGCCAGCACGAGCTGAGCAACGACTTGCCGCCGCGCCAGTCTTAGCACCCGACCGTTTCACCACACCACCCTGTCCTTCTCCAAATTAGCGATTTCCCACGGCGATAGGCCGAGAAGCTCGTTCAGCACGTAGGAGTTGTGCTCTCCGAAAAGAGGGGCGCCGGCATTCACCGTAGCAGGCGTCTCGGATAGCTTCCAGGGGGGCGCCTGCACTACTTGCCGTCCTAAAGTTTTGTGGTATGTGGCTTGCCATGCCCCTCTCTCCTGCAGGTGCTGGTCCTCGTACAGTTGCTTCCCCGTCATGGATGGGAAGGCCGCGACTCCCGCCCTCTGAAGTAGCAACATGCCCTCATAGGGCGTCCTCTGGCAAGTCCATGCCCCGATCAACCGGTCCAGTTCCACCTCGTTCTGCCGCCGGAGGGTGGAATCCGCAAACCGCTTTTCCTTCGCCCAGTCAGGATCGCCCATCGCTTTCAGCAGGGCTTCCCATTCCTGGCCGGTGGTTACTGACAGGCTGAGCCACTGGTCGTCGCCGCGGCAACGGTAGCAGTTATGGGGCGCCCATAACTCGTCCCCGTTGCCCATACGCGCGGGGCTTCGGCCGTCTTGCGAGTCCAGGAAAACGTCCCCGCAGAGGGCTGCATTGACCTCCGTCGAGGAGAGGTCGATGTGCTGGCCTTCGCCGGTGGCCTGGCGATGGTGCAGCGCCGACAGGATGGCAAAGGCCGCGGTAGCGGCGCTGAACAGGTCCACCTCGCCTCTTATCTCAGCGGGGGCGCCGTCGGGGTAGCCGGTGATATGGGCCAGGCCGCTGAGCGCGGCGAAGTTGGAGGCATAGCCGGAATATTCGCGGAGAGGGCCGGTGGCCCCCAGGGCCGACGATGAGAGGTATATGATGTCGGGCTTTATCGCCCTTAGCCTCGTGTAGTCCAGGCCAAGTCTCTCCATAGCCCCGGGGCGCATGTTCTCTGCCACCACGTCGCTGACCCGGACAAGTCTCCTGGCCAGCTCCACACCCTGCGGACGAGCCAGGTTCAGGCTCAGGCTGAGTTTGTTCAGATTGACCTGGTTGAAAACAGGGGACTGGTCCAACCCTTCAAAACGCTGGCTGGTGGTCAGGGAGTTGAGCCGCGTGATGTCGATGCGTTGCCGGCTCTCGATCTTGATTACCTCGGCGCCGAGGAGGGCGAGGATGGTGGTGGCGTGTGCACCGGCCCAGGCCCAGCAGAAATCGGCTATGCGTATGCCTGCCAGGGGGCCGGGGGACGAAGCAAGGGAATTCATCGCCCCATTATACCAACATTTGACGCGTTGCTGGAAGGCAGAACAGTTCGGCGGGCAACTCCAACGGTAATCCGTGGATTCGTTGGAGACGGGCCACCCTTACCCCACTCACTCAGTGCCTGGGCTAAAGCCCCTGTCTTGGGGAGGTGAGTCTCCCGATGATGGTCATTAACTAATACAAACGCATCAGACTCAGATGCATTACCGCAGAAGAAATGTGCCTCGTCATTGCGAGCTCTTCGGCGTCGCTCAGGGTGAACGGCGTGAGGCGGTCTCATGACCTCGTGGCTGACCTCTGCATTCCGGAGTGGAGATTGCTTCGTCGTCCCGACCCGTCGTCCCGACTTGTCGGGATCGCAAAGACGAGCCATTCATCCCCACCTTTTGCGTTTGTATTAGCTAATGGGACAAGCGAAGGGGTAACCCATCACAGCGTGGCAAATAGGCAACATGCCGAGTTGCGATCGGTGGGTCTCGTTCGGGATTTGGAATTTGGGATTTGTGGGGTCTTGTTCCTGCGGTTTGCCCTCCCCCATGAAGGCTAGTATAATCGATATGGGTTGTTGCGAGGCGCTGCCATTCAGCGGCCTTGCTGAATTGCCGCCCGCCGCCGAGGGCTTGCCGGTGGGCCGACGCCCCTGGAGGGTAACTTGTCTACCCGTAATATCCTGATCATAAGCGTGGTTGTCCCTGTAGTAGCCTTTCTGGCCCTTCTCGGCATAGGCCTGACCAGGCAAGAGCCGCGGACCGGCGCCAGCGGCGCCGCCGTTGTGACCAAACCAGCTTCCGATTTCGCTCTCCCCCTGTTCGGTGGTGGGGAGATCAGCCTGTCCAGCCTCAAGGGCAAGCCGGTGGTGATAAACTTCTGGGCTTCTTGGTGCGTCCCCTGCCGCGACGAGTCTCCCATTTTGGAGAGGACCTGGCGTAAATATAAGGACAGGGGCGTAACCTTTATTGGAGTGGATATCCAGGACAAGGAGTCCGATGCCCTGGCCTACTTGAAAGAGTTCGGCATTACCTTTCCCAATGGCCCCGACAAGTCGGGCAAGATCACGATCGACTACGGGGTTTCCGGCATTCCGGTTACCTTCTTCGTCAACCGCGACGGGCAGATTGTCAGCCGCTGGGTGGGGGCCATAGGCGAGAGGCTCCTGACGGCGCGCATTGAGGAATTGCTGAAGTGACCGATCTAGTCCCCGCGGTGGGAGCGGGGTTTGCGTTTCTGGCAGGGCTGATCTCCTTCATCTCCCCCTGTTGTCTTCCCCTCGTCCCGGGGTACCTTTCGTACATCTCCGGGGCGTCCATGGACCAGTTGGAGAAGCCGACTCGATCGCAGTTCTTCCACGTGCTGCTGTCCACGGCCCTCTTTGTACTCGGCTTTACCCTGGTCTTTGTCAGCCTGGGAACATCAGCCTCGCTGTTCGGTTCCCTGCTGGAGGGCTACCGGCAGCAGGTGACCCAGATATCGGGTGGCGTCATGATATTCATGGGCATAGTGATAATGGGCGTGATACCGATACCCTTCCTGGAGCGGGAGTTCCGGATGCACCCCGAGACTCGGGGCATGGGGATGCTGGGTGGGGTACCGCTGGGAATGGCATTCGCTCTGGGGTGGCTCCCGTGTATCGGACCGGTACTGGCATCCATACTATTCTTCGCCAGCACTACTGAAACAGTACTCCAGGGCACCATGCTGTTGTTTCTCTACTCGCTCGGGATAGGCCTGGGGTTTATTCTTACCGGGATCTTCTTCGGACGGGCGGTGGGGGCGCTGCGGTGGGTGCAACGGCGCCGGCGGATATTCAACTATGTAGGTGGGGGAGTTCTCGTAGCCATGGGGCTGCTTTTCATCAGCAACCGATTCTTCTTCCTCAGCCTGGCAATGCAGAAGTTGTACTACCAGCTCTTCTATTGAATTCTCATGGGCCCAGCATGCTGCGCCCCGGCCACCAACCGCCCTCCTCCTCGCAGTCCAATCTTCACCGCTCCGCGAGCGAGAGTCCGTTTCGGACAGGCTGTAGGCCGTTCGTCCCAACTTGTCGGGACTCAGGGTGGGGGTGGGCAGACAGGGGTACAGAAAGGGCGGGTCTCAGACCCGCCCTACGAGACGATACGCCGCCAGGTCACTACTCGCTCCCGACGCTGTCCTCCGCCCTCAACTGCGTCGCCTTCGGCAGCGGTATCTCGGCGCAAACACGTGTCCCCGCCCCCGGCGCCGACTCCACCGTCAGCTTGCCGCCCAGCAAGCGGGCGCGCTCCCGCATCCCGCTGAGACCGTTGGATGACCGCACCCCCCCTTCGGAAAAGCCGTTGCCGCGATCAGAGACCTCCACGCATACCGCCTCGTTGTGGTTCCAGATACAGACCGTCGCCCGCCTCACCCCCGCATGCCGGGCCACATTGGTCAGCGCCTCCTGCACGATGCGGTAGATAGCCGTGCTTATATCCGCCGGGAGATAGGGCAGTTGATCACGCTGGAAGTCCACCTGGACCTGCGTTTGCTTGGCGAAGCGTTCAAAATGCATGAGCAGAGTGGGCACCAGCCCCAGGTCGTCCAGGGTGCTGGGACGCAACTGGAATGACATATGGCGCACCTGGTCGATCAACTCGGCCGCCACTGTCTGGGCCTCGCCGATAAGGTGCAGGCAAGTGTCGGGAGAGCGGCTCGCCCTGTCCAGCAGCATCCTTATGCCGGTCAGCAGTTGGCCCGTCTGGTCGTGCAACTCCCGGGCGATGGAGCGGCGCTCCTCTTCCTGCACCTCCACCAGCCGCCGGGTAAGGTGCCGCCGTTCCTCCTCCGCACGCTTGCGCTCGGTCACGTCCCGCAGCGTGACCAGATAGACTGGCTCGCCTTCCCACTCGGTCGCTGCCGCCCGCACCTCGGCCCATGCCCTTTCCCCGTTCCCCGTTACAATATCCAATTCAATTGGATTGCGGGCGCCTATCGGCACACCGAATAGCCCCGGCGCCCCTGTCCCCTGGCGCCCGAACAGGGCCTCGGCTGCCGGGTTCATGAAGAGGGTCTTTCCTTGCTTGTCCAGGATGACCATTCCGTCCGCGTTGTTGGTGACGACGTTGCGCAGGCTGCGCTCCGAGGACCTGAGTCGGTCCTCGGCCAGCCGCCGTTGCCGGCGGTTCTCGGCGTCCCGCAGCTCTCTTTCGATCACGGGCACAAGACGTCGCAGGTTGTCCTTGGGCACGAAGTCACTGGCCCCTGCCTTCATGGCAGACACAGCGACCTCTTCGCCGATCTTCCCCGACACCAGTATGAACGGGACGTCCAGCCCCTTCCGCTGCAACACCTTCAACGCTGCCGGTCCGTCGAAGTCCGGCATGTTAAAGTCGGAAACAACGACGTCCCAGTCCCGCTCCAGGGCAGCAGCCATACTCGCCGCGGTGCATACGCGCTCATGGAGCGGCGCGTAGCCGCCGCGCCGCAGCTCCCTTAGCAGGAGGAGCGCATCATCCTCAGAATCCTCGACTATCAGAACGCGCAGGGGCGTGCCCACTTGCTCCCTTCAATTGCCGTTGGGGGCCGACTGGTTCAGTACGAGCCAATACAGGCCGAGCTGTTGCACCGCATCCACAAACTCATTGAAACTCACCGGCTTGCGTATATAGCTGTTGGCCCCCAGGTCGTAGCTCGCTACCATATCCTTCTCCTCTTTGGAGGAGGTCAGGACGACCACGGGTAGACGCCTTGTCCGGGTATCGGCGCGTATTCGCCGCAGCACCTCCAGGCCGTCGACCTTGGGCAACTTGAGATCGAGCAGGATCACCTCGGGCAGAACGCTCGTGCCCGGGGCCGAGTAGCGACCGGTGGAAAACAGGTATTCCAGCGCCTCAGCGCCGTCTCGCACCACCACGAGTCGGTTGAGCACCTTGGCCTTCTTCAAAGCTCGCTCGGTAAGCATCACGTCATCGGCATTGTCTTCTACCAGCAGGATGAGTTTGTCTGCCACAGTCCCCCGTTCCGTGCCCCCGTTTATTCCACACTCTTATGCGTCCGGCCCAAGCCTACTCTTGGCCGCCACGCACGACAATGTAAGAATACCATCTCTTAGCGGCCGCATCAAACGCCGCCCGCTCTCTCCCATCCACAAAACTTCTCAATAACCCCGCGCGCCTGGGGGCAACGCTTGCTCCAGCATCCACTCATCCGTTCCGCTTGTAATGCCGCCAGTATATCACCGGCGCAGCGTCAGGGCAATTGACGAATCGCTTCTTGGCAACAACCCGTTCGCTACCCCAGGAATAGACTTAGGATCTGCAACGGAATAAGTATATCAATTATGGAGTATTCCATGAGCGCCGAGCGGAACTATTAGCCGGGGCATGAAATAGATTACATCAAGTCCCCCTCTCTCTAACTCTCCCCCTCGAAGGGGGGAGAGGAAGTCCCCTTTCCCTTGACGGGAGAGGGTTAGGGTGAGGGTGAGTTCGGTAGCCCAGAAAACGCAACCAGCATTGCGCTTGGGTAATAATTGACGTCTCCACTGGACTCAATATGATACAGTTATTTCATGCCCAGCCCTTAGAGCCATGGCGAGGCATCCCGACAGGTCGGGACCGTGCCCGATTGTCCGGAAGTAGGGCCCCGATAAATCGGGGCCCCTGCGGACGGCGTTTCACCGGGGCATGGCCGCGCGGCGGAGTCCGATGCCTGTTCGGATACGGGGCGGGGCGACCTCCGGGCGTTTGTGAATATTCCCCCAATGGGTCTAGTCGGCCCTTGTCAACCCCCTGACGGGGTGCTATAATTTCCCCTGGTACGTTCAGGAGGCATACTTGAGCTTTCTTGCGGACTATGGCTACATAGGCCTTTTTTTTGTGGTTTCCGTAGTATTTGCTCTTACAACCGTTCTAATTCCCCAGATACTAACCGCTCTCGGCGTTATTCCCTCTAAGCCCAGCCCGGCCAAGTCCGCCACATACGAGTGCGGCATGGACACCATCGGCAAGAGCTGGGTGCAGTTCAACTTCCGCTATTATTTTCTGGCCCTGCTCTTCCTGGTATTCGACATCGAGACCGTGTTTCTTTACCCCTGGGCGGTCGCCTTCAACAAGCTCGGCCTGTTCGGGTTCGTTGAGATGGTCATCTTCGTGGGCATCCTGGTGGTGGCTTACCTCTATGCTTGGAAGAAGAAGGCTTTCGAATGGAAGTGAATCCCGTCTACTCGCCCCTCCAACTCGACAAAGCAGAGGGGCAGACTATTGAGAATCTGATAGATGCGGCCCGCCAGCCCATCCCCGATCCGATTCAATGGATCGGCGAGGAGGTCCCCAGGGGACTGATGCTGGCCAGCGCCGACAAGCTCATCAACTGGGGACGCCGTTCCTCCGTGTGGCCGGTGGCCTTCGGCTTGGCCTGTTGCGCCATCGAGATGATTGCCACCGCCGCCTCGAGGTTCGACCTCTCCCGTTTCGGCATGGAGGTTATGCGGCCTTCGCCGCGCCAGGCCGACCTCATGATAGTGGCCGGCACCGTAACGTGGAAGATGGCCCCCCAGGTCAAACGCATCTACGACCAGATGGCAGAGCCGAAATGGGTCATAGCCATGGGGCAGTGCGCCACCTGCGGCGGGCCGTTTGCCGAGTCGTATGCAACGGTCCCCGGGGTCAACCATATCATACCCGTAGATGTCTACGTACCCGGCTGCCCGCCGCGGCCGGAGGCCCTCCTTCAGGGGCTGATAAAACTCCAGGAGAAGATCGACAAGGACAGCCTCAAGCGCAAGAGATAGGACGAGACAGAGAATGACTACGGCTCTTTCCGGGCGGGATGTCGCCCAAAGGTTGAGCGACCAGTTCCCCAACATGGTAAACCTGTGCGATGGTTCCTGTCTGTGGGTGAAGCCCGAGGCGGTGGCAGAGGTGGCGAAGTTCCTCAGGGATACCCCCGGCCTGGACTTCGATTACCTTGCCAGCCTGACCGCTGTGGACTTCTGGGACCATTTCGATGTCGTCTATCACCTGGCCTCCCTCCAGCGTAACCACACCCTGGTGCTCCGGTGCCAGCTGCCGGGGAGGCAAAACCTGGCCCTGCCATCGGTGGTGGACGTGTGGCGCGGAGCGGACCTCCAGGAGAGGGAAGCCTACGATATGTTCGGCATTCAGTTCACCGGGCATCCGAATATGAAGAGGCTCTTGACCTGGGAGGGCTTCCCGGGGCATCCCCTGCGGAAGGACTGGCTGTAATGGCGCTCAGGACCGAACCCATTGTCGTAAATATGGGGCCGCAGCACCCTGCTACCCACGGTGTGTTCCGGATGCGGGTCACCCTGGATGGAGAGGTCATCACCGACCTCGAGCCTGTAATGGGATATCTGCATCGCGGCGTGGAGAAGCTCGCGGAGGCGCGGACTTACACCCAGTTTATCCCTCTGACCGACCGCATGGACTACCTCTCCTCCATGTCAAACAACCTGGCATATGTCCTCGCCGTCGAGAAGCTGGCCGGCGTAGAGGCGCCGCCCAGGGCCCAGTACCTTAGAGTCATCATGGCCGAGATGATGCGCATCTCCAACCACCTCATGGCCGTCGGCACGTTCCTCGACGACATGGGCGCGTTCCACACTCCCCTGCTGTATATGTTCCGAGAAAGGGAGAAGCTCCTGGACCTCTTCGAGATGGTCTGCGGCCAGCGCCTCACTTATAACTACATGCGCATCGGCGGCCTGAGCCACGACATTCCGCCCGAGTTCCTGCCCGCGCTCAAGAAGTTCGTTCGCGATATGCCGGGCTTCGTGGATGAATACGACCAGCTCATAAGGGAGAATGAGATTGTCCTCGCTCGCACCAGGGGCGTGGGCGTCCTGCCCAGGGCGCTGGCCATCAACGCCTCGGCCAGCGGGCCGGTGCTCAGGGGCAGCGGCGTCAAGTGGGACCTCCGCAAGACTGACCCTTACCTGGTCTACGACAAGTTGGAGTTCGACGTCCCCACGGGCGCCGTTGGCGACATCTACGACCGCTATCGCGTGCGTATTGAAGAGATGCGGCAGAGCGTGCGCATCCTGGAGCAGGCCATCGAGCGCCTGCCCCCGGGTGAGGTCCGGAGCGATGTCCCGCACCTGGTACACCCGCCCCGGGGCGAGGTATACGGCCATATCGAAGCGCCCAAGGGCGAGTTGGGATTCTACCTGGTTTCCGATACGGGGATCGCCCCCTATCGCTGTCATATACGGCCCCCCAGCCTGATAAACCTGACGGCTCTGAGAGACATGGTCCTGGGCATGAAGATAGCCGATGCCATCATCACCCTCGGCAGCATCGACATAGTGCTCGGCGAGGTGGACCGATAATGGACTGGCTTCGCTGGATAATCTTCGTAGTTATCATCCTGGCCTTCGCTTTGTCGTTCGTCATGGCCTTCATTCTCCTGGAGCGGCGTATCGTGGGAAAGTTCCAGCTCAGGCCAGGTCCCAACCGCGTCGGGCCTATGGGCATGTTGCAGCCGGTAGCCGACGCCGTAAAGATCCTCCTGAAAGAGGATATCACCCCGGCCAAGGGCGACCGCTGGGTACACCGTCTGGCGCCCATAGTGGCCTTTGCCCCCGCCCTCCTTGTATTCGCGGTGGTGCCGTTTCAAGGGAAGGGACCGGGCCTGGGCTTCAGCCTCGACCAGCCCGCTGCCCTCGCCGACCTGAATGTGGGCGTCCTGTACATTGTGGCCGTATCGTCTATCAGCGTCATCGGCATGATAATGGCGGGATGGGCGTCCAACAATAAATACTCCCTCCTCGGCGCCATGCGGGCCATCGCCCAGATGGTGAGCTACGAAGTGCCCCTGGTGCTGTCCATCGTGGGCATTGTCATAGCGTCCGGCTCCCTGTCCCTGAATAGCATCGTGGAGGCCCAGAGTATTCCGTTTATCCTGCTCCAGCCGCTGGGCTTCCTTATTTACTTCCTGGGGGCCACCGCCGAGATCAACCGCGCCCCGTTTGACCTCCTGGAGGCGGAATCCGAGATCGTGGCCAGCTACCATACCGAGTACTCCGGGATGCGGTTCGCCATGTTCTTCCTGGGCGAATACGCCTACGCCCTCGGAGTGTCGGCGATTGTCTCTGTGCTCTTTCTGGGCGGCTACAAGTTCCCCTTCGGGCTGCTGCCCCAGTCCTTCATCTGGTTCCTGGCCAAGATATTTCTAGTGTTCTTCCTCATGCTGTGGGTCCGCAGCACGCTCCCACGCGTCCGTATCGATCAGATGATGGCCTTTGCCTGGAAGTTCCTGTTGCCGCTGTCCCTGGTGAACCTGCTCCTGGTGGCGGCGGAAGGAGTGTCGACCATCGGTTTCGGCTGGGCCGCGGTGGGCATCAACGTGATCCTTGCTATCGCCTTCGTGGTCATCTGGGCAAACCGCTTTTACAGAGTTAAAGGAGTCACAGTTGGCTGACGCAAAGAAACCCCTGGGACAGGGCATTCTCAAGGGCCTTGCCCTAACGCTAAAGCATTTTCTGGCGCGGCCCATCATCACCGTGCAGTACCCCGAGCAAACGCTGGTGCACTCCCGGCGTCTCCGAGGGTGCGACCTGGTGTGGGACCCCGAGCGATGCACCGCATGTTGCACCTGCGCCAAGAGTTGCCCCCAGGGCAACATCCGGATAGAGACCCGGCTCCGCCCGGATAACACCCGCGAGGCCGTCGTCTTTGAAATAGACCATGGCCGCACCATGTTCTGCGGCCTGTGCGTGGAGTCCTGTCCCTTCGACGCCATCCACATGGGGAAGGCATCCGAGAGGGCGACCTACAGTCGCGAGAGCCTGGTGCTTCCCAAGGAGAAGCTCACTATCTCTCCGGAGAGGCAGCCCAGCGGCTACTTCCGTCCGCAGTTCGAGGCTGAACTGCCGCCTCAGACCTTGCTCGTCTACGGCGGCCGCGCCTCGGAGGGGCCGGCAGCCCCGGCAGCGCCGGCTGGCCCCCCAGCACCTGCGGGAGCGACGCCCCCCGCCGCGGGAGCGCCCAAGGAAAAGGTAGGAGTGAAATAGTGGGCCTCGCCATTTCGTTCTGGCTGCTGGCGGCGGCCGCCGTCGGCTCCGCACTGGCGGTAGTGTTGCTGCGCAACGTCTTCAGGGCCGCTTTGCTGCTGATATCATGTTTCTTCGCTATCGCCGGACTGTTCGTCACGCTGGGCGCTGATTTTCTGGCGATGGTCCAGGTGCTGGTCTACGTGGGAGCGATAGCCGTCCTGCTGCTCCTGGCGATCATGCTCACCCGAGAAGCCGCCACGGGCAGCCCGTTTTCCCGCTGGCGGATAGGCGGCGCCATCGCCAGCGTGGCCCTTCTCGCCGCGATGATAGCGGTCTTCAGGGCCACACCGTGGAAAGTAGCCGATCAGTCGGTGGTCCTTAAGCCGACCACGGCCGAACTAGGCGCACGCTTGCTGACCCCTGAGAGCGGCTTTGTCCTTCCCTTCGAGATCGCCTCGGTGCTGCTGCTGGCGGCGGTCCTCGGGGCCATAGTCCTGGTGAAAGAGAAGTAGACATGGTAGGTCTGCAACACTACATCATACTGTCTGCCGTGCTGTTCTGTATTGGACTATACGGAGCCCTGGCCAAGCGGAACGCGGTCATAATCCTGATGTCCATCGAGATAATGCTTAATGCCGCCAACGTCGCCCTGGTGGCCTTTTCTCGCTACGTGACGCCGCAGCTCCTCACCGGCCAGATATTTGCCGTCTTTGTGATGACGGTGGCCGCCGCTGAGGTAGCCGTTGGCCTGGCCATAATCATTGCCCTGTACCGCCAAAAGGAAAAGGTGGACGTCGGCGAAGTCGACCTTATGAAGTGGTAGGGGGGACGCCGACCCCAACCCCTTCCCGAATCGGGAAGGGGCTAGGGGTTAGCACCAAGAATATCCTGTCTAATGTCCTGGCATTTCCGGGGGAGAACGTGAAATGGTAACTGGCATGTGGGTCGAGGTCAAAAGGACCTCTAATTTAACGATGGCCGAGATGTGGAAGGAACTCTTCGAGGGCGAGGGCGTTCCCACCCGTATCCTGCCCGATCCCAAGAGCGGAAAAGAGGGGGAATTTGCCCCCTATATCGTCTATATCCCCAGATTCCGTGAGCACGTAATCGCTGAGGTATTGAGGAAGCTATAGATGCCGAATCAGATTCCCTGGCTAATCCTGATTATCCCTTTCCTGTCTTTCGTTATTAATGCCCTTATCCTTCGACCCTTCTTTCCCCGGCAGCACAAGCTGGCTGGCTACGTGACCATTGGCGCCATCGGCATTGCGTTCGCCCTCTCGCTATGGACGCTGTCCGCCGTCACGGGCAGCCCGGAACATAAGCTGGACATGGAGTCCTTCTCCTGGCTGAAGATCGGCAACCTCAACATAGAGATAGGACTCCTCATAGACGGCCTGACGTCGGTGATGCTGGTTGTGGTCACGCTGGTCAGCCTGATGGTCCAGATATACTCCCAGGGCTACATGCACGGCGATGCCGGCTACATTCGCTATTACTCCTGGATGAGTCTCTTCACCACCTTCATGCTGGTGCTGGTCACCTCCAACAGCCTGCTCTTCATGTACCTGGGCTGGGAGGGCGTAGGGCTGTGCTCCTACCTTCTCATCGGCTTCTGGTTCCACGGACGGCCCGGCGCCAAACCCGGCGATGCCGTCGGCTTGTATGCCCCGGCCAACGCCGCTAAGAAGGCTTTCCTGGTCACCCGGCTGGGCGACGTTGGCTTCTTGCTGGCGATACTCTATCTGTTCTCCAAGACGGGGACGTTCAACATCGAAGCCCTGGGCGAGGCCGCCGCCGTCAAGGGCGGGGTCCTGGCCGGTGCAGCGGTCACCTGGGCGGCGCTGGGTATTTTCGCCGGGGCTGCGGGCAAGTCGGCGCAGTTCCCCCTCCATGTGTGGTTGCCCGACGCTATGGAAGGCCCCACCCCGGTTAGCGCCCTGATCCACGCCGCCACCATGGTCGCCGCCGGCGTGTTCCTGGTGGCCCGCACTATGCCCATCTTCATGCACAGCGTAGAAGCGGCCACGGTGGTCGCCATCATCGGCGGCTTCACCGCCATCTTCGCCGCCAGCATGGGCCTGGTGATGAACGACATCAAACGGGTGATAGCCTATTCTACAATCAGCCAGTTGGGCTACATGATGGTCGCCCTGGGGACAGGCGCCCTGGCGGTGGCCCAGGGGGCCGACGCGGGTAAGACGCAGGCCGCCCTGGTCGGCCTGGCCGTAACCATCGGCATTTTCCATCTGTTCAACCATGCTTTCTTCAAGGCCCTCCTCTTCCTGGGCGCTGGCAGCGTGAACCATGCCACGGGCACCTTCGATATGCGCCTCATGGGCGGGCTGCGGAAGCACCTTCCCTGGACATCCACAACCTTTCTCATCGCGGCCCTGAGCCTTGCCGGGATATGGCCCCTCGCCGGCTTCTGGAGCAAGGACGAGATACTTGCTCAGGCCTGGGAGCACCACAGGCTGGTCTTTTTCCTGGCTCTGATTACTGTGTTCATGACGGCGTTCTACATCTTCCGGGTGTACTTTCTTACGTTTGGAGGTAAGTATCGCGGCGGCGAGGCGGCGGCAGTGCACGGACCGGCTTCCATCGCCAGGCCTCCCAGCCATAGTACAGTGGCGGAACGCCATGAGGCGGCGAGGTCCCACGATGTTCATCCCCCGACTCTCCACGAAGCCCCGGGCGTGATGGTGGCGCCGATGGTGGTGCTCTCCGTCCTGGCTGTCATCTCCGGGTGGTTCAACCTCACCGGCGGGTTCGCCCGCTTGCTGGGCGAGGAAGAGGCAGGGCACGGCATTGTGTCCGGTCTGTTCGGTATCTTCGCCCACCCCCTGCCCTGGATATCTCTCGTGCTGGCAGGCGGGGGCATCTTCCTGGCCTATGCCATGTACAGCAAGAAGTGGGTCTCCGCCGAGGCTGTGGGCCGCGCCTTCAAGCCCTTGTATGCACTGTTTTCCCACAAGTACTGGCTCGATGAAGCCTACGAGAGGGGCGTCGTCAGTCTCGGCCTCATCGGGGGGTTCTTCCGCGGGCTGGCCTTCTTCGATAGCAAAGGAGTCGACGGCGCCGTCAACGGGGCGGCCCAGGGAACGGCAGGCGCCGGTCGCCTCCTGCGACGGGCACAATCCGGCCAGCTTCAACTGTACGGCATGGCCATCGTCGTCGGTATCATAGCTGTAATAGTCGGGGTATTCATATTCGGCGCCTAGAGGTAGCAAGTGGAATTTAATTTCATTCTGTCTACAATAGTCTTCCTGCCCGCTGTCGGGGCGATCATCATAGCGTTGGGGAGGGGCCTGAGCCCACGGGGCATAAAGCTCGCTGCCGCCCTGTTCACCCTCCTGGCCTTCGGGCTGTCGCTCTCAGCCTATTTCCAGTTCGATAGCGCACCGGGCGGCCCCCTTTTCCAGTTCCGGGAGGCGGCCTCCTGGCTGCCATCGATCAATTCCCAGTACCACCTGGGCGTGGATGGCCTTAGTCTGCCGCTGGTTGTCCTGACGACCTTCCTGGGTATCATAAGTGTCCTCATCTCCTGGAAGATCAACCTCAGGCCGCGCGAGTACTTCGCCTGGCTGCTTCTGCTGGAAACGGGCATCCTGGGCGTGTTCACCTCCCTGGACCTGCTGCTCTTCTTCCTGTTCTGGGAAGTGGAGCTTATCCCTATGTACATGCTTATCTCGATATGGGGCAGCGGCCGCAAGGAATACTCGGCGACTAAGTTCGTCGTGTATACGATATTCGGCAGCGCCCTGATGCTGGTGGGGATGCTGGCCCTGTATGCCTCAGCGGGCACCTTCGATATCGAGGCGCTGGCAGGGATGAACCTGGCCACCGTCCACACGGTGATACCCCTGGCGGCCATCTTCTTCCTCATATTCATGGCCTTCGCCATCAAGCTGCCGGTGTTCCCGTTCCATACCTGGCTGCCCGACGCCCATACTGACGCTCCGACGGCCGTCAGCGTCATACTGGCCGGCGTCCTCCTGAAAATGGGCGGCTACGGCATGATCCGGATCTCGGTGACGCTGTTCCCGACGGTAGCCAAAGAATGGGCGCCTTTGCTGGTCATACTGGCCGTCGGAAGCGTGCTCTACGGCGCAGCCGTTACGCTGAGGCAGACGGACCTGAAGAAACTCATCGCTTACTCCAGCGTTTCCCACATGGGATATGTGTTGCTGGGCATCTTCGCCCTTACCCAGGTCAGCCTTACCGGCGCGGCCCTGCAGATGGTGAGCCACGGCGTCGTCACCGGCCTGCTCTTCGCCATGGTTGGCGTCGTATACGACCACAGCCACCTCCGGGACCTGTCCAAGCTGGGCGGCCTGGCCCGCCAGATGCCCGTCGCTGCTGTCGTCTTCAGCATTGCGGGCATGGCCAGCCTGGGCCTCCCTGGGACCAGCGGCTTTGTCGCCGAGTTCGTCACCTTCGTGGGGAGCTTCACCAGCAAGGCGTTCGACGGCATCCAGTTCTACACCATCCTGGGCGTGGTCGGCATAGCGGTCACGGCGGGCTATATCCTGTGGATGCTGCAGCGGACCTTCTACGGACCGCCGCAAGAGAAATTCGCTGGGGTGCTGGACGCCGGGGGTGTGGAGAAGGTGGCAATTTTCAGCTTCGTCGTTGCCATAATGCTTCTCGGCGTCTATCCTGCGGTGGTCACGGGCGTTCTCGGCGCTGGCATAGCCCCCGTGGTAAGGCTGCTAGGAGGTTAGAGTGTCCTGGGCTGAACGAGGGATTACCGTGGCGGTGGGGGCGGTCATCGAAGACCGGCAAGGCGGCGTGCTTCTGGTCAAGCACGTGCCGCAGCGGGGCGGGTTCTGGCAGGGGAAGTGGATATGCCCCGGCGGCCGTCTGGAGTGGGGAGAAAGCATCGAAGACGGCATCAGGCGTGAGGTGAGGGAAGAAACAAACCTCGAAGTCGCCCTGACTCACCCGCTGGTGCCCTTTGAACGTATAGAGTCCGGGTTGGAGCTTCACGTAATTTACATAGATTATCTGGCGCGCCTGGAATCGGGCGAGCTACGGGTCGGGGACGATGTGGGGGAGGCGATATGGGTCAACAAACGGGACCTCTGGAAACGCTGGGACGAGATGCATCAAGACACCCGGCGGCTTCTGCAAATAGCCGGGCTTTTGGAAGAAGGAGCCAACGTTGATTTGGGCGCTATTAGGTCCTGAGCTACTCCTGGCCATCTTCGCGCTGGCCGTAATACTTCTTGACCTTGCCGTGAAGCAAAAGGGAGTGCTGGCGGTTTTCAGCATAGTTGGCCTGCTGGGGTCCATAGGGGCCAGCCTAGCCCTGTGGGGTACCAACGGCATCGCCCTGAATAATATGCTGGTTATCGACAAGTACGCCCTCTTCTTCGACGTGCTATTTGCCGCGGCGGCTATCCTGGTCATCCTCGCTTCCACAGACTACGTCGAGAAGTTGAAAGGCTTCCAGGGCGAGTACTACGCCCTCATCCTCCTGGCTACCACGGGCATGATGTTCATGGCGTCGACCCGGGAGCTCGTCTCCATATACATCTCTCTGGAGTTGACCAGCATTTCCCTGTACATCCTGGCGGGATTCCTCAAGGACGCCAAGTCCACCGAAGCCGGACTGAAATACCTGCTGCTGGGGTCCGTCTCGTCGGCGGTCCTGGTCTATGGCATGGCCCTGGTGTTCGGGACCACCGGCGGCACGCATCTGGGCGTGATCTGGAACGCCGTGAAGGGCCTCAATGGCATCGCCGATAACCCCACCCTGATCATGGGCATCGTTTTCCTGGTAGCGGGGTTTGGGTTCAAGATCGCCACCGTGCCGTTCCAGATGTGGGTTCCCGACGTCTACGAAGGCGCCCCGACCCCGGTGACTGCCTACCTTTCGGTAGCCAGCAAGGCGGCGGGCTTCGCCGTCATCCTCAGGGTGTTCTTCGAGGCATTTGGACGCGCCCCCTGGCTCAGCCAGTCCTGGGGGATGCTGTTCGCTATCCTGGCCGCCATCACCATGACCGTAGGTAACGTGGTGGCCATCAACCAGACCAACATAAAGAGGCTGCTCGCCTACAGCAGCATCGCCCATGCCGGCTACATAATGATGGGCCTGGCAGCGGTGGGGCTGATGGAGTCGCAGCTCGCGCTGGCGCGGAGCGGCATCCTGTTCTACCTGGCCGGATACGGCCTGACCAACCTGGGGGCGTTCATCGCCATCATCGCCATCTCCAACAACACCGGCAGCGACCTCATCGATGACTACAAAGGCATGGTGCGCCGGGCGCCGGTGCTGTCCCTGGGCCTGGCCTTCACCCTCATTTCCCTCACCGGCCTGCCGCCGACGGCGGGGTTTGTGGCCAAGATATACCTGTTCAACGCGGCCCTGCAGAGCGGCCTGCTGTGGCTGGTGATAGTGGGCGTGCTGAACAGCGTAATCTCCGCTTACTACTACTTGCGAGTTGTCAAGACGATGTACCTTGGCGAACCTGCCTCTACCGAGAGGCTATCGTCCTCGGGGCCGTTGCGTGTCGCCCTGACGGCCTCCTGCTTCGGCGTCCTCTTCCTGGGGGTGCTGCCCAACACCGTCATCCAGGTGACCGAGGCCATAAAGTTTCTGGTGAGCTAGGGCCTGCGAACCCCGTACGGGCGAACCCGTGCGTTCGCCCTTCTCTTTCTGGTGGGCAGACACATGGGTCTGCACCTACGTTAGCTGCTTCAAACCTTGCCAAACGTCGCCTAGTGTGATAGTGTAAAGCTGCATTGATACCTTGAAGGACGCTACAAGATGGCACGTATCAGCTTAGAGGAAGAAAACGCCTTTCTGCGAAAGCGGCTGGATGTCTTTGAACGGCGCCTTCACCAACTGGAGGAACGCCTGTCCGAAGAGCATACGGTCGTCCTGAGGGAGATTTCCCGAGAACAGGCCAGGAAGGAGATAGAAGAGATGTTCCTCCAGGGCGAGACCCTCTATTACGCCGATATCGCACGAAAGCTCAGGCTGGACCTTGAGGTTGTCGTTGAAATCTGTCGCGAACTCATGCAAAAGGGGCAAATAGAGGGAAGTGACCACACTGTATGAAATCGGCGACGAGCTGCGAGGGGAACGCATTGCCGTCAAGGCCCGCGAAATAGCGCCGCCGCGGGTAGAACACGGTTCCGCGGCTCACAAGATTCAGACCACTGTGCTACATCGTTCCGCCTACTGCGTCATAGAAATGCCGCTGCGAGCCGTTCAGGTAAAGAAACAACCTTGACACGAGGAACCTGGATTCGGTACCGTGTGCCGCGGCGGCGGCCTCTTCCCGGGGGTGCTGCCCAACACCGTCATCCAGGTGACGGAAGCTATCAAGTTCCTGGTGAGCTAGGGACTGCGAACCTCCATTGCCCCGCACGCGCGGGTCCACGCGGAATCTTCAAATTCCTCACCAAGAGGTATTGACTCCCCCTGCGTCATGTAAGGAATTCCGGCTTATTAGCTTTCCAGCTTCTTCAGTCCCAGGCTTTCCATGAAAGCCTCCACACGGTCCACCACCTGACGTTCATCCAGTTCCCTCTTGTCTGCCATATTTCCTTCGTAGGCGAGCACCGGTATCCCGGCTGCCAGCATGGCGGACCGCAATTCCAGTTGATATTGTCCAAGTCCTTCGCAGCCCCGGTTCAGATGCATTATCATAGCTCCGGCGTGCCATCGTTCCATTTGTTTCAGCAGGTGGGCGGTCTTGCGCCCGGCCCACGAATACATATCGAAACCCGGCCTGTCTATGAGCCATTGGGCATAGAAACGTACGGCGTCCTCCCTGTGCTTGAAGCGGAGACCCAGGCTCTTGGGGGTTGGCGCCGGAACGCAGTTCCCGCCCTGGTCCTGGACGAAGCCGGCGAAGGCAAAGAGATAAAAGGAGGAGACACACGCCACGCCATATTGCTCCAGAATACGCAAAAGGTGGAGGAAGAACCAGGGGGGCACATTGTCATGCCATACCCGGAACCTCTCCGTGGCCACTGAGGCGATGTGATTGTCCACCCGGTACTGGACCTCCTCGCAAAGCATCTTGTAAAAATCTCGGGACTCCCGGGTGTGCTTGATGAGGGCAGCCGGTGCATATAGGGTTAGAAGGGCCTTCATGTCCAGAGGAGCGGGGATAGCCTGATTCAGGGTCAGGACCCGGGCAAAGTAGCTCAGCCCTTCACACTCATAGTCCAGAGCTTCCACGAACTTCTCATCGTCGTATTCCCTGCCGGTGACCTTCTCCATCCAGTCGATAGCATCCAGCATCTGGCCCGTCACATATTCGATCCGGGCCTCTCGCTTCTCCCCGTACCCGGCCAGAGGCCACTCGATGGCGAAGTAGGGCACACCGAGGTGCTCGGCGGCCACCTGGTACCACTTGGCATGGCTGTCACACTCATGGGCAGTGAGAAAGAAATTCGGTTTGGGGAAGGGGCCTCCAAGAAGATAGCGGTCCAAGAACATGGAACCCCAGTAGTTACGCATATAAGCGCAGAGGTCGCGGGCAAAACCGTGGGCCTCGCTAGCTTCAACGCATGCCTCGGAAAAGGGCGTGTCATAACTGACGCTGGCCCCGTAGGGCTCCCCGCTGAAGAATACGTAGTCGCCCAGCCCAGCGGGAAGGGTCTCACACGAAGCCGCCCCTCCGCTTATCAACAGCCTGCCCCGTTGGCGCGCAGCGGCTACATCTTTGTAGTGATTGACACTCAACTCCTTGCATTTCCGCCAGCAGTCCAGCGGCGCAGTTTTCCATCTCTGGTCGACTGATTTAGTCACGAGTCTGCCCCCAATACGGACCCCGAGATGCCCCGTCCGAAGATACGACCAGTCTAGCATATGCCTCGGAATCAGAGCAAATTTGCCTGTGTACGTGACTCCAAATAGCGCCAGCAGCCCTGCGTCGTTCCGCAGCCTTTGGTGACATCATTGTAGGGTGGGTGCAGCCCCGGTGAAATCGAGGCGAAACCCGCCAGTGCCCCACGAGACGGTGGGTTGCCCTTTGCTTTACCCACCCTCCGCGTGTGCCCCCCCTTCCGTGTAGAGGCGATTCACCGACCACCGTCGGTCCGCGGCACCACCCTTTGGGCAATTCGTGAATTGCCCCCTACAAAGAAGAAGGGGCCGAGAAATCGGCCCCTTCTTTACTATCCGTGAAATGCCCTGGAGCGATGCGGGGAGGTCTCGCCTCTCACTTCCCGCCTCCCGCCTCCCGATTACGGTTCCAGCTTCTTCAGACCAAGGCTCTCCATGAACGCCTCCAGCCGGTCCCGCACCTGCGCCTCGTCCCACTCCCGACGGTCGGCCATGTTGGCCTCGTAGGCCATAGTGGGGATGCCCTCGTTTATCAGGCCAACGCGGGCCTCGGCGATCCCCAGGCTCAACCCCTCGCAGCCCCGGTTGTTCATCAGGATAGCCCCGTTGACCTTCCAGCCCCGGGCAATGGCCACCGCGGCCGCTCGCTTGGCGTCCGACGAGGTGATCATCCGGTAGCGGCCGAAGTGCAGCACAGATAGCATATGCATGCACTCCTCGCGGGTATTGGGCCTGCCCAGCCGCTCTTCGATGGTCTTCTCGATCCGCATGGCGGGTTTCCCCTGCTCGTCGGTGTACAGCTCCCAGGAGCCTCCCAGGAAGAAGAGGTACCCGCCGCCGATGCAGATGCACCCGTACTTTTCCATCTCCCTGAAGAACCACAGGGCATACCACGGCGGCTGGTTCTCATGGAGCACGCGAGACCTCTCAGTGGCCAGAGCGGCGATGCCGCTCTTCACCCTGTCCCGGACTTCATCCAGCAGGGTGACATAGAAGCGCTCCGTTTCCTCGTTGATGTCGCCGGAGGTGGACGGCCAGTACAAGGCGAACATCGACTTAATGTCCAGCGGGGCAGGTACGGCCTGGTTTAGCTCGCATATCCTGGCCCACAGCACGTGGATGCGGTTGAGGCGGAGAAGGGCGTCAGCAAAGAGCTGGTCGTTCCATTTCCGCTTGGTGGTCTTCTCAATCCAGTCGACCATGTCGGCGAACTGGGCGGCGGCATAATCGACCTGGTACTTGTCCGGTGGACGCATGGCCGGGTAGAACTGGGGTATCTCCGTGGTATAGAAGGGGACGCCCATCAGCTCGCTGCTATTCTGATGCCACTTGGAATGGCTATCGCAGATCTGGCTCTGGATGACAAACTCCGGCTTGGGGAACGGCCCCCACGGCGTCTTGTTTATAGTCGCCGATCCCCAGTACAGGCGCATGTAGGCGCACAGGTCGCGGGCATAGCCGCGGGCCTCGGTGGCCTCCACGCACTCCGTAGCCAGCTCCGGGAACTGGGCCAGAGTTGCCCCGTACGGCTCCCCGCCGAAGTGGATGTGGTTCTCAAGACCGGCGCCCAGGACGCGGGAATGGGCCGAGCCGGAGCTCAGGACCAGGCCCAACTCCTTGGCGTGCATGATGCGCTCGTAATGCTTACTTCGAAGCTCTTTGGCCCACCCCCAGCAGTCCAGCGGCTTGGTCTTATACAGTTTCTTGGCTTCTTGGACCATTTAACCTCTCCCCTTTGGCCCCTTCAAGGAGCACTGTCGAAAATTGGTCTTCGGGCGATTCTCTGATTGCGCCCGAGTTTCGTCACTTACACCGTTTCCAGTTCGAGCATCTCGAGGAACGCCTCGGTGCGGGTGCGCAGCGGGCCCTCGGGGAACGTTACGTCCAGCTCGATGAAGTAGCTGGGGATATTGTGTTCCTTCAGGAATTTGGAAATGACCGGGATGTCGAACTCGTGAGGGTCGCAGAACTTCTGCATGACCAGAAGCGCCCCCTCGACTTTGAAGTCCTGGGCCATCTTCAGGATGTGGTCCAGCCGGTAGCGGTGAGACGTAACATCCTTCAGGGGGCAGGCCGGTCTGTCCAGGTAGCGGGCCGCTATCGCAGCCAGCCGGTCCTTCTCGGGGACGACCTCATTCCAGAAATACCGGCTGCCGGCGCACAGGTCGTCGGCGACGATGTTGGCACCCAGCTTCTCCACCTGCTCTGCCACGCCCGTATCGTCGCACTCACCCCCGATGAGCATAAGGCGCTTGCCCGGCTTCCGGGGCGCACGGCTCTTGATCTCTTTCAGCGCCTCAGCCAGCATCTTATTGTGCTCGGCCTTGTCCATAAGCTGGCCCGCCACCACCATGTCCTGGCACTCACTGCCGCTGACCGGGGGCGGGTCCTGCTTGCGCAGTTCATAGATCTCGCGAAGCAAGCGCCGGTTGGTGTTGTACACGTCGATAGCGTTGTCCAGGGCCTTCGCCGTTATCTTTACACCCAGGCCCTTCTCCAGGTTCTCCTTGAACTTGGTCATCTCATGCGTCAGGTATTCCTTAGCCTTGGGGTGCGTGACTATCTGGGGGATGAACATGTAGTAGCTGTAGTCGATCGGCACATGCGTTACCCAGCTATCGAAGGCCTGCTTGATGTGCATACAGCTATGCCCCATCACCATGCCATCGAGGTACTTGTACCGTCCCTGAAGCCCCTGGGCCAGCACGTCCCGGCAGAACGGGCAGTACATGGCATATATATGCCGTTCGGAAACGTCCTGCGGCTCGTGGCTGCCCAGCACCCTTACAGGGAGGACCCCGGCGGCGTAGATCAGCTCTTCGGGTGCGTATGTACACATGTAGCCAAAGACCTTCTTGCCTGTCCGCGCCTTCCAGTCCTGGGCATACTGGTGGCGGTTGTCGGAAATCTCCTGGAACTTCTCTAGCATTCCCCTCTCCTGTATGTGTGTCTTTGGTTCTCCATGCAAAGCGTTGAAAGGCCTTTGTTTAATCTTCGGTATTCCCCACTCCTGGGGATTTTCAATTTGGGGGACACCCTTCGACACGGCTCAGAGCAAGCTCTGAGCCGAAGCCCTGAGCGAAGCGAAGGGGCAGCGAACTGGGCAGGCTCCCCAAACCCCTGGCCCCGACAGGTGGGGGCGCCCAGTATCCTATGAGTCCAGCTTCTTCATGCCCAGGCTCTCCATGAAGGCGTCGAGCCGGTCCAGGACCTGGTTCTCATCGAACTCCCGTTTGTCGGCGGAATTCCCTTCGTAGACCGTGACCGGTACCCCGGCCTTCAGCAAGGCCAGACGCTGTTCCATGGCGCCCAGCGAAAGCCCTTCGCAACCACGGTTCATATGCATCATCATACCATCAATTCGCCACTCGCGGATAATCCGCAGTAGTTGCTCACTCTTGGGACCGGGAAGGCACATACCCGGGTATATGGGCTTCTCCAGGTACCACAGCGCCAGGGCGCGCAGGGCGTCGTCGCGTGTCTTCAGGGGCATGCCCCGCTCCTCGGGCGTCGTGGCCCGTCCCCACGAGTCGTCGGGCTGGTCTTCCCAGGCGCCGTGCAGCGTGTACGTATAGATGGACCCCAGCACGACCGCGCCGTACCGCTCCAGATACCGGTAGAGCTTCAAAAAATACCAGGGGGGAATGCCATCGTCCCAGAGCCGACAACGTTCGGTGGCCAGGGCAGCGATGTGGTCGGACACCCTGTCTTTTACCTCGGCCAGAAGCTCTTCGTAGAAGTGCACCGTGTCATCCTCGTAGCGGCTGACCACGGTAGGGAAGTACAGGGTATAGATGGTCTTTTGGTCCAGGGGCGCCGGAATAGCCTTGTTAAGGGTGCATATTTCCGCCCACAGGCTGGTGGTACGGAACTCGTTGTGGGCGGCGTGTATGAACTTATCATCATTATACTTCTGGCCGGTGATTTTCTCCATCCACTCGATGCAATCGCTCATCTGAGTGGCCAGATACTCGATATCCTCTTTGCCAGTGCGCCTATCGGGATAAAGGGGGAAGTCGATGTAGAAGCTGGGCATATTGAAGTGCTCACAGCACACCTGGAGCCATTTACTCTCGGTATCGCACAGGCTCCTCTTGATGCAGAAGTCCGGCCTGGGGAACTCGCCGCCGAAATAATAGCGATTGCGGAACATGGAACCCCAGAAGTTCCGAGTATAGACGCACAGGTCGCGGGCGTAGCCCCGCGCCTCCACTTCCTCCGCGCACTCCCGGGCGAAGTCCAGGTCCATGCCCACTGTGGCGCCGTAGGGATGGCCTTCCAGACAGGCGTGGCCCTCCAGTCCGGCGGGCAACTCGATAAAGCTGCCGCTGTCCACCAGCACCAGGGTCTTGCCGTTCTCTTTGGCCGTCTGAATGTCCTTGAAGAACTTGAGCCGTAGCTCCTTGGCCTTCTGCCACATCTTCAAAGGACGGGTCTTGTACAGGTTTTGCATTATTGGTCTTCCATCCTCGGGAATTCCCGTCCCCTCAGGCGCCTGGCACACGGCACACCAGAGGAGGTCGCATCCGATCCCGTAGGGGCCGACCCATGGGTCGGCCCCGCCAGCGGGCGAACACACGGGTTCGCCCCTACATCCGTCGCTTCGGTCCTCGGTACTTGGCCGAGCCTCAAAAAGAGTCGTGTAGTCATCGTAAGAGCGGGTATCCTACACCGCCTGCAACTGGAGCATCTCCAGGAATGCCTCCACCCGCGTGCGGAACTGTCCTAATGGTATCGTTATATCCACCTCCAGGAACAGGCTGGGGATGCCAAACTGCTCCTGAAGGAACGCCTTCAACTTAGGTATGTCGAACTCATGGGGAGTGCAGAATTTCTGCTGCACCAGCAGAGCGCCCTGGACGTTGTACTCCTTGACTAACCTGGCGATGTGCTCGAAACGGAAGCGGGTATCCTGGACGTCCTTCTGAGGACAGGGCGGCCGGTCCATGTACCGCGAAGCAATGGCCAGGAGCCTGTCTGTGGCGGGCGCGACCTCATTCCAGAAATAGCGGCTGCCGGTGCAGTGGTCATCTATTACCACGGTTGATCCCAGCGACTCCACCATTCGCACGAACTCGGTATCGTCGACCTCGCTGCCCACCATCATGAGCCGGATGCCGGTCTCCCGATCAGGTCTTCTACTTTGCAGCTCCGCCAGAGCAGCCTCCAGGAGCTTGTTGTGCTCCGCCTTGTCCATGACCTGGCTGGAGACGACCATCTCAATACACTCGGCGCCGGTCACCGGAGGGTTTTCCGCTTTCCTCAACTCGTATATGTGGCGCAACAGGCGGCGGCTCCGGTTGTAGACATCTATGGCCGAGTCCAGGGACGAATCGGATATCGCCTTTCCGGTGAAAGCCTCCAGGGACTCTTTGAACTTGCCCAACTGCACGGCGAAGTAGGGCTTCACGCGGGCGCCGCGGACATCCGATGGCGTGTATATGTAGTGGTGGTACTTCAGGGGGATGTTCAGTGTCCAGCTTCCGAAGACATTCCGCATGTGGACGCACGTAAAGCCGTCCACAAGGCCGTCCAGGTAGTCGTACCTGCCGAGAAGCCCCTGGGCCAGCACGTCCCGCGAGAAAGGGCAGTACATGGTGGGGATATGCCGTTCGGCCACATCCTGGGGCTCATGGCCGCCGAGGACGCGCACCGGAAGGATGCCAGCGGCGTAGATGATCTCCTCGGGGGCGTATGTACAGAGGTATCCAATAACCTCCCGGTTATGGCGGGCCTTCCATTCCCGGGCATAGTCATGTCGACTTTGAAATTGCTTGGGAAAGACGTCTAACAAAAGAGTGCGATTCCTCTCAGCGGGCTGAAAACACAAGAACACCAGCGGCGCCGACCGAAAACCATATCCAGCGAAGCTGCTTCAAAAACAGATTCATTATATCAGAAGGTGGAAAGGGGTGTCAAAGCGGCCTCACCCGCTAACCTCCTCTCTGATGATGGGCGGCCATGCCCCCGCGGGCGCCACCCCGATGAATCGAGGGCCTCCCACGGCAATGAAAATGCACCATGTCTTTGCGAGCCGAAGCCCTGAGTCCCGATGGCCCGGGACGAAGGGGCAGCGAAGCAATCTCCTGACATAAGGCCAACCGCTCATCCAAAAGCGGAGATTGCTTCGTCACTTCGTTCCTCGCAAAGACGCGTGAAGCTGTTTTCGGGGTAGAGAGGGGGAACCGGATGGCTGATGGCGTTCACATTGGGAATGCCTTTTCGACAGGTGGGTCCGCGCGGGTAGTGGGAGAGCGCTGGAGAGAGGGTCCTGCAACCAATTTCATGCCTCCATTGGCAGGCGATTTCGTTCTTAGCGGAGCTTATCGCCGCCCAGAAGGTCCACCTTGCCTCCGTTACGCCCGTCCACTGCGTTGAAACCGAAGCGGCGTCCGGCTTTGCCGTTCACTCCGGAGATGGCCCGGTCAATATCCTCCCTGGTAAACCCCGGCGTGGCTGACCGGGGGGCTTTCTCCGGGCGCTCTATGACCAGGCTGTAGAGGACCTCTTGCAC
>JACQTY010000161.1 GCA_016210545.1 Chloroflexota bacterium
CTCGCTTATCCCCTAAACGACTTCCCAAGAGTTCACTTTTGAACCTTAAAGGAGTTCACTTTTCAACTTTTCCCAACAGGGTGGTGAACTCCCAAAATCCGCTGCCCATTCAATCTCCTCAAAGCAAAAGTTTTTTCACCCGCTCGGTGCTACATTCGCCTACGAGAGGCGCCTATGTCCTCTCCCTTTGGCAAAGGGAGATTGAGAGGGATTTTGATGGCGGATTAAGGAGGAACCGTAATCCGTGGATTCTTTGTAGATAGAAAAGGCAGCAAGGAGGTCCTCTCTCCCCTTTGATTGTATCCCCCCACCCCGTTCGCTGCGCTCACGGCAGGCTTAGTCCTCTCTCAAAGTCGGGCACGATGCATCGTGCCCCTACGGACGACGTTTCACCGGCTCACCGTAATCCGGGAATATTGACAGCTTTGAGGAGCGCCGCGAGACCCCTCGCCCTTGACGGAGGGCGGCTGGGCTAACCCTCGGTCCCTTCCCAAGGCGGGAAGGGAAGGGGTTTGTCCGATGATGTCCCGAACCGTCGGGACGCAAAGGCGAAGCACTTTCGGAGGGGTTAAGTACGCTATCTTCCCCTCCGTTCGCTGTGCTCAGAGCCTGCCCTGAGTGTAGCGAAGGGATATGCCTGACCGTCTCCCCCCCAGAGCGTGGAAGGATGGGCGAAGCGCGCGACCCGCCGTTGCGTTTGAATGCGGGCCGCCCGGGCGAAATCGGGGGGGCCACCGGCTGCAAGCGTTGTCGGCCTAGAACCTGAAGTGCACGAAGATCCTTCCGAAGTTCTTGTCGTCTTTCTCCACTCGATGGTACAGTTTCTTTATCTCCGGCTGCCCCAGGAACCGCAAGACGCGCTTCTTGAGCTGTCCCGACCCTTTGCCGGGAATGATCTCCACCAGGGCTATCTTCTTCTGCACCGCCTCGGTCATGACGCGGTTGAGTTCGCCATCGATAGCCAGACCCTTGTTAAAGATGTCGTGCAAGTCCAATACGATCTTGGCCACGGGAAAACATCGCTCCATCTGGTCATCGGTCTACAGTCCATCACATGGACGGCATCATTATACCATGACAGGGGCCTTTCACCCCCTAATTTCGTCGGGTCGAAAAGCGATAGACGGTGGTGGATACCTGTGCTAAACTGTGAGACAAAGTAAGGAGACAAAACTATGCAGTGGTCCACCCCACCGGCCGTGAGTATCGACCAGAAGAAGCAGTACACGGCGACTATCAAGACCAACCTGGGCGATATTGTGGTGCAACTGTTTCCGAAGGATGCCCCCCTGGCAGTGAACAACTTCGTGTTCCTGGCGCGTCAGAAGTTCTATGACGGGGTGAAGTTTCACCGGGTGGTAAAGGGTTTCGTCATCCAGAGCGGCGACCCGACAGGCTCCGGCGCCGGAGGTCCTGGATACAAGTTTGCCGACGAGACGGTCACGCGGGACTATGTGGCAGGCACCCTGGCCATGGCCAATGCCGGTCCCAATACCAACGGCAGCCAGTTCTTCATCACCCTGGACGACCTCAGCGGCAGGCTACCCAAGAACTACACCATCTTTGGCGTGGTCACCGGCGGCTCAGACATCGTGCAAAAGATCGGCAACGTGCCGGTGCGGGCCGCCCGGACGGGCGAGGCCTCCCAGCCGACTGAAGATGTCCACATCGATGGCGTTACCATAACCGAGAAGTAGCCGCCGAGACTGTCTTACGGCCGGACGCCTGAACAAGAGAAACGCCTCTTCTCGATATTTGCGGTCCTTCACTGTCACTCTGAAGAGCAAAACGAATGAACACCCTCTAGAGTTTGTGAACAAATAGGTCTGCCCCTATCTGGGCGGGGATAGAGCTTGAACGTGAGACATCGAAAAGCTCTCAAACTCTCAGGATGAACTCCGCGCATCGATCCGTTTTGTGCCGCCCGGTGGGGAACGGATTGCTTCGGCGCTACGTGGCTCGCCATCGCGGTTGGAGGCTGTCTTCCAGGGAGCGACGGCCTGGTTCGGCAGCCCCGGATCCCTTCCCTGCCTGCGGGTACCCTTTCGGTTTATGACAGACCGGGCCATTCCGTTTCTACTTGGCCCCAAATATCTGCTCCATGGTCTTGGCAGCCTGGTCCTTGACAGCCCACTGCTCCAGGTCCCAGGTTCGCGCCAGGACTTTCGGGTTGTCCATCCGGGCATGGGGGTCAACAAAATCAGGGACGTCCTTCCGGACCGGGGTGGAGTGGGCCGCCTCGGTGTAGGCCCGCTGGCCCGCCGGAGATAGCAGCCAGTTGACGAAGACACGGGCAGCGTTCGGGTGCGGCGGGCCTTTGGCGACCACCACATTCCCCAGTTGACCGGTGACACCATCCGTGAAAGCTACGGTTTGCAGCGGCGCTCCGGCTGCCATCAACGGGCCCACTGTGTCTGTCGAATTGCCCACTTCCATCAAGTACTCGCCCCGGGCAACCATCATGGCCGCTTCCCTCGGGTTGCCTCCCCAGAATTTCACGTCCTGCTTGGCAAACTGACGGTAGAAATCGAGGTCAACCACCTTGTAGTACCGCGGAACATAGTAGACGGGGGTGGACCCGCCCGTGGTCAGAGGGTCGGAAGTAATAATCTTCCCTTTCCATTTTGGATTAAGCAGGTCCTTGTACGACTTCGGGTAGTCCTCAGGCTTGACCTGGTTGATATTGACATTAGCCCCGGAATAGGCGAGGACCCACACTATGCCCTCCCCACCAGGTGAATAGACGGGGTCCACCTTGAACACACTCTTGTCCCGCAAGACCGGCAGGTCGCCGGCGACGCTTGCCGCTCCGCCACGCATGATGAGGTCGCTGGTGCTGCCCGCTCCACCAATGATGAACACATCTGCGACTGCCTGTTTCATGCTCTGCTCCACCAGGATCTTTTGCAGGAGGGTGGCGCCATTGCCGACCAGGATATCCATACGGATGCCGAATTCCTTTCGAAACTCGGCGGCAACGCGCTGGCCGACATCGGAGATGAATCCCGTGGAATAGACGGTTATGGCGCCCTCCTTCTTCGCCGCGGCCACCGTTTTGGCCCAGGGGTCGTCCTGGCCCGCGGGCTGGGGCGCCGCGATGGGAGCGGGTAATGGGGATGCCGGCGCGGGACTGGTGGGCGCAGGCGCCGGAGCCGGTGAGGGCCTGCACGACGCCGCAAGCAACAGCGCGATTACCACGAAGGCTACCCGAATGAGTCCGCGTTTCGCCATTCTTACCCTCCTGAAAGTTGTTTTTGCCAGGTTCTCTCTTGATGATCGCCTTTGGTAAAGCTGGGATCTTATCTTGACTCTTCGGGTTAGCCTCACGGCATGGCGACGCACTTTTCGTTGAGCTTTCCCTGCCCCGCGCTCCAGCGGGAATCGCGCCGCGCTGAGCCTTCGGCCTCGAGAGCCTACCCTGTCGTAGCGAATCCCGACTCGTCGGGATTCGCGGAGAGCGGAGCGAAGGGGGGCTCGGCCCGAAGGCTTATCGAAGCGTCGGCCCCGACCTGTCGGGGTCCTTCGACAGGCTCTCCGCGCACGGAGTCCGATGTTTTACTCGGACAGGATGGCGGCCAGCCCACAGCCCTAGCTATTCTCATTGGTAATCCCGCTGGATACCCGTCCCGATGCATCGGGACCTGGGGTCTGGGGGTGTCCCCCAGTACCCAAGTCCCCCAAGATTGGGGGATTAGGGGGTTGAATAAGTTCAACGTAATGCTCTCAATCTACGGTGTAAGGCAAGTCATACCACC
>JACQTY010000164.1 GCA_016210545.1 Chloroflexota bacterium
GCTTTTGGGTGCTCTTCGGGAGCGGAAGACGGTCGTAATCGAGCACCACGTAGGTGAAATGACTGTTCGTTTGGCGAGATTGAATGGGCGGCGGATTTTGGCATCCAAGCGCTATTGACAGGAACGTCTTCCCACCGTTATATTATGAGTTTAGAAGGAGAAAAAGTTTGGCTACAACTAGATCTGCTAAGAAGGCCGCCCGGGTGGCCCTTAGAAAGCGTGCCCGGAACAAGCCGGTCAAGACTGCACTCAAGACCTACGTTTCCGCTGCCGAGAAGCTCATTAAGTCGCGCGACGTAGAGAATGCGCAGGCGGCGACTGCCAGCGCCATCCGGGCCCTGGATAAAGCCGCCGAGAAGATGATCGTCCATCCGAACAACGCTGCCCGCAAGAAGTCGCGACTCATGAAAAAGCTGAATCAGGCCAAGGCTGCTCCGAAGAAGGCCTGAAGGTCTTCACCGCTCCGATACGTAGGGGGACCGACACTTTTCGTTCCAGGACAAGCTGCCTGCGGAAGCTAATATCGTTACCTTTTGCGCTTGGGGGCCCATAAGTGTGGGCCCCTGAGTGTTGTATGGAGGGGTCATGCAGTTGAGCCGGACCAGGGCAAGGGTCCTGGGACTCACCGCCAACGTCTTCTTCCTCGGAATCGTGGCGTTTCTAACCGACATTAGCTCCGAGATGACCCTTACGCTCCTGCCTCTGTTCCTGGCTAACGTGCTGGGCGTCAGCACCGTCGTCATCGGACTGGTCGAGGGAGTAGCCGAAAGCAGCGCGTCCTTCCTGAAGATCGCCAGCGGCTGGTTCAGCGACCGCTGGCGGCAACGAAAACTGCTGACGGTTATCGGCTACACCCTGTCAGCCATATCAAAGCCCTTCCTGTACTTTGCCATTACCTGGCACTGGGTGCTGAGTATAAGGTTCGCCGACCGCTTGGGCAAGGGCATCCGCACCTCTCCCCGCGACGCCCTATTATCCGAGTCGGCGCCAGTAAACGAAAGGGGAAAAAGCTTCGGGTTCCACCGGGCGCTGGACACGGCCGGCGCTGTGCTGGGCCTGGCGATCGCTGCTCTGATCATCTACCTCACCCAGCGGGGCGACGTGGGATTGACAAGAACCAGCTACCAGTGGTTGGTGCTGGCCGGCATAATCCCTGCGACGCTGGCTGTCCTCGTACTTGTCTTTTTTGTGCATGAACCCAAGCGAGAGGAAGCCATCGACCCGCCCGCCGGTCCCAAAGCTCCTGGGGGCAAGAACACCTTCGCTGGCCTGCCCACCCCCTTCAAGGTCTTCCTGGGCATAATGGTCGTGTTCAGCCTGGGCAACTCCTCCGACGCCTTCCTTGTCCTCCGAGCACAGAACCTGGGTCTCTCGGCGTTTCACATCCTGCTCTTGCTGGTGCTGTTCAACATCGTATACGCCTCTCTGTCAGGCCCGGCGGGGATACTCTCGGACAAACTGGGCAGGAAAGCGGTGATCGTCGCCGGGTGGGCCGTCTACGCTCTGATCTATTTTGGTTTTGGCTTCGCCTCCGGCCCGGGCATGGTCCTGGCGCTGTTCGTGGCGTATGGCGTCTATTATGGAGCTGCCGAAGGAGTCAGCCGGGCGCTCGTAGCGGACATGGTGCCGGTACAGCAGAGAGGCACCGCATACGGACTTTACCACGGGGCCGTGGGCCTGTCGGTGCTTCCGGCCTCGGTCATTGCCGGCTGGCTGTGGCAAAGCATCAATCCGGCGGCCCCGTTCTTCTTTGGCGCGGCGCTGGCGGCCATAGCCAGCGTAGCCCTGGTCACCCTGGTGAAGGAGCCCGCACAGAAGAAAATACCCCAGGCATAAGCCTGGGGTATGTCGGTCTCTGATTGTGTCACTGGCGCCGTGTCTGCGTTTGGCGCCTAGAACCGCCTGCCCATATAGTCCCTGCCCCACAGGCGCAAGAGCACTATCCCCGCAACCGCTTCGACGGCAATGCCGGTAAGAAGGACAGCCACAGGGTGCAATAACAACAGAGCAATCCCCGCGACTATCCAGACAAGAACGATTATTGTGACAGTGGTTAGAGCAATTTCGAATGTTCGGTCGTTCATAACGCCTGTCAGCCTATATTCCCTGCTCGGCAATGAAGTGGGCCAGGTCCCCCACGCGGCAGCTATAGCCCCACTCATTGTCATACCACGACAACACCTTCACCATATTGTCCATGATTACCATTGTGCTGGGGGCGTCAAATATGGAGCTGTGCGGATTGCCCTTGAAGTCCGTGCTTACCAGCTCCTCGTCACAGTACTGAAGATAACCCTTCAGGGGCCCCGCCGCCGCCGCCTTGAACGCCTCGTTCACCTCTTTGACCGTGGTGTTCCGCTTCAACGTGGCAACGAAGTCGCACAGTGAGACGGTAGACACGGGCACGCGGAAAGCGGTGCCATGGATCCGTCCCTTCAGCTCAGGCATCACGACGGTCACAGCATAGGCCGCACCGGTCGTTGTGGGGATGATGTTCATGGCGGCCGCCCTGGCACGCCGCAGGTCCTTGTGCACCGTATCGTTGACCACCTGGTCGTTCGTATAGGCGTGGATGGTAGACATCAGGCCCTTTTCCAGGCCAAAACACTCCGCCAGCACCTTGACCACGGGAGCGATGGCGTTGGTGGTGCAAGAGGCGTTTGAGATTATGTGATGCCTGGTCTTGTCATAAGCCTTGTCGTTGACCCCCATTACGATGGTCACGTCCTCGTTCTTGGCCGGGGCGGTGATGATAACCTTCTTGGCGCCTCCCTGGAGATGGGCCTTAGCCTTCAACCCGTCGGTGAAAATGCCCGTTGACTCCACGACAACGTCCGCTCCCACGTCCTTCCAGGGGATCTTCGCCGGGTCTCGTTCGGCGAACACCTTTGTCTTGTTGCCGTCAACCGTGATAGAGTCCGGGCCATACGTCACCGACCCTCTGAACGGCCCATAGTTGGTGTCCCAGCGCAGCAGGTGCGCGTTGGTCCTGGTATCGGTGAGGTCGTTGATGGCCACCACCTGTAGCTCGTGCGGATGATACATGTTCATGGCCCGGAAAACGAGTCTGCCTATCCGACCAAACCCATTGATACCAACTTTGAACGCCATTTTGCCTCCTTCTACGAATCTAAAGTGAGAGGTCATGCGTTGATGTCGCTGTGACGGACAGCCGCATTACGATGGCTCGATCTGGCTGAGTATCCTCTGGCTGCGGCGCAACATCTCCAGGAACGCCTCTATTCGGGTGCGCAGGTGGTTATTCAGGGAGAACTCCATGTTCCCCTCCAGGGTGAGGATAGGCCGCTGCAGAGAGCGGCGGAAAATAATATCGGCGATGCCCCGGTGGCAGAAAGCCTGCACATAGTGGATGATTCCGTCGATCCGCCGGAGTTGGAGCTGCGACTCGATATCAGCGATTCGGTCGAAAACCGAATAGGGATAGGTGTACCGGGCATACTGCTCGGCAAGCGATGCTCCGGGAAAGGGCATGGAGAACTGGCGTTGGACCTCGTTGAAGACCACCCGAGTCCCCTGCCTTTCCAGGAAGGCATAGAGGTCCCGGGCGAAGACCGCGGGCACCCCAATGAAGGCAAGCCGGAGCATCCTGGATGGGTACGGTCGCTTCGTACGGCAGTCCGCAATGAAGTCGGAAGCCCGCCGGGCATAGTCCTCGTGGCTCCCGTCAAAGTCCGAGGTGGTCACCAGCCACTGGTGGTTCTCCTGGCCGCTCACCACCCCCTTTCGCCAGGTCATTTCATCGATCTCCCACGCCAGGCGGCGTGCGGCTGCCAGTTCCGCTCCTGCCTCTGTCGCCTTGCTCAGAGTCGTCCCTAGGGTCTTCGCCAGCCCTTCCAACTGCCACCTGGCCAGTTCCGGGGCTGGCTGGTTGGGGAAAGCGAAAGAAAGTACCCGGATGCCGTGTAACCGCAGGACCTCCAGAAGCATCTGCGTATTGGAGCAGTCTCCGGTGGTCACGCCCAGCACGGTGTCTATCCCCTGCTCCAGGCACACAGTGTACAGTCCCTTGATCCATGCGCAGCAGTTCTGCGGAAAACCGGCCCGTTCCGCGCCGTAGATGAGACGTTCCGGATCGGTGCTGGCCACAAAGCGGTTGTTCAGGTCCACCGGCTGGTATCCTGCGGCCAGCAGCACCTCTAGGGGTACGGTTGTGGTAATACCTATACGTTTCATCGGGCGCTTACCCGCTCCCACCTTGCGACGGTGTTGGCCTGCACAGTCCTCACCATGCCTTCTTCCTCCATGTCCAGAAGGTGGGCCAGGGTCTCGGTCACCGCCGCCCGCTTGGTAAACGCCGACAGCTTTTCCCACGGCACGCCCATGGTCTCCCAGGGTATGCGCCCGGAGATGTCATACGCCGTCCGAGGCTCGTCCCGGATGGTGTCCAGAATAGCCTGCTTGCGGGACGCGTGGTGGTCCAGAATAGCCTTGATCCTCTCCTTCAGCCCGGTGAATACCTGCTCGTGGGCCGGCAGGACAAGGTCAACGGGCAGGGACTCAATCCGATGAAGGGCGCGAACATAGTCGCCCAGCGGGTTGGCGGTGGACTCCGCATGGTAGCTGATATTGGGCGTGATCACGGGCAGAATGTGGTCGCCGGAGAACAGGATCCGGGCCTTCGTCTCGTACAGGCAAACATGCCCCGACGAGTGCCCGGGCGTCCAGATTACCTGAAGATCGAAGAAGCCTGTCGAGATGGTCTCGCCGCCCTTCAACAGGATCTCCGGCCAGGTCGGTTCCACAAAGCCGAGAACGGGCAGCGAAGCGCCCTGAAGCCGTGGTAGCTCCGAGTCCGGGACACCGTGGCGGTGGAAGATCACCCCCATCCTGGCCATCAGGCCCTCATAGTTCACGTACCGGCTTTGAATAAACGGCCTTTCGGCTTCATGCATCAATAGATTGGCCGGCGAGTGCTCCTTTATCCGGCCCGCCAGCCCGTAATGGTCAGCGTGGATATGCGTTACGATGATGCGAGTGATGTCACCGAACCCGATGCCCAGGCCGCCAAGCTGGTCTTTCAGCGATTGAAAGCTGGCTTCCTCATTCCAGCCGGTATCCACCATGAGCCAGCCATCCCGACCCCTCACCAGGTAGGAATTCAGGAAACCCAGTGGGTTGTCAGGGATAGGAACCCTTAGTTGGTGTATCCCCGGTACTATTTCTGGCATGTCCATTCCTTTGCCGGAATCACATCGGGGTCAGGTGCTGTGAGCATGAAGACACTCTATTATGCTAACTCCCAGACGGGCAAGTCTATCTCCAGTTGCCGCAACAGCGCCTCCTGTAGATCTGCGGAGACCTTCGGGCTTTCCCCTCCCGGTACGCGGATGTACATGCTGCCGCGGTGCATGAACATATGTGGCCCGGTCCTCTTCGGCCCGTCAAAGCCCAACGCTCTAAACTTGCGTATCAACTCCGTTCGGGGAATGCTACTTATCTTCCGCGCCATCGCCGCCGAATTCCCCGACGGGCACAGGACGGACGTCCTCGTGATGCCGCCGTTTCAGATATAGCCACTCTTCGAGCACCTTGCGCAGAACAACCTGGCATCGCTCCAGAGTCGCCTCATTTGCCCACACCCCGGTGCTGCCGGGGATCTCGCCGAACACAGTTCCATCCTCAAATAGCCGGTACACAGCGCGGGCCATGAGGCTGTCAACATACGCTTTGTCAGGCATAGCCAAGTTCGGTAAGACTTCGAATGCTCAGCAGGACCTGATCCAACCGGCTACGCCTCATTCCGCCATCCTCAGTTACCTCGGCTTGCCGCAGGATACTCTCTTCAACAAACCAACCGAGATGTCTTGTCCATGGGAACCGGGTGTGTGAATCTTTGACTGGCCCTTCTGCATGAAGGAGTGCCGTCACCTGCTGATCGGTCCAGCAAATCCGGGCGCTTGACTCATCGCTTCAAATTACGGAACGCTTCCTTACCCGCAAACCTGCCGTTCTTCCCCAACTGCTCTTCAATCCGCAGCAGACGGTTGTACTTGGCCACGCGCTCCGATCGGCATGGTGCGCCGGCCTTGATCTGCCCCGCGTTCAGGGCCACCGCCAGGTCGGCTATAGTGGTGTCTTCCGTCTCGCCGGAGCGAT
Organism: Chloroflexota bacterium; assembly: GCA_016210545.1. GTDB lineage: Bacteria > Chloroflexota > Dehalococcoidia > JACVQG01 > JACVQG01 > JACVQG01. The sequence goes on from JACQTY010000164.1 coordinate 6,118, forward strand.
GGCTGATGACCGCGCTCCACCCAGCTTGCTGGGCCATATCGACAGCCTTTATCGTCTCGCTGAGAGTGCCCACCTGGTTGGGCTTTATCAGTATGGAGTTGGAAGCCTTTTCCGCGATGCCCCGAGCCAGACGCTGGGTACTGGTCACATAAAGGTCGTCCCCGACCAACTGCACCTGCTTGCCCAGTCGCTCGGTCAGGAGCTTCCACCCCTGCCAGTCGTCTTCAGCCATGCCGTCCTCAATGCTGATGATGGGGTACGAGGAGACTAACTGAGCGTATTGGTCGACCATGTCCAGGGATGACATCGCATGGGCGTCCCTGGCCAGCACATAGCGCCCCTTCTGATAAAACTGGCTCGCCGCCACGTCCAGGGCCACAAAGCAGTCCTGCCCGGGCTTGTAACCGGCAGACTCTATGGCGGAGACAAGCAACTCTATGCCTTTTTCGTTGGTGGGGAGCACCGGCGCAAAACCTCCCTCATCCCCGACCTGAGTCGAGAGACCCTGGGCCGTCAACACGCTTTTGAGGGCCTGGTAGATCTCCGCTCCCATGCGCAATGCTTCGGCGAAGCTGGAAACGCCTGCGGGCACGACCATGTACTCCTGATAGTCCAACCCGTTGGCCGCGTGCTTGCCACCGTTCAGGACATTCAGCAATGGCACCGGCATGGTGTGTCCCCTGACGCCCCCGAGGTACCCAAAAAGGGGGACCTGTAAATGATCTGCCGCCGCGTGGGCCACGGCTAGAGACACCGCCAGGATGGCGTTGGCGCCAAGGTGCGACTTGTTGGGTGTGCCGTCCAGTTCGGCCAGCTTTTCGTCGATAGCCACCAACTCCAGCGCGGAATGGCCGACAACGGCTGGCGCCAGATGCTCCTGAATATTGTGGACGGCCTTGAGGACTCCCTTGCCGCCATACCGCCCCTTGTCGCCGTCGCGCAGTTCCAGGGCCTCGTACACACCGGTGCTGGCGCCGGACGGTACCGCAGCCATCCCCACGCTGCCGTCTGCCAGATGCACCTCAACCTCCACCGTGGGCACGCCCCGGGAATCCAGTATCTCACGGGCATAGAGCCGGTCAATGGTGCTCAACTTTGCCTCCTGAATCGCCCTTTCGCGGGCTTGCCGCAGTCGCAGTGCGAAGCCGGGAGTTCTTCTCAGCCGCGGCTATCGCCTTTTTCACAGCCTGAACGGGACTGGTAGCGCGTATCACGGACATGTCCTTGCGTCGGCCTCGCTGGAACGACCAGGTGTTCAATCCCACCACAGGTATGTCGTTTTGCAGGGCATGGGCGATCTCGGAAAGCGTCCCGTACCCGCCTCCGATCGCGATGACGGACCCCGCCGATTTCACCACAATCACGTTGCGGGCGTAGCCCATGCCGGTAACGATGGGGACCAGCACGTACCGGTTGGCTTCTCTGGCACTCTGTCCGGGCAATACCCCCACAGTCTGGCCACCGGCCAGCGCGGCGCCTCTGCAAGCCGCCTCCATGACGCCACCCATTCCACCGCACACCAGGCCCACACCCCTCTCAGCCAGTTCGCGCCCTACGTCTTCAGCTAGTTGGGCCTCGTGGGCGGAGCAGGCGCTTCCACCGATCACCGCAATCAGCATCTCAGCTTCTCGGGAAGTAAGAGTCCGAATCGGATTATACCACCGCCTTTCATACAAAGGCAACAGATTTGCACTGGCCCAACAGTCCGCTGAATCTCCACAAGTCCCGGCCACAAGTGAGCCGCCCATAACTCTCTGCATTCCATTATTGGTCTGGCGCCTCAGTTGCAGCGCCGTCGCGGTTGAACTTGCTCATGGCCTTGTCCAGACCTTCCAGGAGAAAGGAGTCCAGGGCTTGACTCACCTTTGCCAGCACATCGTCAAGCGTCTCCATTTCGGTGGAAGAGAACCTGCCCAGCACGTAGTCAATACCCCCCCGTTCCCCTTCCGGGCGGCCAATGCCGACGCGGAGGCGGGGGAATTCCTGGCTGCCCAGGCCGGCGATGATCGACTCCATACCATGGTGTCCTCCGGCGCTGCCCTTGGGCCGGAGGCGGACCCTGCCCATCGGTAAGTCCATGTCATCGTAAACAACCAGAAGATCGGGTAGCGCGATGTGCCACCGCTGGACGAGGCCGGCTACCGCCGCGCCGCTCTGGTTCATGTACGTGGTAGGTTTGGCCAGCACCACGTCTACTCCATTGACTCGGCCTCGGGCGACATGCGCGTTGGCCTGCCTGTGGGTGAATTCCAGGCCATGCGACCTGGCAAACCAGTTGAGACACATGAAGCCGACATTATGCCGGCTGACGGAGAACTCTTTTCCCGGATTACCCAAGCCTACAATGAGCTTCAACTGCGGCGTGTCATCCCTTCCTTAGCAAGAGCGATTCACGAATCGCCCCTGCGGTTTGCTTCAAGGTTGCCTCGACTGCAAGATATGGAGAAGCTCGGCCTCGCTGAGCAACCTGGTACCCAACGAGCGGGCCTTGTCCAGTTTAGAACCTGGATCGGACCCGAACACAAGGTAAGTCGTCTTTCGGGTCACGTTGTCGCCCACCTTGCCCCCCAGTTCGCGGATACGGGCCTCAGCCCGCTCCCGCGTGAGCGCCTCGAGCCGGCCGGTGATAACGAACTCCATGCCCGCCAGGGGTTGCGCCCCGGCCTCCGCTGCCCGTCTTTCCAGTCTGACGCCCGCCAGCTTCAGTTTATCAATGAGCTTAAGGTTCTCCGGCTGGCGGAAGAAGGCCGCCACGCTCTGGGCAATCTTGGGGCCGATGGTAGGTATGGCCTGAAGCTCGTCCATGCTGGCAGCGGCTATCCTATCCAGGCTGCCAAAATGGTCAGCGATGATCTCAGCGATCTGTGCGCCGACATGGAGGATACCCAGGGCAAAGAGAACCCGCGCCAGCGGGCGGTCCTTGCTGCTCTTGATCGAACCGATGACGTTGGAGATGCTCTTATCGGCCAGCTTCTCCAGGGTGAGAATGTGTTCCCAGGACAAGTCACCCTCGAAGCCCGATCGCCGCAGCACGTCTGGAAGAAGCTGGTCGACCTTGCTCTTCAAAGCTGAGAGCTGTTCCAGGTTCAGGCTGTACTTGAGGGAAATATCGTTCACTTCGTCTTTATCCGACAGGCCCCATTCCGAGAGCCGCTTCAAGACCGCAAGTTGGGTCCTGCCGAGCATACCGCTGGCGCCCACCTGCTCCTGCATTGACGAAATGACCTTCTCCACCTTCTTCTTCGCCGCCAGGAGTGCTTCCGGGGTCAGGTCGTAAAACTCTGCTGCATTCTTGACCAGCCCCGCCGTGTGGAGGGCGGCGCATAACCTCTCGCCAATACCCTCAATATCCATAGCGCCGCGGGAGACAAAATGCTCCAGGCGCTGAACAGTCTGGGCAGGGCAGGATGAATTGGTGCAGCGGTACATGACCTCATCCAGTGGCTTCACGGTCTGTGCTCCGCACACCGGACACGTCTTGAACTTCTCCAAAAGCCCCTTATCCTCATTAACCGGCGACTCGTCGCCGTCGCGCCTGCTCGTGACCGGCCCCACGACCTCCGGAATGACCTCGCCTGCCCGTTGCACGATAACCCAATCCCCCCTTCGGATGTCCTTTCGCTGGATGTCTTCCAGGTTGTGCAGGGCCGCCTGTCTGATGGTCACCCCACCTACAGAGACCGGTTCCAAAATGGCGTAAGGGTTAAGAGTGCCCGTCCGGCCCACGGAGATGCCTATGTCCAGCAACCGCGTATTTGCCTGGATGGACGGGAACTTGTAAGCGATCGCCCATCGCGGCTCGTGGCCCACCGCTCCCAACTCTTGCTGCAAGGAGATTTCATCGATCTTGACAACAGTGCCGTCGGTTTCGTAAGGCAAATCATGGCGGCGCTCAACCCAACCGGTGTAGTACTTCTCGGCCCCTTGCAGGTCACCGCACAGCGCGTTGTGGCGGTTGACCTTGAACCCCAGGTGTTTCAGAAACTCCATAGTTTCCCAGTGGGTCGCCGGCATTGCCTTCCCTTCCGCCCAGCCCAGAGCGTAGATATACATATCCAGGGCGCGAGAGGCGGTGATGCGCGGGTCAAGCTGACGCACCGAGCCGGCCGCCGCATTCCGTGGATTGGCAAACAGCGGCAGCCCCTCAGCCTCCCTCTCCTCATTGAGCTTTTTGAAGCTGGTGCGCGGCATGAACACCTCGCCCCGTACCTCAAATCGCTTTGGCGCCTCGCTGGAAACCGAAAGGGGAATGCTCCGGATGGTCTTCAAGTTCTGCGTGATGTTCTCCCCCGTGAACCCGTCACCCCGGGTTGCCCCGGTGACCAGCCGGCCATTTTCATAAGTGAGGGCCACAGCCAGACCATCCATCTTGAGCTCACAGACGAAGCTGAAACTGCGGCCCGGCAGGAGATTGGTGACCCGTTTATGCCACGCCTGGAGGTCTTCGTAAGAGAAGGCATTGGCCAGGCTGAGCATAGGTAGCGGGTGCCGGACCGTGCCAAACTCCTCCCGCGGCGCCGCCCCGACTCTTTGAGTAGGGGAATCAGGGGTGACGAGCTGCGGGTGCGCCGTCTCCATCTCCCTCAGCTCTCGCGTAAGGGCATCGTATTCGGCATCGCTGATCTCAGGGCTGTCGAGCACGTAATAGCGATAGTTATGATAGTTGATGAGTTTTCGGAGTTCCTCTACGCGCGCCTTGATTTCTTCCATGGAGATCAATTCACTCCGGTAAACTGGGAGGTCAGGGAGGGGAGACCCCGGCATGCTGGCGTCTTCAACAACAGTATAGCTAGGACATCGGCAAAATAAAAGAGGGCGCGAAGGCCTTAATCCGCCATCAAAATCCCTGTCAATCTCCCTTTAGCAAAGGGAGGCCGACACTTCGGCCCCAAAGGCGAGTGTAGCACCAAGCTGGTGAAAGAACTTTCGATTTGAGTAGATTGGAGA
>JACQTY010000165.1 GCA_016210545.1 Chloroflexota bacterium
GATGGCAAGTACATCTATGTCTCCATGGGTTCGCCCGAAATCCGGGAGGGCGAAGGTTTCAGGGCTGGGATAGCGAAGGTTAACTTGGAGGACGGGTCCGTAACCGTCATCCATAGCGTAGGGAGCCATCCCATCGGCATCACGCACACGGCGGATGGCAGGTTCACCTATGTCGTTGACGGGAGCAACAGCCTCGTCTTCAAGATCGACAACCAGACAAACCAGGTTGTAGGGCGTACCAGCGCCGGTGTGGCTGGGCCGTACGGCATAGCCCTGAACTGGGACGAGACATTGGCCTACACTATCGGCAAAGGAGAGGGCAGCCACAACCTTGGTGGAGTCATGGGGGTAATAGACACGAAGCTGTTCACTCAGGCGCGCGGCCTCCTCCACCAGATGCCGATTTCGCTCGGCGGGTCGGCCTCCAGCGTCGACCACGGTATCCTGCACCCGGACCCCAAAGTGAACGAGCTGTGGGTGAGCAACATGAACGGCTGGGAGACCATCGTCGTGGACCTCAATACGCACAAGTCCGTCGCCTGGATTCCCACCCCCAACGGTGGGAACACCCACTCGGGTGGGTTCGTCCGGTACAACGCGGACTTTACCGGCGAGCTGCTGGTGGACATGGGCGGCCCCAAGTCGCAATCGATTTGGGATACTAAGAAGTCCAGGGTGGCAGCCGCAGCGACCAAGAAATAAAGGACAACGGTGCGCCCTCAGCCCTGCCAGGGCTGAGGGCGCACCAGACAGAGGACACCTATATACCCTAGAGAAGAGAGAGGGGAGACTCGTTGAACAGGAACCCGGTTAAACCAGTGGGCGTTATTCTGTTGGCAGTAGCGGCCATATTGGTCGTTCTGTCCGCCTGCGGCGGCTCCACTGGAGCGGCTAGGCCGTCCGCAGCAATGCCACAAGCGACGGATGCGGCGACGCCCACACCGAAACTGGTTCCTACCGTTTCGTCAACTCCGGCGCCTGACCCAAGTCAAAGCGCCGTGCCACCGTCTACACCAGCCCCCATTCCCGCAGTCAGCAGTGATAGCAGCGAGCTTGTGGCTAGAGGAAAGCTCATCTTTGAAAAAACGGCTGGTGGAGTGGGATGCGCCACCTGCCATGGGCTGGATGGAAAAGGAGGGAGCGCCCCCTATATCCGAGGCGCGTTGAAGTCTCGGGTCCGGCAGGCCCTTGCCGGAGGTGTGCCGCTGATGAGCTTCATCAAGCTTGGCGATAATGAGATCACAGCAGTGATCGCGTACTTGCGATATCTAAATGAGCAGCCGTAAACGTTTGTCGAGAGGAGATTCAGAAGATGTGGGGGTTAACTCAATGTAGGTACCGTGTCCTATTAGCTCTAAGTGGACTTGGGCTGGCCTTGGCCGCTTGCTCCAGCGCCGCCAGTGTAGCCGACACAGGGCGCGTGGCTGCGCCGCAACCGGAAGCCGCCCCTGCCGGGGATCTCGTTGAGCAGCGGGGGGGGGCCGTACCTGAGATGGAAACAACCTCAGCCGGCTACGTCGAGGAGCGTCGCGTGACGTCTTCTGTTGAGCCTGTTGGGTACCTCACTATTAACGTGGACGTGGCGGATGATGGCATCCAACCTGCCTCAATAGAGCTACCCGCCGGGCAGAGGGTCATGCTGGTCATGCGCAACAGGGGGAGATCTGAGCACCATTTCCACGTCTCCGGGTTGGTGCCCAAGGACATGCTTTGGTTTTCCAAAGAATCGGGCGATGCCGAAACCGTTGGCATGGATCCCGCTGAGCATAGCGAGCACAATCACGGTGGTGTCATGGCGCCCTATCACAAATGCGCCCCTGGATCAAGCATATGTCCCACTGGCGAGTCAGTCCATGTTCATGCAGAAGCGGGCGGCTTGGATGCAATCCTTTTCACTACCACTAATACCGGGACCTTTCTAGCCACAGACCCGCTTCACCCTGACATGATCGCGAAGGTGACAGTGTTTTAGGATGTCCATCTCAAGAGGGAGAGGGGATGCCCTAAGAGGGATGCCCTGAAGATATGCGGCTGATCTGGCGGCAAGGCGTGCAATATGCAATGAGAGTAAGAAGGAGGCGAATCGTGCGGCGCACATTAACGAAAGGGAGACTGGTACTCAGCCTGGTTATGGTCGCGGGACTGCTCCTCAGCGCTTGTAGCGGGGGCGTGTCCCAGGCGGACTTTGATGCTGCAAAGCGGCAGTTGCAGGAGAAGGAGACCCAGCTTCAGGCGAGGCAGGGCGAAGTGCAGGCGAAGCAGGGTGAACTTCAGGCGAAGCAGGGCGAACTTCAGACCAAAGATGCCCAGCTTCAGGCCAGGCAAGGGGAACTCCAGGCGAAGCTGGGCGAACTTCAGACCAAAGATGCCGAGCTAGCCCGGTCGCAGCGGGAACTTGCGGCCGCGCAGAGCCGGGTGGCGGAGTTGCAGAAAGCCGTGCCGCCTCCCAAACCCCCCTTTGGAATCGCGGTGGAGAAGTTCGATTCCAGCGGCCCCCCGGCTTATGAAGCCAAACCGGGCACCGTGTTGGCCTTCGTGCAGTCGGGTATGGCCTACGATAGCCCGGCCGACTCCAACTATATCACAGTAGTCGACGTGCGCAGCCGTCAGGTCCTGGCGAAAGCGTCCATTCCTATGGCCAAAGGGGCGCAATCTCACGGGCTGGGTGTGTCTGCGGGCGGCCGGTGGCTATACTTGCCGGACCTGTCCGGAACATCCAAGAAGCTGTACATCGTGGATGGGCGCACCCTGAAACTCGCCAAGACGCTGGACATCGGAGCCGCCACTCACCACGTTGACGAGGGCAGCTACAAACAGATAGGCAAGTTCGTCCTGGTGGACACCTATAATCCCGAACACGGCGTAATAGTATTGGACCCTAACAATGACAACGCCGTAGTAGGGCACATACCGTTCGGTACAGTTCTGGGCCGCCCCTACTCCGCCTGGTCGTCACCCGACGGCTCGTTTGCGTACATCACCGTCAGGTCTCACCTTGGCGACCAGAAAGGCTGGATATCAAAGATAGACCTTTCTACATACAAAGAGGTGGGGTTCATGCCGGTGGGGGTCGGTCCTGTCTGGGTGGCATTCGCCTCCGATGGCAAGACCGCCTGGGTAAGCAACGCCGCCAGCAACGACGTAATGCAGATCAAGATAGCCCAAAACAAGAGCGAGAAAGACAGTGTGGCGGCAACAGTACCGATGGCTTTCTCGCCGTACGGTCTGGAGCTGACACGCGACGGGAAAAAGCTTTATGTGGTCAACAAGACGTACGGGCCAGCCGATGCCAGCACCAGCATCGCAGTCGTCGATACCGACACAAAGAAAGTGGTCAAAGAGATCAAGGTGGGGATGCAGCCAGACCACGTTTTCCTTTCGCCGGATGGCAAAGAGATTTGGGCTACACAGAACCGGGGCAACAGAGTCAGCATCATCGACGTGGCCACAGATGAGGCGAAAAGCCATATCGCCACGCCTGGCGATGCGCACACCGTGCGGTTCATACAGTTTTGAAAGCTACAGCGGTCGGATGCCGCCGGTTGCTCTCGGAAACGGCAGAGATAGGCTAGACCTGCGGGGCGGGATTCGCCCGAAGCATCGCAGGCTGCAAGGATATGTGTGTAAAGGGGAAGTACCTCTTCCTGCAGGGGCAGACTGCCATAATAATGGAAGGAGATGAAGGCGTGACAAACTTCGGACACAGGTTTGGTCTTCTGGCGCTTTCACTGGCTGGCGTCGGGGCATTGGTCCTGGCGTCGTGCAGCCAGCCGCAGGCGCCCACATCACCGCCGCCAGCGCCGACAGCGCCGACAGCGAGAACAGTCCCGGCGGCTGCGCCACCCCCAACGGCGGCCCCGGCCCCGACAGCGGCGCCAGCGCCAGCCCCGACCGCAGCGCCGGCGCCAGCTCCGACTGTGGCGCCGGCACCGGCCCCAACAAGGGCGCCAGCGCCGGCGCCAACGGCGGCCCCAGCGCCGCCACCCCAGCCGCCAGCGGCCATCCCGAGCCTGGTGATGCAAATCGGCCAACTGCAGCCGGCGCAGCCCCAGGCTCAGCCCACGGGGTGGGATACCAAGTGGTCCCAGTTGCTTGGGATCAAACTAATGGCGACCTTCGATTCCAGTGGACCCGATGTCTGGAATCCGAAAGAGCATTCGCTGGTCTATGTCACCGCCGAAGGCCCCGGATACGGGAGACCCGAGTTCGGCGGCGCCTTTTTCAGTGGATCGAACACTACCCCAGGCGTGGCCATCGTTGATGGCAACACCGGGAAATCAGTGGCTTCGGCACACTATCCTCTGGACAAAGAGCCATACAACGAGAACCACGGCCTGGGCGTTTCAATGGACGGCAAGTGGTTCTACACCCAGGGCCAGTTTCAGGGACGCGACGTCCTGCTGATCATCAACGCTCGGACACTGAAGGTTGACAAGATACTTTCCAGCCGCGTCCATCATGCCCGGGCCTATCATGATGCCGCCACCAAGAAGGACCTGGTGCTCATCGATGGCTGGGGCACCTTCTTTGCTCTCGACAGCAGTGACAACAACCGGGTAGTCGGGGCGGTGGACCCGGCCAACCTGCAAGGCAGCGGCTATCTGGGCTTTGTCGATCCTTCGGGGAAATGGCTATTGGCCTCTGTGCGCACTGGCTTCAACTCCCATGGCGGTGTCGCCGTTATAGATTTGAAGACGTGGACGGTCAAGTCTCGCATAAACACGGACGACAACGACCCGATCTGGATAGCTTTCAGCGATACGGGCAAATACGCCTATGTCAGCGGCGGCCACGAAAGCAAGGTGGCCAAGATAGACATGAGCAACCCGGACCCCAGCAGGTGGGAGGTGGTAGGCATGACGAATGCCGGCACCATCGGCCCCTATGGCCTTACTCTTAGCTGGGACGAAAAGCTAATGGTGGTCATCGGCAAGGGCGAGGCCAGCCACAACCAGGGCATATCCGTGGGGCTCATTCGGCCTGACCTCATGCAGGCGCCTCCGGGGCGCGGCTGGGGCGCTGATGTGGCGGGGACAGTGTACACCGGGTGTCTCCGCAACGATCACGGCCTCCTGCACCCCAACCCGGAACTCAACGAGGTATGGTTGAGCTGCAACTCCAGCTTCGAGAACGTGGTCCTCGATCTCTCGAAGTTGAAGGTAAAGAGCCGCTTGCCCATGCCAAATGGCGGCAGTAGCCACAATGGCTCCTTCGTTGCCTACGCCCCCGACTGGAAAGGGGAGCTGCTTTCTGATACCAACGGCCTCCACGGCAGCGCGCTGGCGAAAAAGATACAGATGCTGGGAGCTGCCGCCGGTAAGGTCCCCGCACAGCCTGCTCCTCCCAAGGCCGGTGGGGCCAGCGATGTTGTGGTCAAGGGTGAGCAGCTATTCCAGAAGACGGCGGGAGGGGTGGGCTGCGCCTCCTGCCACGGGCCTGATGCCGCGGGCAAGATCGGCCCCAACATCCGCGGCCGCACCGTCGAGCAGATAACCAGGGCTTTGGAAAATGTTGGCGCCATGAACTTCATCTCCCTCAGCAAGGAGGATATTGAGGCTGTAGCCACATATCTAGCATCGTTCACTCACTAGGACCAGAGGAAGGGCATGTTAAAGAAACCAGGGGCCGGAGAGAACAGTGGACGCGATGGGCTGAAGCGTGGTTCCCGTAGCCCGGGAGCCGGGCAGCACTGGCTATGGGCAGCCGCCCTCTTTGGCGTCGTAGCGGTAGCCGTAGCAGTTTTCCGGTTTGCCCTGCCTGGACCTGGCGTCGCCTCGGTAGCTCCGCAGGAAACGGTTTCGAGTCAGGGAGGGGCCACCCCAATGGCCCCTCCCTTGACTGTCACTCAATCGGCAACCCCAGAACAGGCGCTTCCCAACCAGGGAACGGTTGATAGGGCAATTCCCCCTGCGGCTATCATTCAATCGGCAACTCTGGAACAGGCGCCTTCCAATCAGGGAGCGGTGGAGAGGCCATCCCCTTCCCCGGCAATCACTCAGCAGGAGCTACTGGGCGCGTTGATCCGGTACGGGGCGCGGCCAGAAGGTAGCTCCTCGGCCTTCTTCCCGGCGGTAGATGTCCTGCTGGTTACGCCTGTCTACGTTAGCCTGACTGGCCGCCAGGCCCCGGGATCGGCCCAAAACGGACCGTCTATTATCTTTTACGTAGCTGAGAACATGCACATGGGGGAATTGCCCGAATCGCCGCCTCAGACTTTGCTTAAGGTAGGGGACTTCTTTCACAGTCCCGTTGAAACTACCATGCTGAGCAATTCCCCTCACCACCGCACCACGCTTGTGCGCTACGCGTTCCAGGGCGCCGATGGCGATCCCGTCGTCAAGGCGGGCGACCGCTCCCTGGAACTGCTTTTCCCCACTGCAGCCGGGGAGACGCCTTCCGGCAGCGTCCTGTCCTGGGGCCTGCCCATTGCCTATGGCGACGGATATTCCAGTGATGAAATCGCGATTGGGGTCCCGTAGATGCCACCGCGACTGCCGCCCCCGGCGCGCTGAACGAGCATCCGGTTGCTCTGACGGGCATGCCCTGCCTGGGTGCTGCGCCGTCGCCGAGTCTGGTCTAATCTTGCTCGCTGGCCACCCGTTTACCGGCCGGGCATTGTTCGCCTCTGATCATCGCAATCCTCGGTCTCGTGGCAGAGGGTTGCCAGGCCCAATGCCAGAACGCTCTCGGCGGCTGCAGCGGTTGCTGAACATGTCGCCAGTCCATGTCGGCCGCACTGGTCACAAGACGAGCTCCGAATTGTCCTTCACCACCCATCCACCCGGTTCGCTCAGTTGCTTGAGTTTACTGAGTTCGTTAACCGGCGTGATCGCTTGCGGACATAGAGCGCTGTAGGCCGAAGCGCAATTGTTGTGGAGACGCAGGCAACCTCTTGCCACTCCCCACTCGCTGTACTTTGCCGGCGGCTGTGCATCTCGTCTCCTCTTTAGGATTTCTCATGAAACAATCAGTATGGATGCCCTCAACAGGCTGGAGCCAGGTGTTTCGTGCAGCCGCTCCGGGGGTTTCAAGCTTGACTCGAAACATGACTTCTTGTTGACCCCATTGCATCGTAGCGTTACAATACTGCCGGCTGCGGGGTGGCGCGGCGCCCAAGCGATCGAAGAAGAATAGAAAGGACGCCTCAAACATGGCCGACATAACTCTTAGCTTCGCCATAAGTCCATACGACAGGGTGATGCCACTCATTAACGGTCAGGTGAAGCCTGACGGGATAACCCTGGACTACCAGGGAGCGCCGGGTGGTGGAAACAGGATCTTTTACGAACAGATCAAGTTCGGGCGATACGACCTTTCCGAGATGTCCATGTCTTCTTTCCTGCGGATGAGGTCCGTTGGCTGGCCCTACCGCATGCTGCCTGTATTTCACAATCGCAACTTCTCTCACTCCAATATCCATGTCCGCCTCAGCTCAGGGATCCGGCAGGGGCACCCCGAGGATCTCAAGGGCAAGCGCGTCGGAATTGCAGACTACCAGATGTCGCTGGGCCTGTGGACCCGGGGCATCCTTCAGATGGAATTTGGCATCAAGCCGGAGGATATGATCTGGTGCCAAAGCCGTGGCCAACACTTCAGCCACACCGGCGCCTCCGCCGAGGCTGGACTCCGCGCCCCTTCGAGGGTGACCATCCGTCATGCGGAGACAGACCTCCACACTATGTTCCTCAGAGGCGAGTTGGATGCCTCGACCGGCCTCACCATAGGGCTTGCGGGTAGCAACAGGCCTGTGGGATTGGAGCGCACCCGGGTTGACCTTTCGAACAACGCCGACGTCGTTACCCTGTTCGCCGACCCCCGCCAGGAGGCCATCCGCTTTTTCAAGAAAACGGGAGTCTATCCCCCCAACCATTGCACTGCCATCCGGGAGAGCATCCTGGACAAGCACCCCTGGGTGGCCATTAGTCTGATGGAGGCGTTTGAGGAGTCCAAGAGGGTTGCCATGGAGCATCTCCGCCGGTTGCCGCCGTCGCTGCTGGTCTTCGGTGAACACATGATCAAAGAACTGGACGAGACCTTCGGACCTGACCCATACCCCTATGGCGTTAAGGCCAATGCCATAGCCTTTGACATGGCCCAGACCTTCTCCGTTCAGCAGGAGCTAACGGAACGCAAACAGCCGCTGGATGAAATCTTCCCGCTGGAGATAGTCTATAGCGAGGAACGGCTAGCTGCGACGGGCTGACCCTTCCGGCGTTCCGGGCAGCCAGTGTTCACCTGCCGGCGTAAGTTCCCATTTACACAAACTTGACATAACTACAGCCCCCTATTAACATATAACGATTGAATTCACAATTGAATTCAAGCTATGTGGGGTGAAGGGAGGCTAATATGGCTCGACAAGTACTCGAACGAGCGGAAGAGCGCGTCGAAGAGCGATTGGCGGAAGTAGAACGCAAGGTGTCGCCCTACCAGCGTGTCGCTGGCATCGTGGGGGCAGCGGCTTTTGCCGGAGCGTTCGTGATGTCGATCGTGAGCGGCTTTGTTGCAGCCAACAATGCTGGAGTCACGTTGACGCTGGTGATGCTGGGGCTCATCGTATCTGCCCTGAACATCTCAGCCAGAGAAGTGACTCCGATACTGGTCGCTTCGATAGGGCTTATTGTTGGAGCAACGGCTAACGTTTTCACTCCGCTCAATACACTGGTTGTGGGGCTGGGAACGTCGATTAACAGCGTGGTTGCTTATTTCGCAACCTTCATGATCCCGGTGGCGGTAATCACTGCCATCAGGGCCGTGCTCAGGCTGGCCAGACCAGGCGAGCGACTGATCTGAGTCCCTGACGGAGCAGGCCGGGCCGTCTGCCTGGTGAATTGCCATAAAGGTCGCGAGTTGAGAGAGGGGTGTCAAGCATCGATAGCTCAACAGATATGAGGGGTGTTCCAACGGGGGCATTAGCGCCTTCTCGGCGCTTCCGGTGAGAGCAGTGACCGCCTCCAATACGGGCAGGCGCCCTAGCGTTCCTATTGTGGTCTCTCCGGCGTTAGTCTCGCTGGTGTACTGACTCGTAAATAGCCTTACAATGCGGTTTTGGTACACGGGAAGTGTATTTGCGAAGATCCCCGCGGCCCGATTCATCGTCCCGATTCATCAAGACTTATTGAAGGGGTATTTTCCGATTTCCCTTTTGGGGGGGCCTCCGACTAGTCATTTGACTGACGCCGGTTCGTTATACGAGCCCGGGTAGTTCCGGTTCCCCTTAGCTGACCGCGTATCGCTCGACCGCTTTTTCGTCCAACTCCATACCCAGCCCCGGCTTCTGAGGCACAAGCATCAATCCATCCTTAACCTGGGGCGGCTCCTTGAACAGGGGGAACGCCCAGGTCATGTACTCCACTATCAAAGAGTTGCGGAACGCGGACACTAGATGGCAGCCGATCTCAGGGAATACATGGGGCGCAATAGGGGCTTCGAATGCTTCAGCTATGGTGGCTATCTTTCGATAACCGGTAATCCCACCTGCTCTTTGTATATCTACGAGAACAATGTCCACTGCCTTTGATTGGATCAGGCGCATTAGTCCTCTCGGCGAATATACCCACTCTCCTGCGGCTATCGCCATATCCAGAGCGCCAGACACCTGGGCGCTACCTTCCAGGTCAGTAGCCGAAACAGGGTCTTCCATCCAGTAGATGTTATGCTCCTCCAGCATCCGGCCTATGCGGATGGCCTGCCAGGGCTTCCAGCTCTGGACAGCGTCTACCATCAGATTAATCCCCTCTCCGATGGCCTCGCGAACAGCCTTGACTCTCTCCACATCCTTCTTCAGGCCGGGATCATGGCCAATGTGAAGCTTTATTGATTTGAACCCTTTGGCCACAAAGTCTTGCGCCTGACGGCATACCTGGTCGACAGGTACGTCGGGCCAGAGGGCGTCGCTGGCATAGATCGGCACGCCCGGCTTGTCGCCACCCAGGAGCTTACATAGCGGTTGCCCTGTGATCTTGCCCAAGAGGTCCCAGATGGCGATATCGATCGCCGATATGGCGTCCACCACCAACCCTTCGTGCCCCAGGAAGGTTGTATACCGACGGAGCTTTTGCCATATTTTCTCGGTGCAGAACGGGTCTTCGCCGACTACTAACGGCGTCAGTTCGTCTATCATGGCCTTAATGACATTTATCCGGCTGCCATTCAAGGCTAAGGCGTAGCCGATGCCCCGATGGCCTTCCAGGGAACATGCCTGGACCAGGACATAGGAAACGGACTTGGCCTGAAATCCGCCGGGGGTACTGAAACCCCATTTCAAGGGAATGGAAACGATCCTTGTGGATACTTTGCCTATTTGCATTACGCACCTCTGTGGCATATTAGATACTAAGTCCTAAGCACCAAATACTAAATGAAGTGATCCAAAACCCTGTATTTCATTTATCCCGGAGAGCAGGATCGGTTATTTGAATTTGTTTAGTGTTTAGAGTTTCCAGTTTATCTGGGTTAGGATTTAGAGATTAGGATTTAGGATTTTCTGCAAGGGCTTGTCGGAAGCGCTTTACAAACTCCAGGTCTTTAGCCCGTATCTTCCAGCCAAACTCCTTGGCGGAGGCGTGGTCGGCGCCCGGCTCCATATCGACAACTATGAAGACGGGGCCTTTTTCCTGGAGAAGGCGTGGCAGCTCCAGGCGACACCTGGGCATATCGTCATAGTGGTATGCCCGGGGTATGCCGGCGGCCCTGGCGAAAGCGGCGAAGTCCAGCTTGTCGGCGTTGGGGAGCATCTGGCCGCCGCTGGTCTCATACATCCTGTTCTGCAGCAATACCTGGGTGAGGTTCGGCGGTGAGACTGTGGATATGGTAACCAGCGATCCCAGGTTCATGAGAAGGGAGCCGTCGCCTTCCAGGACTATGATGCGCTTATCGGGCCGGGCGATGGCCAGCCCCAGGCCGAAAGTGGATGTCTCGCCCATGGTGCGTACCGACGGGAAGTTGAACGGACTGGGCGAATATGTCTCCCAGGGAATGCTGGCCTGCCACGCAGTAAGGACGATTTCGTCCTTTCGGAGGCTAGCCAGGAACTTCAGAAACTCGTCCCGCTTTATTGCCACTGCTTTGCTCCTCAAAAATAGAGGGCCACGGCCACCGGCTGAATGCCGCCAGTGGTTTGTTCCATGGCCTGGCGCACCCTGGCCAACTCCTCTGTTGTCCTCACCTCCAGGCACGGGAGGCCTATCGCCCGCGCGAGAGCTACCGCATAGCGCCCCATCTCAGGGTCGTGGACGGCGCGGGCTGGAGGTATCTCCTCATCGCTTATCAATATCAGGAAAGATGCCTGGACGCGGCGGGCTGTCCCGATGAGGGTGTCCAACGAGTTGTAGAACCCTTTATAAGAGCCCAGCCATGCCGCCTTGCCTCCGCCGTAGGTTAGCCCGGCGCAAATGGCCATGCCCTCAGCTTCACGGGTTACCTGGATAATGCGGATAGTGGAGTGCTCGGCTATGTCCTTCAGGAACAGTTCGTACGGGCTCTCCGGCAGGGCGACCAGGTACTCGATTCCGCACTCCTCTAGAACGGTCTTCAGGGCTTGCAAGGATATCTTCTTACCTGTGGCCGGGGTGTGGTTTGGCAGATCAGCAAAGCGCATACGCCCTCTTCTCGTTCAGCTACTCTGACCGCGCTCCCGGGATGCAACGCCCGTTGCCCGCGATTGTACGTCGTTTGCCACTTCGGGTCAAGGCTGTGACAGTCCTTGCTTCCCGCCAGCCAGCAGGCGTTTCAGGTTTGTTGTGGCGCTACTGCCGATGTCCTCGGCTGTGGCGCTCAGAATCGTGGCAAGTTTCTCAGCAACGAAAACAACGCTGGCCGGGCCCAGCATCTCTCCCGATGCCACAGACCGGGCCGAGGAATCGGTCTCCAGGAGCAAACGGTCCCGTGGGATGTGCTTCACCGCCTCGCGGAAGCCCGGGGTTTCCTCCCTGGTGAAGGCCCGCGTCCCGATGGATACGCAGAACCCCAGTTTGAGCCAGCCAGTCAACGCCTCGGCGTCGCCGGAGAACCCGTGGAGGGCCCCCCTGAGTTTGCCGACGCCGTGCTGGCGCAGGATTTGGAGAATATCATCCTCGGCTCCCTTGCAATGAATGTCGAGGGGTAGGCCCATATCGGCGGCCAGGCTGACCTGCTGCCGGAACAACTCCAGTTGCGTCTCCCTGGTCTCCGGCTTGCGGACATAGTCCAGTCCGACCTCCCCTATGGCCACGACGCCCTTCTCCCTTGCCAGCTCGCCGAGTCGCTTCATCACCTCTGCGGTGGGGGCGATGGCGTTCCAGGGATGGATACCGATGGCGGCGCGCACTACCGGGTGTTGCTGGGCGACCCTGACTGTCTCCCCGGAGGACTCCAGGGTCGTCCCGTTAGCCAGGATGATCTCCACCTGCTCGGCTGTGGCCTTATCCAGGACTTCTCTTAGTTTGGCCGGCTCATAGCCATCCATGTGGGAGTGAAAGTCAGAGAACATAGACAACCCCCTTCGATGAAGGATTATAGCGGCAATGGCGGAAAGGGGCAATCCCCCTTGCCCGCTGCGGTGAGCGCCATTAAGAATGAGCATGACACCGATTCCGCTTTCGGGGGTGGGTGCAAGGTGTCGTTCATCCTCTTTGCGAAAAGTAAATGCTCCGATGCACCAGCCCCAGGTGCATCGGAGCGGCGGATTCCGGGGCCGAAAGCCCCCCGTAATCACCATCAAAAAGCTAGGACGGACAAGTCGGAACCAGTCCCGATAATCAAGGGTGTCCTTGTTGTCGTTCCAGCGTAGGCTGAAATGCAGGCCCACGAACTCTTCTAGATTCCGGCGAAGGCCAGAACATGACAGTTTGGGGGTGCTTTCTTTAGACACTGTCCCAGACCGGCCCGAACGCCGAATGTTTTACCAGCGTGGTGAAGGAACCGCTCTTTTAGAGAGATTCAATTGGTGATGGATCTTGGCCCGCGCCTCCGCTTGACATACCCGGTGAAAAGGACCTAGGGTGGGTGAAGTGAAGTGTTACCCACGGCTCTGAATCGCGGACGGTGGTGGGTACAGTCCCAAAGGAATCGGGACTGCACCCACCCTACAACTTGGGCATAGTATTTCTTTTCAAGGAGAACCGGATAACTCGATGACGAAGACTTATGTGCATGCACCAGTGAATGTGACCATAGGACCCGAAGACAGGGGCTACTGTCTGGAGGAGGAGTTGTTGGAGCACAGGGGGAGGGAAGTCCTGTGCGTCCACAGCAAGGCCGGTTCTTGCCGCTTCTGTGATGGCATCTCTCTGTCCGGTCTGTACACCATCTTTGTTAAAGGGTACATAGTGACAGACAGGTACCGAATAAGCGACAACGGCGAAGTGGTGACCGAGTTCCAGCCGATCGTTGACGAAGTAGAGAGGCGTGAGATAGAGGCGGTGCTGAGGGAAAAATGGGGGACGGCGCAGGTATTTTTTGACTAGACCTCCATCTCGCTCCGGCTATGAACGGTGGGTCTCTAATGCTCGAGAGCGGAGCCATGGCAAACGGTGGAAAAGCCTTCAGCCCGCCTGCGCTGGGTACCGCGACGGATGAAAATGGGCTTCTACGTCACGTGGAGCGCAGGGCCGGCGCCATCCTGAGCTTGTCGGGACGCGGCGCTTGCTCGCCTTATTTCGGGGAAGCGTCCCAATGTCGACGGGCCTTGACAGCGGTATCTCAACCGCTTACAGTGTCCTTTGCTGACCTATGTCAGCACCGCCAAGAAAATAGAGGAGCAACAACATGAGATTCTCGGGCAAAGTGGCTATAGTAACCGGCGGCGGCCGTGGGATCGGGCAGGGCATCGCTACCAGACTGGCCCAGGAAGGGGCACAGGTCGTGGTGGCCGACAAGGTCCAGGAGACGGCGGCGAGCACTGTGGGGGCAATAAAGGCCGGAGGGGGCCAGGCTGTGGCCATCGCTTTCGATGCCACCAGGAGGGAAGACGTGCGCCGTATGACGGATAGCGTCGTGGAACGTTTCGGACGCATCGACATCCTGGTGAACAATGTGGGCTGGTTTGGCAAGGGGCAGTCGTTCCTGCAGACTGATGAGGAGTTCTGGGACCGCATCCTCGATGTCAACCTGAAGACCACCTTGCTCTGCTCCCATGCCGTCCTGGCGCAAATGGTAAAGCGGAACTATGGGAAGATAGTTAGCATCAGCTCCGGAGCGGGAAAAGCGGGTAACCGGGGACAGGTTGCCTACTCTGCGGCCAAGGCCGGAGTTATCGGTATGACCAAGGCGCTAGCCTGGGAGTTCGCGCGCAACAAGATCAATGTCAACTGCATTTGCCCCGGTTTTGTGGACACGCAACTGACCGCTGATTTCACCAATAACGATCCCAGGATAAGACAAGGCATAGAGAAGATAATCCCCTGGGGGCGGCTGGCCCAGCCCGCGGATATGGCCGCTGCCGTTTGTTTCTTAGCCTCCGACGAAGCGGAGTATGTGACAGGGCAGGTCCTCAGCGTCGATGGGGGCCTTATCCAGGCGTAGCAATGTAGTTCCTTGCGGCCCGACCTGTTGACGACAACGAAAGCACGCCTCCCGGAAGCGTGCTCGTTTTGTCCCGTCGTTGGAGGCAAGAAGGCATGGTTGACGCAATTCAGGCGTGGGCTTACGATGTCTCTGTGGAGTGTTGGATGCCATCTGGCTCGCGCACAAGAACGACGATGGGAGCAGCCAAATGCAAGTCCTGGTAATGGGGGCTGGCGCCATCGGCAGCGTGGCTGGTGGGTTGCTGTCGAGGGCTGGCCATCGGGTGTCCCTGGTCGGCCGGGAGCCTCACATGAGCGCTGTCCGCCAGCAAGGTCTTACTATTAGTGGCGCGCTGGGGCAATACCACATTGCCGGTCTGGCTGCCTGCACCCAGGTCGGTGAGCTATCCGGCGCCAGTCATGACCTTTTGCTTCTGTCCACCAAAGCCTACGATACGGAATCGGCCCTCGTCCAGGCGCTGCCTTTGTTGGGCAGGGACGGCCTGGTGGTGTCTTTGCAGAACGGGATCGGAAACGTGGAGACGATTGTCTCGCAGGCCGGAGACGGGAGGGCGGTCGGGGGTAGGGTGATGTACGGGGCTGAGATAACGGCCCCGGGCAAGGTCCACGTCACCACCCTGGGCGGCGAACTCGTACTCGGCAGTCCCGGTCGCTCCATCCCCCTTGCCCGAATTGAGGCCCTTGCCGGAGCTTTCCGGGACGCCGGCCTGCCCGCCTGCGCCAGCGAAAACATAACGGCTTTCCTGTGGGGAAAGCTGTTCTACAATTGCTGTCTTAACCCGCTATCGGCCATGCTGGGCGTACCATACGGAAAGCTGGGGGAAAACGAAAGCACACGGGCTATCATGAGCGAGGTAATCAGGGAGGTCTTCGATGTGGCCCGGGGCCTCGGCCAGACTTTGCTGTGGGCAACCCCCGAGGAATATGAAGGGGTCCTGTTTGAAGACCTCATCCCCCGCACCGCGGCGCATTTTGCCTCGATGTACTCCGACCTGCGACATGGCAAACGCACCGAGATCGATGCTTTGAACGGCGCGGTGTGGCGGCTGGCCCGGCAGCAGGGCTTGCTGACGCCTACTAATGCCTGCCTTACCTTGATGATTAAGGCCAGAGAGAAGCTAGTTGCGCCGGGCCTTTGAGTCCGATGGCCGCCTCGGACCTACGGACTTTCGTTCCGCCTGCTTTGGTTTCCTCACCAGCGCCACCAGCGTCATCGAGATGAAAAGCAGGATGGAGCCGACAACAAAGGCCAGGTAATAGTTCCCGTTGACATCGTATATATAACCGCCCAGGACCGGCCCCACGGCCCCGCCGCTGGAGGTGCCGCTCTGCACTCCCCCGGACACCGCCCCCAACGCCCCCAGTCCGAATACCGAGCCGGCAAGCGCCGGCTGCAAGGGTATGCCGCCCCCGTAAAAGAACCCGAGCAGGAAGGAGAACAGGTACAGCGTCCACAGGTCTCGGGCCACTATGAGCCAGAGCATCGCCGCCCCCGCCACACCATAACACATAGCTAGAGTGGCGCGGGGACCGATACGGTCAGACAGGTTTCCCATGAACACCTTGCCCGCCATGTTGCTCCAGCCGATGGCGGACACGAGAGTGGCGCCCACCATGCTGGATACGCCGATGCCGGGGTCGGTCACATAGGGCACGAAGTGCACCCAGGTCATCTGGTATGCAGTATGGCCCGCGGCCGCGGCCGTCACCAGCATCCAGAAGACCCTGGTACGTATCACCTGCCTCAGGCCCGGTGCTGCGGCGGGCGTTGCCCGGCCTCGTTCGGTCGCCTTAGTTCGGCCAACGTCTGTTTCACCGTAGGGCAGAAGCCCTTTTTCTCCAGGGCTGCTCCTCAGGACTTGCGTAGCTGATACGACTACCAGGAGAAGGATGCCCGCCAGGACCAGGTATGCCTGGCGCCATCCGAAATGGTCGACAAGCACCTGTGACAGCGGGGGAAAGAATGCCTGGCCAATGCCGCCTCCGATCCCGGTGACGCCCAGCGCCAGGCCCCTCCTCAATGTGAACCACCGGCTCACGACGCTGAGGAGGGGTACAAAGAAGGTGCCGCCGGTTCCCATGAGGACAAAACATGCGTAAAGTTGCCACTGGGTCTGGACCTGTGATACCAGGGCATAGCCGGTAGCGCCGGAAATGCCAGCCGCGGTGATCACACGGCGGATCCCGTATCGGTCGCTTAGCCCGCCGACCACAGGCGCCAAGACAGCCATAGTCAGGCTGCCAATGAAAAAGGCAGTGGCTGTTACAGCCCGGTTCCAGCCAAACTCGGCTTGAATCGGCTTGAAAAATATGCCGAAGGCCTGATAGGCGCCGAGGAGGCTGGCATATATTACTACACCGGCGATTACGACCCACCAGCCATAGAAGATCCTGGCAGGGGCGCGACTAACGCTCAAGAGGGGGATGCCTTTCCAGTGACGTGGTACAGGCATGCACACGTCCGGGATAAGGTTACTTCTTCTTCTCCTTTCCGTCAATGTGTGTGTTGGACCAAAATCCACCACCCGTTGAATCTTGGCAAAGCAGCATCTTTTTCACCAAATTGGTGTAGCAACTGTCTTGGAGAGGCCGCTATGACCTCTCCCTTCGGAAAAGAGCCTGTCCTGAGCCTGTCGAAGGAGAGACTGAGAGGGATTTTCCCACTGCTGTATGTGTAA
>JACQTY010000168.1 GCA_016210545.1 Chloroflexota bacterium
ATGCTCTAGGATATGTGCAAGGCGCTCATCGGTCAGCCGGATAGAGACTCCCTGGTAATCGTGGATGACGCGCATCCCCACCGGCTCCAGCGCTCGTGGCGCACTACAGCCCTGGCCACTGACGACCCCTACGCTACCCGGCAGCCCGGCCAGGTGTCAAGGATTCGCCTGCCAAGGGGATGCCTCACCTCTCGCCCCATTCGCTCCTCCTCCCCTTGTCACCGTTTCCCCGTCTCCCCCTCTCTGCCTCCCCATTTCTCCGGCCCTCCGCTCGCGCGCCTCTGCTTCCATTCCGCATTCGGTAGGTCCCCGTTTCCCGGTTCGCCGTTTCCCCGGTTCCAGTCCTCCACCCGCCCGATTGCGCCACCCCTGGCATCTTTCGAGAGCGTAGCCGCGCCCAGTGGGGATCGTGCTGCGACAGGATCGATGGGTCGAGTCTGGCGCTCTGCAGGACTTCGGGAACTTCCTCGGCGCTGATCGGGGAAGGCACGGCACGCAGATTCTTGGGGGCTCGTGGCAGAGCCCAGGCGGGAGATCCGCATAATTTCGTGGCCGTCCCCCATTACAAGAGGTGTCGAGCGCCGCATATGCGGAAGGAACATTCGGAGGCAACGATTACGTGCAAAGCGCGGCGTCCGCTGGAGTGAAGTTAGGCGGCCCGTTCCCCTTCTCTGGGTGGCAGAGGTTTGGGTTGGCGGCAGACAAGGCGCCCAGAGAACTTCTCCTGTAATGTCTTAAGGCGCTGGTAGTACAATTCGGCGTCCAGTTGAGTTTCGCGCTCAAGCTGATGACGTATCGCGCGGACCTCTTCCACAATCGGATCAGCCTTCATCTCATGCCTCCATGAGTTCCTCGGGTGTGCAGTTTAGGGGAGTGCTGATGCCCTGGACTGCATTGAGCTGCTGGACAATGGCCCTGACCCGAGGATTGAGGATGTGCCCAAAATTCCAGGACACCAAGAAGTCCATGCCGTGGTAGGCGGAGACGGCTAGGTGATAGGCATCACCTCTGGCCTTCTCGGCAATCTGAATGCTTTCGAAGTAGAGCTCGGCCAGCCGCCGCACCTCCTCGTTGATTTCCAGGATCGAAAACCCCGCGATCTTCTCAAGGCGCAGTCGGGCCGCAGTCTCATCGCCTCGGGAAGCCTCCTCGATGACGAGAGGGGAGATGAATGCTTCCAATGACGGCAACCCATTTTCCCACCATTCGACCGTCACCTGTTGGTGCGCGGCCACCAAGAGGTCTCGGCTCGGTCTCGAGGTCAAGTAGCTCAACACGGTTGTCTCGATGTAGACGCTTTGCTTCAAGAGCGTCTCCTTGTGGCAGGACGATTCAGTCTAACGAATACGCTTCTATCCGGCGGGCCCCGTGCAAGAAAGGCTGACGACCAGGGAGGCTGGCCCGCCGACGATGGGGATTGTATCTGATCCGCGGGGCCGGGGGAAGGAGTTTGTGACCGCAAGGCCGGGTGGCCCCTCAGGGGAGTGACGGTGGGCAGAGAGGAGGCGGGGACGACCCGACCGTCCGGATCGTCCAGGAGCCGCCGCGACCGGGCCGCTTTCGGGATCGCCGCCGGTTGGACCCCGAGGGGCGACACCGGCGCGCGCTCGCTCGGGCACGTAGCCTGCCTGCCGGATAGGGTCCAGTCGAGCGAGCGGGATGGAAAGTCCCTGCCTGCGGACAACGGTTGGGCACACAACAAGGTACCCGTCCGTCTCGCCAGGACGAGACTGCACGCACCCGGCGGCTCGCACCCAGGAGGTGTCGGGCGCCGCACATGCGGAAGGAACTTTCGGAAGCAACCCCATTACTAGTCAAAGATGTCCCGCATTATGAAGGGCATCCCATTTACCATTAGGTCTTCTCGCCCCCAATCGCCCTTCCCTTTGGGGTGATCTTCCATAGACCGTCACGACGCTTCTGCTTTTCGATCCACCCCTGACGTTGGCATTCCCGATACGAGCGCTGGACCTCCATATGCCATCGCTGTGCTCCGGTCGAACCCGTGGCTGCGCGGTCGAATTCGGTTAGGCTTGCGCCAATGCTTTTCTCTAAATCGGCGACGATTTCATTCAGCGCAGCCGTCCCCCCCCGCCCTGCAAGCGCCCTAAGGGCGGGTTCACAGAATCTCCAGGTCGGCGTACGCTTCTTGCCGGCATGAGCAGGTGGCTTGTCCGCCTCGGCGTTAGCCCTTTCCCGACCGAGAATTCGGGCTGCCTTCACCAGGCGCTTCCACTCTTTCGTGAACGCTTCTACGCGCCCAGCAAAGTCGCCCACTGAGCGCCCGATCTCCATCCACCCTTGGGCATCTTCATACTTGCCAACCTTCATCTCCTTGGCTGCTGCAGCATTGACGCCCTTACGCACGCCGTCGATCCGCCTCCCCAGGAGCCGAAATGTGGAATCAACCGCTTCAGACCTCGGTATGAATGGACGCACCTTATGCCACTCCTTTCGGCGTGATAAGAGATGGGCTAACAACCAGATCATGAGCGAAAGCAGTTGAGGAAAACGGGTGACACTCCAAAGCCGGGGTTCCCGGGAAGGACCCCCAAGGAGTGTGACC
>JACQTY010000157.1 GCA_016210545.1 Chloroflexota bacterium
CTTCTGCACGTATCGGCCGGCAAAAGGCAAATACGTCAGGCTGAACTCCTGTCACAACACTAGCCCGAGAGTACAATCCGAAGCGGCAGCGGCTGGGAGAATGGTGTAATGAGGCTCACCTGGGTGGGCCAAAAGGGGAGCACCTCGGAATCCCTGCCTTATGTGGAATTCTCGGGCAAACGAGGCGCCGAACTTTCTGTGATAGCCGCCTCTGGTGGCTTGAGGGCCATCATACCCGCATCATCCTCGCCTCTCCCCATTCGCATCCTTCGAGGGAGTCCCCACCTCCTTCTCCCTGTGATCCAAGGAAAAACACCCTCACCAGGCAACGAGGGCGCGAGGTGTTCCATCCACCGCGACAGGGCTTCTTGAGCGGATAGTGCAGGCAGATATTCCCTGCCAATTTCAGCCCTCCCAAGAGCGCCCCCCCTGTCCATGCCCCCTCGCTGGGCGGCCTTCATGCCAACCAGAGGCCAGAGGCACCGCTATGTCGCTGCCAGTTCGGAGTCAGGCGCCCACTCCTTTGGCCCTGCTCTGATTGACTATATAGCATATATAGGCTAGCATATATATGATGATTGTATAAGGGAGCTAATGAAATGCGAGGGACCAAAACCAAACAGGCCAATTTTTCCCTTCCCGACGAACTCCTCGAGGAGTTGCGCCGCGAGGTCCCCAGGGGAGAGCACAGCAAGATAGTCGCCGAAGCTCTCAGAAAAGAGTTGTTCAGACTGCGGTTTCGCCGCGCATTAGGAAACGCCTTTGGCGCCTGGAAGGACGTAGACCACCCTGAACTGGAAGAAGGGACGGAGCGTTTCGTGCGCCGGTTGAGGCACTCTTCAAGAACAAACGAGCAAGAGGGCCGAGCTACATGATTCTCGATACCGACATTCTGATCGATCTTCTGCGTGGCAAGAAAGAGGCCAGGGATTTCCTGTTTTCTCTTCCGGCAAACTCGCCGCATTGCTGCTCGGCCATCACCGTCGCTGAAATCCATAGCGCAATGCGGGAGACAGAACGCGAGAAGACTAAAGAGCTTATTGACAGCCTCGTTGTCTTGCCGGCGACAAAGGAAATCGCGGAGGTTGCCGGAAAGTTCAGAAGAGCCTGGGGGGATGGCAACGCGGCTGGCGGAGTGGCGCCATTGGGCAAGAGATCACGAGCGGTCGCATCCTCACGGCTCGAATTGGAACTTGATGACTGTCTGATAGCTGCCACCGCCGCCGCGGAAGGACTGGAACTGGTTACGGGAAACAAGCGGCATTACCCCATGCCGGAGATCACGGTAAGGTCCGTCGTGTATCAGGAGTAAGGGCATAGGGCTGAGCGGCCATACCGTTGAGGACTATTCTCCTCACCCCTTATCTCCTGTCAGAGGCGCTATGATGGTTCTTGCTATCCGGAGCGACCCCGCCCCAGCAGGTCCTTGGAAGACGTCGGCAGTTCCTTCTCCACCTCTATCTGGAGCGGCACCAGGATGCGCGCCACCATGCCCCAGAACCCGATGGACAGGGTAAGCTCCACAATGCTGGTGTTGTCCAGGTGCTTCTTCAGGGCGCTGAAGGTGACATCGCTCACCTTAACGCTCTGCGTAACCTCGTCCACATACTGAAGGGTGGCCCTCTCCCGCTCGCTGTAGACGCTCCCCTTTTGCCAGTTCCCTATGGCGTCGATCTGCGCCTGGGTAATGCCCACATCCCGGGCAAAGGGGACGTGCTGGGCCCGTTCGTACTCGCTGCCGCACAGCTTGGCGATTCTCAGGATGGCCAGTTCCCGCAGCCTGGGATCAAGCTTGGCCTTCGAGAGCAGGGCGTTGCCCAGCCGGTTGAAGTGCCCGAAAGCCGCCGGGCTGTGGGCGACGGTCTTGTACAGGTTGAGGATCCTGGCCCCGCGCGACTCCATCTTCTCGAAGACCTCGCGCACCTCGGGCGCCGTCTGTTCCTTCTCCAGGTAAGGGACTCTAGCCATTATGAAGACCTCCTGTCCCAGTAACAGTAATCGTTTTCGCTGATAGCAAAGTCGAAGCCTGCTCGAAGCTGTGATACCTCTCTTTACTCTAGCCCTGAAGCTTTGCCAGCTTGGAGTTCCTGTCCGTCCAACGAATCACTTCTATCGCATACTTCTCTAGGGCGCTGACGTGGTCCGGGCTAATTCGCCGCTGCTCTTGGTCATTAAGAACTGCAAAGGCAACCGCGTCTGAGGGTCGCGCACGTTTAACATCCTGCCAGGAAAACATGAACTCCACCACGCTTTCTCTGTCGGGTGTTCCTATCGCACGAAGATACCGTTCAGGACGATCTGGAGCAGCGCCGATAACGAAGTCAAAGGGATGGTGCAGCCCGCTCTCGCCGGTCAGCTTCACGTCCGATACGAAGCGCACTTGGTTATCGCGCAGAAATCGAGCTACATCCTCCTTGAAGACGGCCGCAACGGTCGGCCTCGCCAAGTGCACCAAACTACTGATAGCAAGCATCGCCTGAACGAAGTCATGTTTCTTCTGTGCAAACGTCTTTTCGCTGGCCACTGCCTGCAGTTCTTCGCCCTTGATAGTCACCCCAAAAGATAGCAGAATATGATGCAGCAACTCTTTCCTACGTTCGGTATCTAATTCGAGGCCGCTCATCTGAAGGTCACGAAGAATGTAGCCGTCATCGGACAACAGTAACCCGGAGTCAGTGCGTTCAACGTAGATTTGCAATAGATCGCGGTGCTTGTCGAGAAAGGGTGTCGTCAGGACACAGACATCTCCAATATTCTGCACCTTGATACGTTGTCGAACCCAATCGGCATAATCTTGTGCAAGGCGCTCACATTCGAAAGTCGCCATCAAAGGCCTCCCTGCAAGGGAATACCGGCGATGTGACAGAACTGCATGAACTCCTGCCAAGTGGTTCCAACGTCAGCCAAATCTGTAAACGTTGCCGGTACTGGGATCGCCCAGCCATCGTCGAAACCTTCAACGTACTGCTGCAGGTGCGGAGTCCCTATGACTTGACCTTCATAAGGAGACAGTTGGGGATGCGGGGCTTTGTCGGGATTGGAATGAGACGCGCAGCGTATATCTAAGCGCACGAGAACTGTCACCTCTCTGTGCCTAAGCTGCAACGTCCATTTCGAAGGAATTCTGGACTTCCTCTCTACATCCAACTGGAAGCGTTCCCTACGATCAAGTGACGTAACCGGCAGCGTAACCGCTTTTCCTGGCAATGGGAATTGCGCGTACGTGGCACCTTCCACCCTCTTGGGCATGGCAACCAGGTTATCAGCTTCCGTTTGTGTCAACATTGCGGCTAGATGTTATCATAGAGGCGATGCCTCTGCAACACATATGCCCACCCCTAACAGGGTCTTTGCATTGTCATTCTGTCTGACGCATCGGACTCCGATGGTTTACTCGGAGGAGCGTAGTCCCGACCAGTCGGGAACAAGTCGGGAAGGGTGGGGCGCTCCCCGCTCCCCAGATGCTTCGCTTTGCTCAGCATGACAGGTGACATGGCCTCTCCGATATGGGACTTTCCTATATAATGCAAAGACCCTGCCACCCCTAAAGCTTGCCCACCAGGTTGACGCCAGGCTTGAGGGTCTCGCCCCCGGGTTCCCAACTGGCCGGGCACACCTGCCCTTTGTGCTCGCGGACAAACTTGGCCGCCTGGAGCTTGCGCAGGATCTCTCTGGCGCTCCTGCCGATGCTGTTATCGTGCATCTCCATTGCTTTGACGATGCCATCCGGGTCGATGATAAACGTAGCGCGCAGGGAGTGGCCCTCTTCTTCCACATATGTGCCGAATTCCCGCGATAGCTTTGCCGTGTGGTCAGCCAGCATGGGGAACTGTACCTTGCCCACAGCGGGGGAGTTATCGTGCCACGCCTTGTGGACAAAGGCCGTATCCGTGCTTGCGCTCAGGACCTCGGCGCCCAGTTCCTTGAACTTATCGTAGTAGCTGGCAGCCTCTTCCAACTCGGTGGGGCAAATGAAGGTGAAGTCCGCGGGATAGAACAGCAGTACCAGCCACTTCCCTTTGTGGCTGCTGAGCTTGACCTTCCTGATGTCATCCTCGTGGTAGGCATCCAGCTCGAAGTCCGGGATGTGCTGTCCGATCTTGACCATGACTAACCTCTTCTCGGGAAATTACAGGCGACTTTTTTGCATTGTACCAAATCGCGGCCATAAAATACCATGCCCCCCGGATGAAACGGCCAACGCCCGACGCAGGGGCGACCGGTCGGTCGCCCAGGGCAGACCCGTGTGTGTGCCCCTACACCTTAACCCTCTCACCCCTCGAGGGAGAGAATTGGGGGATTCCCCACGCGATTTCACACGTGAACGGTTGCTATATACGAAGACCCGGGCCAAAGCCGGGCGCCCCATTTTTCACAACTCCTGCAGGCGCTTCCGAAAGTCCATCACCTTCGGCGGCCTCTTGCCCTTTGCCGGAGCTATGGTGTGAGCTTCCTCTTTGAGCCGAGCCGCTTGTCTCTCGGCGCCGCCGTGCGGCGCCCAGCTTTGCCATCCTTAAAGCTGCAGGAATCACCACGTAATTCTACGGCTTTTTTGCGCCACAATTGAGTAGTTTCGCGGTTACGCGGTAGGCGGGAAGAAGCTACACTATTGTTAGTGTCATCTGTGGTCACCGCCAACACTGGCGCTTCCTTTGCTTCTCTCTCATAGCGGCGGCCAGACCCACGTCGAGTGGGGACACGCTACGTATTGCCTGGTACCAGATCCAGTGGAGGATGGCAACGATGTTGAGACTGATTTCGGCTTCCTGGGCCCGGTGTTGTGGTCCTTGCTTGCTACCGGCTCGGGCGGCTCTGCGCCCGGTGCTGACCGCCCTGATAGCCATCGCTCTGGGGCTCCCAGCCGTCGCTCCTAGCCCCATTGCGGCAGCCAGGGTGCCTCCCGTCCTCATCGCGGAGGGCCTCCTCCCTGGCGCGCCCGACGCAGGTTCCGCAGGGGCGACTCATCTACGACCCCCTGTCTTCTCCTCGGAGACAATCTCCTCTAATGGGGCCGGCTCCTACACCGTTGGCCGTTCTGACCCAAGCTTTTTCTCTGAGCCGACGAACTTGTACATGCCCGGCGCGGAACTCACGCTGACCGAGGTCGGCCAGGTGAGAGAGGACGCTAACCGGCTCAGGATCGACGATCGTCAATATGAAGGGGGCGATGGGCTGCCCTTTGCCATAGGTTGCACCACGGTTGCCGACTACAGCGTGAAAGTGGTCTCCAATTTGAAGTTAGAGGGCGCTACGGGGGAGCACCATGGTGTCATAGACCTGGAAGTGTGGCCTGGGGGCCATCTAACCCTGGAATATCGCGGGGCAGCCACAGTCATGGTATCGGGGGACAACTTGAACACATGGATTGCTTCAACCGGCGCTTTCAGGACCACCGCGGTCAGAGGTAAGTTCGTAGGGCTACCGGCTGACGGGGTGTACTGGATGCACCTGACTCAGGAAGTTGGTGGCCCCGGCTCTCGCTCCACGCTTCAACTGGCTACTTCTTCCGGTCAGCAGCCCTGGGTGTGGTGTTGACGATAGCAGCGGGTGTGGCCCCCGCTAGCTCCCATTCTCAAAAGTGGAGCAATAATAATCCTCACACCGCGAACTTGTACCTACCCAGCACGCTATAGATGGCCCCCTTAGGCGTCAACTGGCTCTTCATCAGGTTGAGGGACTCCACACTGAAGGGCGCCAGCGGCGCCAGTTCCGCCTTCAGGAAATGCTGCCCGAACTCCTGCCGCTCCATGGGAGGCATATCGTCCCGAAGCCGGGCCAGCGTCAGATGGGGGACAAAGGGCCTGTCCTCTTTGCCGAATCCAAGAGGAAGCAAAGCCGAATCTATGGACCGCTGGAGCTGCGCCAGCCTGGCCACGTCGCCTTCCAGCCCCACCCAGGCCACCCGCGGGCGGCGAGCGTCGGGGAAGACGCCCAGGCCCTTCAGTTGCAATGAGAACGGCTCGACCGGCCCTGCCAGCCCGGCGAGGGCGACGGATACCTTATCCAAACGATCAGACTGGACGCCGCCCAGGAATTTCAGAGTAAGGTGAATCCCCTTAGGGTCTACCCACTTCACGCCAGCCGGCGACGGTCTGAGGTCTGTCTGCACCCTGGCCAGGGCACCCAGCGCCGCCGGCGGCAACTCGATAGCTATGAAGGTGCGTATGGTCTCCGTATCTCACCTCTCGAGAGTGCTGGAAAGGCCAACCTCACCCCCTTGATCACCCTCTCCGTTTCGGAGAGGGGGAAAGGATGTTTCCACGGGACACCCCTTCGGGAAGTGAGATGTGGGATACGAGCAGTGGGTGGTGGGGGGCCTCCAGAAATACCAGGGTGAACCCTTCGGGAAGTGAGATGTGGGATGCGAGCAGTGGGACTTACTCCTCACCTCATACCTCTCACACCTCTCGCGTCTCAACCGGGCTGCGCCTCTCTGGACTCGCGCCTCTGGCCTCTCACTTCTCAATTCCCAAAAGCCTTTGAGCATTGCCGCCAAATATGGCATCGGTAACATCGCGGTCCAGCCCCAGGGAGTCAAGCTCCGACCGGTAGCGCCGCAAAGGCAACAGAGGGTAATCGCTGCCGAAAAGGACCTTGTCGGCGCCGATTATCTCGACCACGTGCTTGAAAATCTGGGGCCGGTAAAGGAGCGGACTGGCTGCTGTATCGAAGTAGGTGTGCTGCAGCGCGAGAGCCACTTCAGGCATTAGAGCGTAGAAGGGAAGGCCGCCTCCCCAGTGGGCATAGACGACTGTAGCTTCAGCAAACGCCTTCGCGAAGCTGTAGAGCTGCTCCGGCGTCACCTTGCCTTTCCCCTTGTACTCATGTCCCACCGGCTCGGAGGAATGCAACAGCAGGATGAGGCCCAGCCTCTTCGCCGCGTGGACGACAGGCCCCATAACCGCCTCGTCGCCAAGATGAAAACCCTGCTCGTCCGACCTCATCTCGCCGATACCCCTGACGCCGGCCCGAGCGCAGCGCTCCATCTCGTAAATAGCCTTATCGCCGGCGGCGGGCTGGACGGCGCAGAAGCCAACGATCCTCTTCGGGTAGCGGGCGATGCTCTCCAGGATATAGTTGTTGGTCTCAACACACAGGGCGTGGTCAGCCCAACCAAAATTGAGGGCCACCGACACGTCGATGCCCTCCAGGTCCATGCTGGCGACGAGGTCTTCGGCAGTGGCCATTTTGGCTTTGGGCGAGGAGTAGAGTTGGCCGAAACAGGCGTCCCTGGCCAGATATGGCGAACGGTCAGCCTTCGCCGCCGGGGGAAAGATGTGCGTGTGGAAATCGATAATCATGCCTGAACGGATTCTAGCAACAAGTCGGGAAGGGGTCAAGGACGGGGGGCGAGCCGGGCGCCCCCTTTACGTAAAGGGGGAAGTCCGCATTCCCCTTTTGGGGAATTGGACGGGGGATTTCGACCGCCGGCCGCACCCCCGCTATCCCGCGGCCGTGTGGTATAATAGGCGCAAATTTAGCGGCGGGGGCCTCGATGTCTGACCTGCCCAGAATACGGTCCGCCCACCCATTCACAGTGGCCTTCTTCTCCATGGAAGTGGGACTGGACCCTGCCATGCCCACATATGCCGGCGGCCTCGGCATACTCAGCGGCGACACCCTGCGCGCCGCCGCCGACATGGGGGTATCCATGGTGGGCGTGACCCTTCTGCACCGCAAGGGCTACTTCAGGCAGCACCTGGATGCTCAGGGAAACCAGACCGAAAGCCCCGCGGAGTGGCTGCCGGAGTCGTTCCTGGAGCCCCTGCCGTTCATGGTGTCGGTCAGCATAGAGGGAAGACAGGTGCAGGTGCGGGCGTGGCGCTACATAGTCTACGGCATCGGCGGGCACCCAGTCCCGGTGTACTTTCTGGACACGGCGACCTCTCAAAACAGCCCCTGGGACCAGACCCTGACCGACCATCTCTATGGCGGAGATGCCCACTACCGCCTGTGCCAGGAAGCCGTGCTTGGGCTGGGCGGCATAGCCATGCTGCGGGCCATAGGGCACGACCGGGTGCGGACCTATCACATGAACGAAGGCCACTCTGCCCTTCTCACTCTGGCGCTGCTAAAGGAACGCGCCCAGGGACGAGGCCTCCTCGGTCTGACAAAGTCGGACAGGGAAGCAGTCCGACGCCGCTGCGTGTTCACCACCCATACGCCGGTACCCGCGGGGCAAGACCAGTTCTCCCTCGATCTCGTCAGGGGCGTGCTGGGCGAGGAGCAGACAGCCGCGCTGCAAACGGCGGAATGCTGCCTGGACAGCGTCCTCAACATGACATACCTGGGCCTGGCCAATTCCCATTACATCAACGGCGTTTCCATGAGACACGAGGAAATATCCTCCAGCATGTTTCCCAACTACCCTATAAACTCTGTCACCAACGGGGTGCACGCCGTGACGTGGACGTCAAAGCCGTTTCGTGACCTGTACGACCAGCATATTCCAGAATGGCGGCGCGACAATCTGTACTTGCGTTACGCCATAAGCATCCCGCTGGATGACATCCAGAAGGCCCACGAGCAGGCCAAGAGAGACCTGCTGGCAGAGGTGGAGCGACGCTCCGGAGTCCGGCTGGACCCCGCGATCTTGACCCTCGGGTTTGCCCGCCGGGCCACAGCCTACAAACGGGCTGACCTCCTTTTCTCCGATCTGGACCGTCTAAGGAAGATAGCGAGCGACGTGGGCCCGTTGCAGGTCATTTACAGCGGCAAAGCCCATCCCCGCGACGAGGCTGGCAAGGCGCAGATCCGGCGCGTCTTCAGGGCCGCGGAGGCGCTCAGGGGCGCAGTTCAGGTGGTCTATCTGGAAGAATACGATATGGCGCTCGGGCAATCCCTGTGCGCCGGCGTGGACCTGTGGATGAACACGCCGCAGAAGCCTCTGGAGGCCTCGGGTACCAGCGGGATGAAGGCCGCGCTCAATGGCGTTCCCAGCCTGAGCGTCCTGGACGGCTGGTGGGTCGAGGGCCATGTGGAAGGTATTACTGGCTGGTCCATCGGCGATAACTGGGAACCGGGGAGCAACCCCGACGTGGAGAGCGCATCGCTGTACCATAAGCTGGAGAACGCCATCATGCCCCTGTTCTACAAGAATAAGGATGACTTCAGCAAGGTGATGCGGTGGGCCATCGCTCTCAACGGTTCTTACTACCACGCCCAGCGCATGGTGCTGCAGTACATGGAAAACGCCTACCTGGCGACGGGGAAGGGGTGAGTCTCGGGGGTCTTTGAGTTCTTTGGGTTCTTTGGGTTTGCCTGGGGTATCCCTCTCGCCCCACCGACGGAGAGAGATGGAGACAGGGGGCTACGCCAACCACGAAGGAACGCAAGGAACACAAAGGGGAGTCTATTGAGTTTGTTGAGTTCTATTGTGTAACTGACCCTTACCCATAAGTCAGGTCGCTGGACACAATAGGTTTTCTGATATGTGGAACGCGGATACCAGCTTTGTAGGGTGGGTGCAGCCCCGATGAAATCGGGACGAAACCCACCACCTCCAGTTGCTACGAAATGTCCCGACTTGTCGGGATTCGCTTCACCCACCCTACGTTTCTGCCCAGAGCGACTACAGTGCCTGGTTGACCTTACTGGCATGTGAAAGATTACGAATCCTGGCTATGTCCCAAGCCTCCGAGATCCTCTTGTGTCCAGCCCAAAAATGTGGGTAGTGGTCAGCTTTAGAAAAGGGGGACGAACGGCCAAAGCCCACAGCCATTCCTTGACATCTTTGATGTTGCGGCTGGAGTTTGATGGCGGATTATGGCCTCCCTCTCTCCCTTGTCCTTTGCCATTCCTTGGTGTAGAATGTCGCCATTAGCTTTGCCCCTGTGCAATGGAGCCGAATACATGAAAGATAAGCTGGCCCTGAGTGTTCTCACCCTGGGGCACACTCTGGTGCACTGGTATTTCCAGGGTTTCTTGCTCATAGTCCCATTTGTTATAAAAGAATTCAACCTCAGCTTCACCCAGGCCGGGTTGCTTGTATCCTACCGGACAGTCCTGGGGGCCATCGTGAACATCCCTGCGGGGGCGCTGGTGGACTGGCTGGGCAAGAGGCGGCTCATCCTGGCCGTGTCCATCCTGTGGTCCGCCCTGATCTACCTGATGGTGGGTCTGTCTCCCAACTATGTCATCCTCCAGATCATGGTGGCGCTGGTCGGCATAGGTGGTTCGACATGGCACCCGGCAGCCATGTCCACCCTCTCCAACCGCTTCCCGGCCCGGCGCGGCTTCGCCCTGTCACTCCACGAGTTCGGAGCCAACCTGGGCGATGCCTTGGCGCCCCTGGTAATCGGCATCATGCTGGTAACAATAGGCTGGCGAGAGGTACTGGGGATCAACGCCATCCCCGGTATTGCGCTGGCCGTGGGCCTGTGGTTCCTCATGGGCCGGTTCCAGGAAAAACGGTCCGCCAACATGAACCTCAAGAACTACGCCACCAGCCTGAAGGTTATGGTGACAAACCGCCTGCTCATAAAGCTATCCAGTATCTCCGCTCTGCGCACCATGAGTCAAAATGTGATCAACACCTTTCTGCCCATATATCTTATCAACGTCCTGGCCATGAAATCGGACAAGGCAGGTCTGATGGTGGCCCTGCTCACCCTTCCCAGCCTGGCCACCGGGCTCGTGGTGGGGACGATCTCCGACAGGACCGGAAGGAAGTCCGCCATGTCGGTGTGTCTGTGGGCCAGCGCTGCCGCCATGGCCTTTCTTGGCATATTCCAATCGGGCTACCTGTTTATGGCCAGCCTTGTCGTTCTGGGCCTGTTCCTTTTCTCGGTACGGCCGGTGCTCTTCGCCTACGCCCTGGAGATAACGCCCAAGGAGACCGGCGCCACCACAGTCGGCTTCATCTTTGGCCTGAACACCGCCTTTGCCGCACTGGCGCCGTTGATCGCCGGGATCGTAGCTGACAGGGTCGGCGCCCTGTCCACCTTCTACATGGGCAGCGCCCTGGTCCTGGGAAGCGCCATCCTCACCATGACCCTGCCAGCCGTAGCACGCCATAAGAAAGAAGCGCCGGCGCCCGCCCCGGTGCAGAAAGCGGCTTGATGTTATGACGGCCGCAGTGAGAAATCCCCACCCACTGGAGTTCCTTTTCCACCCCCGGTCCATAGCCGTGGTGGGCGTATCATCAAACCCCGATGGCTTTGCCAACCTGTCTTTCCTTCAACCTTTGATAGATTCCCGGTTCCCGGGGCCGCTGTACCCCGTCAACCCTCACGGCGGGGTCATTTGCGGCCTCAAGGCTTACAAGAGCATACGGGAGGTACCCCCGCCCCTGGACCACGTCATCGTCAGCATTCCCAAAGCCTTTGTTCCCGGGGTGATGACCGACTGCGCCGCCCAGGGCGTAAGAACGGTGAGCATGTTCACCGCCGGCTTCGCCGACAGCGGCGATGAATCCGGGCGAGAGCTGGGACAGCAAGTCTTATCCATCGCCCGCTCCGCGGGGATACGGGTCATCGGACCCAATTGCGTTGGCATATACTGCCCTGCCTCCGGGCTATCCTTCAACTCAGCCTTGCCGCGGGACGGCGGGGGCGTGGCCTTCATCTCGCAAAGCGGGCGCTACGCCCAGGAGTTCGCTGCAACGGGAGCGCGCCGGGGACTCCGCTTCAGCAAGGTCATCAGCTACGGCAACGCCAGCGACCTCAATGAAAGCGACTTCATGGACTATCTGGCCCACGACCCGGAGACCAGGCTGGCGGCAGCGTACATCGAGGGCGCCAGGGATGGCCGTCGGCTGTGCGAGGCGCTGGGCGCGGCCAGTCAGCGGAAGCCTGTGCTCATTGTGAAGGGTGGCAGCAGCCCCGCCGGGGCCAGGACGGCGGCAACCCATACCAGCTCTCTGGCAGGCAGCGAGGCGCTGTGGGATGCCCTTTTCCTGCAGAGCCGCGCCGGGCGCGCAGAAAGTCTGGAGGACCTGATGGATGCTGTTCTGGCCTTTTCCCTGATGAAGCCGCCGCAAGGCCGCGGGGTGGCCATTATCGGGGGTGGCGGTGGGGCCAGTGTGCTGGCTGCCGATGCCTGCACGAGGGCGGGACTCAACATCCCGGAGCTGTCTCTCGAACTTCAAGCTAAGCTCAGGGGGACAGTCCCCGAGGCGGGGACATCCGTCAGAAATCCTGTCGACTTCGCGCCCGGCATGCTGTTCCAGCCGCGCCTCTTTTCTGATACAATCCGGCTGTCGGCGTCCAGCCCTGATGTCCACACTCTCATTGTGCACGTAGTGCTGGGGATACCGGGGAGGGCTGACGCAGATATGTGGGAGGCCCTGACCGATGCCATAGTGGACGCCGGCAAGGCCTGCGGCAGGCCCTTGATGCTGGTCACCGGCGATGCCGACAACCCTCCGGCGCTGGAGGTGGTCGCCAGCATCCGGCGGAAGTGCAACCCCGCTGGCTTTCCCGCGTACGCAACCATGGGACAGGCCATCCGGGCGTTGAGCCACGTGGTGAAATGCTATTGCTGATTGACCTCACAGCCTACTATCCCCTCTCCGTTGACAGAAAGGGGGAAGACGGCGAGGTTGGAAGCCCGAACACCGAGACAAAAGGAGGACAACTATGGAACTGAAGGAAAACGCATCACCGGCGCAATTCATGGACATCGTCAAGGGCCGACGCAGCGTCCGCAAGTACAAGAACGACCCCATCAGCGACGAGAAGCTGAACACCATACTGGAGGCAGCGCGCTGGGCGCCATCGTGGGCCAACACCCAGTGCTGGCGGCTGGTGCTGGTGACCGACCAGGCCACCAGGGAGCAACTGGCCAACACCTGCCACTCGACGCGTCCCGACCGACCCAACCGGGCGGCCCAGGCCATCATGACCGTCCCCGTCTGTATCGTGGCCTGCGCCCAGTTGGGGCGCTCCGGTTTCAAACGCTTGCCGGACGGCGGCCAGGCTCCTGCCACCGACAAGGGTGACTGGTACATGTTCGACCTGGGCCTGGCGCTGGAGAATCTGGTGTTGACGGCCCATGCCCTGGGTCTGGCCACCGTCCACGTGGGGGCCTTCGATTCAGCTAAGGCCGAGCAGATAATCGGCGCGCCGGAGAACGTGAAGGTGGTGGAGTTGATCCCGCTGGGCTATCCCGATGAGCAGCCCGCCGCGCCCATCCGCAAGGAATACAACGAGTGGGTGTTCTACAACCGGTTCGGGCAGGGCAAATAGAATAGGGGTGGCGGCTATGCGTTCGAGGCCGCATCCACCGGTCGTTCCCAGCGCGGTAGCGCTGGGCCTGGCGGTAGCCGCTTGTCTGTGGATTGCGCTGTCGCCCGGTTTCTACCAGGGGGTGTCGCAGTCCTCTGGCCCTCCGGGTGGCCCACCCCCACCTCCCGTCAGGACGTCGGCCATGTTCCTTGAGGTGAATGGGCTATGGGGCGGGGCCGTGCTCCTTGTTCCTGTATCGCTTGCCCTTCTGGGCCTTCTGATCAGCAGGTCGGCGGCCCGCCAGCGGAGAGCAGGGAAGACTGCCATGTGGGGGGTAACGATGTTTCTCCTGATCTTCTGTGGTCTGGCAGCGTTCACCATAGGGGCGTTCTACCTGCCGTCGGCGATTGCCATGCTGGTCGCGGCCGTCTTCAGCCTGGGGCGAAAGAGAGACGAGAGCGCTCCCGGCTGAAGCCCGGGGCATGACGCCGCCCCTATCCCCCCGGCACCGCGGGCACCAGCTTGACCACATCGCCTTCAGCCAGCTTTATGTCCAGTTCCCTGGTGATGTCAGCGTTGCGGATGATGAGGACGCCGCTATTGGCATCGTGCAGGTTCTCGAAGGCGGCGCCGTACCGCGTGGCCAGCCTGTCGAGGAGGCCTCCCAGTGTAGCCACCCCGTTTAACTCCTCCTGCAGAATGCTGGTCTTAGCCGCTTCCTTATAAGTGCCGAAAAGCCTGACTTCTACCTTCACGTCCCACCTCCTGTCATGGGATAGAGCAGCTTGGAAACGGAGGGCCGAAGAGCCTCCGATTAACCGGAGTTCGTTCGCCGTTCCATCGCGGTTGACTCTTGTTCATATCATAGCCCATTTGAGGCCGGTCCGCCAAGAAACGCGGCATTGACAACGATGAACGCCGCTGGTAGATTTTATCCGTTATCTGGACCTTCTGCCGGGACAACTGAGAGGCATCAGAACTGTCTCGGGAAAGGAGACGCTGCCATGTTAGACCTGTTCATCAACAACGGCACCCTGGTCACTCCTCAGGGGCTGCTCCGGGCGGGAATCGGGGTGCAAAGTGGAAGGATCGCAACGATCTCCGCAGATAACCTGCCCGCCAGCCGGACTGTGGATGCCCACGGCCTCTACGTGCTGCCTGGCCTCATCGACCCCCACGTCCACATGGGGCTGGGCGCCGCTCACGGACAGGGCGAAGCCACCTATGCGTCGGATTTTGAGAGCGAGGCGGTGTCAGCAGCCGTAGGCGGCGTGACCACCATTATCACGTCGGCCACCTTTGGCCGGTCCGCGGAGTCAGTGCTTGCCCGGATGCAACGGGCAAAGCAGCTAGCCGCTCAGAGATCGGTTGTCGATTTCAAGATATTCCCCTTCCTGGTGAGCAAGAAGCATGTAGAGGAGATCCCTGAGCTCCTCAATGAAGGCATAACCAACTTCAAGTTCCCGCTGGCCTACGTTGGCCAGGAGCACTGGCGGCAGCCGGGGATGGGGGTGGACTGGGCGTTTCTGTATCGGGGACTGGAGCTGGTCGCCCGGTGCGGGCCCGCTGCACTGGCCATGATTCACGCCGAGGAACCCACCCTCGGCGACTTCCTTGAGGCGCGTTACAAGGCCGAGGGGAGGGACAAGCTATCAGCGTACAGCGAAGCCCGGCCCTCGGCCTGCGAGACCATGCATATCTTCGCCGCCGGGTTGCTGGCGGGAGAGCTGGGGGCGCCCCTCTATGTAGTCCACACCAGCGCCAAAGAGAGCGTGGACGCCATCCAGTACCTTCAGGCCCGTGGCGCAAGGGTCTACGGCGAGACGTGTCCCCACTATCTGGTCCTGACCAGGGATGCGGAGGCGGGTGTGCTGGCCAAGGTCAATCCGCCGTTGCGCCAGGAGGCCGACAGCGAGCGCCTGTGGCAGGGCATCAGAGAAGGCGTGATAACCACCATCGGCACCGACCACTGCCCTCATAAGAGAACAGCGAAAGAGGGTGGCATCTGGGAGGCAATACCCGGCTTCGGCAGCATCGCCGCCACGCTGCCGCTGCTGGTGAGCGAGGGCGTCAACAAGGGAAGGATAAGCTGGGAACTGCTGGCGAAGATAACGTCGGAGAACGTGGCCCGTACCTTCGGCATCTACCCCCAAAAGGGGGTCTTGAGTCCCGGCTCGGATGCGGATATAGTGTTAGTTGACCCTAGTCAGGAGTGGACGCTGACCGCTGGCGCGCTCCATTCGGCCTGCGACTTCTCTATCTACGAGGGGATGAAGGTCAAGGGCCGGGGGGTGAAGACGTATGTGCGGGGCCGCCTGGTGGCCGAAAACGGGCAACCGGTGAAATCGTTGCCCTTTGCTCAGTACGTGTACTGAGATAGGCGGCGCGGCAAACACCGAGCGCTTGCACTAACGTTCAAAGTGGTTGCATTTTGACATTGCCTGGGCTCTGGCGCCTGAGACTTGGGACTTGCCCCATCATATGAGAAATTGAGGCCAAACATGAAACCCACCCGCTACACACCGGAGCTAATCACCGAATATGTTGAAAAGGGCTACTGGGACTCCATGACCCTTTCCCGCCTGTGGGACATCAACGCCGAGAAGTACCCCAACGAAGAAGCTGTAGTCGACTCCAGAAGCCGCTTCACCTGGGCCGAGGCAAGGGAGTGGACAGACCGGGTGGCGATGGGCTTGATAGAGCTGGGCATAGACCGGGACGAGGTACTGGCAGTGCAGCTCCCGAATTTCGCCGAACTGGCCCTGCTGCGCGTAGCCGCGGAGAAGGCCGGCGTCCTTTTTGCCCCCGTATTGAGGTCTCTGCGCGAAAGGGAGATGGAGTACATTCTCCATTATCTGGACGCGGCAGCCATCGTTATCCCCGGTAAATACTCGGACTTCGACCACCTGCAGATGGTACGGAATTTGCAGCCCGGGTTGCCCCGGCTGAAATACATTATCGTTACTGACGAAAAGGCCACGGGCGACGCCACAGGCCTGCCCGGGCTGGCCCGGAAAACCCACGACAGGGACCTGACCAAGAGGTTCCTCGACGCCAGGAGGTTCGACCGGGCGGAATTCTCCCTGATAGCCCACACCAGCGGCACCACAGGGATGCCGAAGTTCGTGGAGTTCAGCGCGGCTGCCCGCGTTGTCGCCGGTAAGGGTATCGCAAAGCTGCTTGATCTGACTCAAGAGGACGTGCTTGCCGCGCTCGGCCCGGCGTCGGGCGGCCCCAACAACGGCGCCTACTACGGCGGGCCGGTGGTCGGGGCGAAGCTGGCCATGTTGGAGGTCTTCCAGGCCAGGCCGGCCCTGGAGCTTATGCAGAAAGAGCGGGTGACCGTCGCCTGCGTCTCCCCCGCCCACCTGGCCATGATGCTGGCCGAACCTGACTTCAATACCTACGACCTCAGTTCGCTGCGCTACCTCTTCAGCGCCGGCGCGCCCCTTACCTACGAGTTGGGCAAGGAGACCGAGGCGCGCTTCGGCCGCCCCGTCCTCAACTGCCTGGGCGCCGTCGATTGCGGGGCGCTGATAGCCACCTCCCCGCATTCCAGCCAGGAGGACCGGCTGCTCACCGTGGGCAAGCCCATAGCCCACGCCGAGGTGAAGATCGCCGATGAACAAGGCGGGGAGGTACCGATCGGAGAGATAGGAGAGATCTATCTGCGCGGCCCGAGCTGCGCCGGCGGCTACTTCAAGGACGCCGAATCTACCTGGAAGGCGTGGAGCAAAGACGGCTGGTTCAAAATGGGCGACCTTGGCAAGATGGACAGCAAAGGCAACCTGGTGATGGTAGGCAGGAAGAAGGACCTCATCATTCGCGGCGGACAGAACATCTACCCGCTGGAGGTCGAGAATATGCTGCAGGGGCACCCCAAGGTGGCCGGGGTGGCCGTGGTGGGTATGCCGGACAGGGTCATGGGCGAGAAGGCGTGCGCCTTTGTCGTCCCCAGGCCCGGCCAGACGTTCACGTTCCCGGAGATGGTCGCGTTCTTGAAGAAAGGGAAGATTGCCTCATATAAGTTGCCGGAGAGGCTGGAGATCATAGACAGGATACCGCTGGCCGCGGAGCAGAAGCCCGACAAAAAGGTGCTGCGGGCCATGATCGCGGAGAAGCTCAAGGCAGAGGGGAAGTGACGGGAGGGACCTGCTTGCCCCCTTCACGCAAAGGGGGCGTTTCGATGCGCCTGGGGCGTATCGAACGGGGGTTTTCTTCCGGTGAGCCCGTAGGGTGGGTGCAGTCCCGACACAATCGGGACGAAACCCACCGCCACGCCCACAGGTCTGGCATTCCTCTTTTCTTATGATTATTCCAACCACGAGGCGAGGTGGTGGGTTACGCTTCGCTTCACCCACCCTACAAGGATCTCCTGTTGCAAGGTCACCGACAAAGTAGGGTACCATCCTGTCATTCTGAAGGAGTCCGCCCCCAGGCGGGTGACTAAAGAATCTGGGGTGGAGGTTTGAAACTGCCCCTATCCTATGATGCATAGCGGGAGATTGCCACGGCGCTTCGCGCCCCACAATGGGGAAAAAGAGGGGGCGGTCTCAGACCGCCCCCGCTTCACGTACATGCAACACCCCACTGGGGGGACGCGGGTGGGTTTCAAACCCACCCCTACGGATTACCCTTGACCGGATTTATGCCTCTGTAATCTCTTTGTCCAGGAAGGACTTCATCCCCTCGCGGGCGTGGGTTACCTGCTGGGGCTGGCGTTCGCCGAACTTGATAGCCTGGGTCTCGCACATCGGTACGCACTGGGGATCGCCGCCGCAGAGGTCGCACTTGATGACGTCGTTGTCCGGCGTCACCCGGATGGCCCCATAAGGACAAGCCGAGACGCACATCTGGCAGTCGTTACACAGCTTGGTGTCCATGACCACCCAGCCTGTTTCTTTGTCCTTCTTCAAGGCGTCTATGGGGCAAGAGGGCACGCAGGCCGGGTTAGCGCAGTTGATGCACACCCTGGGTACCCGCATGCCCTCCATGAGATAGAACTCATTGTGGATGCGGGCCTTGGCCGGGTTGGTCTCTTTCTCCTTGTACAGGGAGCACACTAACTCGCAGAGGCGGCATCCGGTGCATACCTTGGCGTTGACGGTCATGTTCTTCTGGGTCTTGGTCTGGACTGCCATCTAATTTATCCTCCTGGCTGAAATAGGTCCGTGCATGGTCCGTCCCCGACCAGTCGGGGCAACTACACACCAGTTCCAGGGGACGGCACGCCCTTTGGGAGGGCGCAGCCCGCTGCGCCCCTACAACAGGTGCGTTGGTTCCTTGTCCATCTTCAATCGCCTCAGGGTCTCCGGCTTGGGAATGCCGTTGCGGCTCCAACCCCTCAGGTCGTAGTATTCGTCCAGCAAGGCATTCCACTTGTCCGGCTCCAGGCACAAACCCTTTCGAGCGCCTTCCTTGATGGGCTCGAAGAATATCTTCGGCGGGGTGTCGTTGCGGCGGTCCTCGCCATCACGCACGTTGAACATCTTCTCCATATTCCAGATACGCTCCGATGCCTGCCACAACTCCTCTTTGGTCATGTCCCAGCCCGTAACGGCGTTGATGACCTCCAGCGGCTGCTCGAAACCGAACAGGTCCGGGGCGAACCACTGCGTCCAGAACTTGCACAGCCCCAGGGCGTCCGACATGGTGTTGAGATGCTGCTGCCAGATGGCGAAGAACGCCTTGGTGTCCCAGGCGTAGGGGTCGGGGTTGGTGGGTCTGCCGATAATCTTGGAAAGTACGTCAGCGGGAAGGCCCATGAACTCCAGGTTGCAACGGCCACGGAGATGGTCATTGCCCCGGTTGGAAGTCTGGTCGCCCAGGCAGGTCGCTCTCAGGATGCGGTCGTTGACCGGCTCATTGGTAAGGCCCCTTCCGCAGCGAATGAGGAACTCGGCGGTCTCCGGCCCCAGACGCTTTATGGCCTCCTCCGAGCCATCGGAGATGACTTTGCCCAGCCCCTTGCCCTCGTTGATCATGTCGGGCAGCTTGAACATGGCCTCGGGGTTGCCCCAGTTGAACGGGATGCCGCCGGTGGCCTCCTTGCTGAGCAACCCTCGCTCGTACAGGTCCATAAGCCAGCCCTGGTACACGCCGTAGGTCAGCGAGTCGATCCCATACCGGTTAGTCTTCTCGAAGCAGGCCAGGGCCACGTCCCACTCGGTGTTGCCGGCGAAAGCCCCGAACAAGACAGGAGCGATCCACTCCGGCCCCTCGCCGGTAATGCCC
This sequence comes from Chloroflexota bacterium, assembly GCA_016210545.1. Lineage (GTDB taxonomy): Bacteria > Chloroflexota > Dehalococcoidia > JACVQG01 > JACVQG01 > JACVQG01. The sequence continues at coordinate 19,401 of JACQTY010000157.1, forward strand.
TTGAACGGCCCCTCCTTGATGGTGAAGCGGTGCTGGCAGTGCATGGCGCACTGCTGGCAGGCGAGCATCTTATCGCTGTACTTGTCCAGGAATATGTCGACATCTATATGGCCGTAGCCCTCGGGGAAGAAGTTGGCGCTGTGGTTGCGGACGACAATGCCCTCGCGTTCGTTGTTTACCACCCAGGCAAAAAGGTTGCTCCAGCGCTTGGTTATCTCGAATATCTTGGTGCGCCGGACATATTCGTATTGCTTCTTGGTGATCTCCATCAGCTTTTCGGGGTGCTTGACGGTCAGCCCCTGGCTGCCCCGGACGGCGACGGCCTTCAGGTTCTTCGACCCCATGATCGCGCCCTGACCGGTGCGGCCCGCCGAGCGCTTCATCTGGTGCCGGATACAGGCAAAACGCACCAGCTTCTCGCCGGCCTGGCCGATGCAGGCGATCTTCACGTCGGGGTCCTGCAAATCCTCCCACGTGCGGAGCTGGGTCTCATAGGTATCCAGGCCCCACAGTTTCGAGGCATCGCGGAACTGTATCTGCCCGTTATCGATGAGCAGGTAGGTCGGCTTTGCCGCCTTGCCCGTGATCACCACATGCTGGAAGCCGGCATACATTAGCTCCGGGCCGACGGCGCCGCCGAAATTGGAGTCGCCATACTTCCCCGTGTCCGGGGACTTCCCGGTGACGTGGCACCGGCCCATGGCGTTGGCGAAGTGCCCCGTCAGAAAGCCAGCCGAAAAGATGAGGGGGTTTTCCGGGCTGAGCGGGTCTATCCCCTTCGCGCTGTGGTTGTACAGCAAATAGGCCCCCATGCCCCGGCCACCCAGGTACATACGTTGCAAGTCCTCGGGGATAGGCTTAACGGTCACCTTCCGATTAGTCAAATCTACGTAGGCTATCTGTCTCATCTAACCTCCGAAATGCCCGCCCCGCCCCCATGGGCACGGCGTGCCGCGCCCCTACAGGGTATGGGACGGCTCCTTGTCCAGCTTCAACTGCTTCAACTTCTCGGGCGTGGGAATGCCATTGCGGGTCCAGCCGCGCAGATCATAGTACTCGTCCAGCAAGGCGTTCCACTTATCCGGCTCCAGGCACAAGCCCTTCCTGGCCCCTTCCTTGATAGGCTCGAAGAATATCTTGGGC
>JACQTY010000158.1 GCA_016210545.1 Chloroflexota bacterium
ATCTCACGAAACGGAACGATTCTTCACCTGGCTGGTGCAGCACCTTGGTCCGCGCGCCCCTTGCAGCAAATAGGCGGCCAACCCACCTCTCCCTTTGGAAAAGGGAGATTGAGAGGGATTTGATGGCGGATTCAGGGGAGCCAAAATCCAGCGCCCATTCAATCTCTTCAAAGTGGAGCTTCTTTCAGTTTGACGATATTCAATAGGTGGTGGATGTTTTCGGCCCGCACGCACCTTGTTTTTGGGGAAGGCGAGTGCTATATTTCTTAGTTAGTTTGTCTGCACGGCACGGAACGATCGATAGTCACCGGCGGGAATCCATGGTGACATTCGGAGGAAACGTGGAAGTCATAGACGCCATCTGGAGACGGTCAAGCACGCGCGCCTTCCGGCCAGACCCCGTTCCCAAAGAGACCGTCCACCAGATATTTCAGATCGCGCTGCGCGCCCCGTCGTGGACCAACGTCCAGCCCTGGGAATTCGCCATCGTCAGTGGGGAGCCGCTGGCGAAGCTTAAGAGGGCCCTGGAAGAGCGAGGCGCCCATCAAGACCCCCCTGCAAAGCCGGACATTGAATGGCCCACCTTCTCCGGCCCGTATGACCGCCGCCGAAAGGAGCTCGGCTACAAGATCTACGAAACCAAGGGGATTCCGCGAGAGGCCCAGGACAAGAAGTTGGAGTGGTACCTCAAGGGACTCCGTTTCTTCGACGCCCCCGTAGCGGTCATCCTTTACGTGGACCGGAGCCTGAATGAGTGGTCCATCCTCGATACCGGCCATCTGAGTATGCTCATACTGCTGACGGCCCAGGAATTCGGCCTCGGCGCTTGCCCGCAGGCCGCCCCCACCCGCTACCCCGAGGTGATCCGCAAGGTGCTGGGCGTCCCGGAGTCCAAAATGATCCTGACCTCAATAGCTCTGGGCTACGCTATCCCGGATGACCCGATCAACAACCTGCGGAGCGCCAGGGACCCGGTAGAGAGCTTCGGCCGCTGGTACGGCTGGGACCAGCCGGAGTAAATTCCAGGTTCCAAATACCAAGTTCCAAAGAGTTTGAGATTTGGCGCTCGGGATTTGGGACTTGACCCTGTTTGCACTATTCACACGATCGCCAAAAAGAGGAGGAGGGCACAACCATGTTCGATACCCGCATCACCAGGCTCTTTGGCATAAAGTACCCCATAATCGGCGGTGGGATGCAGTTCCTATCCCGGGCCCAGTTGGTCGCGGCCATCTCCAATGCCGGAGGTCTCGGCGTGATACCGGCTGCCATGTTCCCGGAGCTTAGCGACCTCCGCCAGGAGATCCGCCTCACCAAGACCCTGACGAACAAGCCCTTCGGTGTAAACCTCACCCTTTTCCAGCACCCCCGGGGCGTCACCATCGAACAGTACATTGACGTGGTACTGGAAGAGGGCATCAAGATTGTGGAGACGGCCGGGCGCAGTCCCGAGCCATACATGAAGACCCTCAAGGACGCCGGAGCCAAGGTCATGCATAAGACGCCCGCCGTCCGCTTCGCCAAGACCGCCGAGCGGGTAGGAGTGGATGCGGTGGCCATCCTCGGAACGGAAGGGGCCGGGCATCCCGGCATGGACGACATCACCTCGATGATACTGATCACTCTCGCCGCCGAAACCCTCAAGATACCGGTGGTGGCCGCGGGCGGCATAAGCAATGCCCGCAGCTTTGTAGCAGCCCTCTCCCTGGGAGCGGAAGGCGTCCTCATGGGCACGCGCTTCGCTGTTACCAGGGAATCGCCGGCCCACCAGAAGGTGAAGGAAGCCCTGGCGCAGGCCCCGGAGACGGCTACCGCCCTGCTGGAGCGTTCTCTGGGCAACCCGATACGGGCGCTCAAGAACAAGGCGGCCCAGACCATCCTGGAGATGGAAGGCAAGGGCGCCACTGCCGACGAGCTTCTGCCCTACATACGCGGCGAAAAGGGGAGGAAGGCGTGGATAGACGGCGACGTCGACGCCGGGGTGGTCTCCATCGGCCAGGTGGTCGGCCTGGTCCACGACATCCCAACAGTGAAAGAAGTTATGGACAGCATGGTCACTGAAGCGCAGGCGCTCCTTGGGCGGCTCAATAAAATGGCGGCATAGCACGGTCTCGAAACCACTCTACACGGGAGATACCTGTCTGCGTAGGTCGGGTTAGCAAACCCGACCTACTTGTTTTATAGCCAACGGACTCGCGCCTTCAGTGCACAATGCCATGAAGAATACGCCGCTGCGCTACACGAGCGGCAACGCCCTATGCTTCGACACGTTCAGGATGGCGCGTTTTCACGCTAGTCAAAACTCGCTTTTGTTGTATAATAATATGTATAAGTTCGAGATTGCTTTAAGGAGATACTCCAGGGATGTCCTTTGCTACAGGCTTGCGTTGCCGCGAGTGCGGCAGAGAATACCCCATTGAACCTATCTACGTTTGTGAGTTCTGCTTCGGTTCTCTGGAAGTATCTTATGACTACGCAGGCATAAAGCGCGCCCTCAGCCGCGAGAAGATCGCCTCCGGCCCCCGTTCTATCTGGCGCTATAAGGAGCTCCTACCCGTCGGCGACGACGTGGTGGACATCAACGCCGGCCTCACGCCGCTCATTAAGGCAGATAACCTGGGGCGCGCCCTCGGTCTGAGCCAGCTTTACATCAAGAACGATTGCGTCAACCCTTCCTACTCCTTCAAAGACCGGGTAGTGGCCGTCGCCGCCACAAAGGCGCGAGAGTTCAACTTCAAGGCCGTGGCCTGCGCCTCTACCGGAAACCTGGCCTGTAGCGTGGCCGCCCACGGCGCCAGGGCGGGGATGAAGGCCTACGTGTTCATACCGGCCGACCTGGAGATGGGCAAGGTACTGGGCGCAGCCATATATGGCCCAACCCTGGTAGCAGTGGAGGGCAACTACGATGAGGTCAACCGGCTGTGCAGCGAACTGGCCGAGAAATACCCCTGGGCTTTCGTAAACATCAACATACGCCCGTTCTACGCCGAGGGAAGTAAGACGCTGGCCTATGAGGTAGCCGAGCAACTGGGCTGGAGGGCGCCGGACAACGCCGTGGTGCCCGTAGCTTCGGGGTCCCTGTTCAACAAGATATGGAAAGGCTTGAACGAGTTCCACCATCTGGGACTTATCGGCCCGGTAAAGACAAAGATGTTTGTGAGCCAGGCGGCGGGTTGCTCACCCGTAACCACAGCATACCAGTCCGGGACTACGCAAATCCGTCCGGTAAAACCCCGGACCATCGCCAAGTCGCTCGCCATTGGCAATCCGGCCGATGGGTACTACGCCCTCAAGACCATCCGGGAGTCGGGTGGAAGTGCAACGATGGCTTCCGACCCCGAAATTGTGGAGGGTATGAAACTCCTGGCGGAAACCGAGGGCATATTCGCTGAGACGGCCGGCGGCGTGACGATCGCCGGACTGAAACACCTGGTGCAGGCCGGCGCCATCAAACGTGATGAGCTGACGGTAGCTTACATCACAGGCAATGGCCTCAAGACCCTTGAGGCTGTACAAGACAGCGTGGTAAAGCCAGTGCTCATCAAGCCCAACGTCAACTCTTTTGAGGAGGCCATGGGACTGAAGGTCGCGGCTACTGGAGACACGAGGCGTAACCCGGGGGTTAAGGACTAGACTCTCAGAACTTGATTCACCACAAGGAGGGATAGACCAGAATGGCGAAACGGCGTGTGATGTTTACCTTTCCACCCGAGCTAATCACTGAGCCAGTCATCTACAACCTCGGCCTGCAGTTCAAGGTGGTAACCAACATCCGCCGGGCTGACGTTACCGAGGACAGGGGATGGGTGGTGCTCGAGGTGGAGGGCAGGGAGGATGACATAGAGCGCGCGATTGCCTGGGTAACGTCAAAGGGTGTGCGGGTTGATCCCATCGGCAAAGACATTATCGAAGGTTGAATGGGCCTCTCCCGGTATCGGCGTCTGGGCGCGACTCCGTCCATCGACCGGGTAACTCTTGCCTTGTGACCGGTGCGAACAGCCCGATTCCCCATATCTGGTTTTCTGACCTGTCCGGCGATAGCTAGCTGCACTCAAGGAGTAAAGATGAGCGTTTTGGTGCGAATTCCCAGTCCTTTGCGCCGGGTTACCGGAGGGAAATCTACGGCAGAGGTGGACTCTACCAGGCTGTCTGCCTGCCTTGACGACCTGGAAAAGCAGTTCCCCGGCATCAAAGAGAGATTGTGCGATGCGAAGGGCCAAATTCAGCACTTCGTCAACATATATGTCAACGGCGAGGATGTGAGGTTCCTTCAGGACCTGGACACGCCTCTGAAGTCGGGGGATGAGGTCAGCATAGTTCCCGCCATCGCGGGGGGTCAGTAGGGGCAGGTTTGAAACCTGCCCCTACAATTTGCCTCTGTGGCGTTCCACCAGCCACCCTCTTTTCTGGGCCAGTCTCGCCTGCTCATTCGTCGGCTGGTAGCGGCTTTTGAACTCGCTGCGAAACGTCGGGAAGTCTCCGCCGGCAATGGCCCGCCGCATGTCGTCCATCAGCTTCAGCACGAAGCGCAGGTTGTGTATTGTGGCCAGTCTCAGCCCCAAGATCTCCTCCGCCTTGAACAAGTGATGGAGATAGGCGGCTGAAAAAGTACGGCAGGTATAGCAGTCGCAATCAGGGTCTATCGGCCCCTCCATTTCCCTGAACTCCGCGTTCCGGATGCTCCGCCGCCCGGAGGGGGCAAAAAGGGCGCCATTCCTGGCCACCCTCGTCGGCAAAGCGCTGTCAAAAAGATCGATGCCTCGAGCGACGCCCTCCACGAGGTCCTCAGGGGAACCCACGCCCATCAAATAGCGGGCCTTCCCTTTCGGCAACTGGGTCAGGGTCTCCTCCGCCATCGCCCACATCACCTCCTTGGGTTCACCCAGACATAGTCCGCCTATGGCGTAGCCGTCGAAGCCCAGAGACGCCACATACTCCGCCGATCGGCGGCGCAGCTCCGGGAAAGCGCCGCCCTGAGAGATGCCGAACAGGGCTTGTCCTTGCCCGACGTGGGAGTCCAGACACAGCCTCGCCCAGCGATGTGTCCGCTCCGTGGCCTGTTGCACCTCAACGAGGTCCTGGCCATAGGATGCGGGCTGGTCGAAGGCCATGATGATGTCGGCGCCCAGGCCGCGCTGTATCTCCATCGCCCGTTCCGGAGTGATGAGATGCTCGCTGCCGTCGATGTGCGAGCGAAATACCACCCCGTCGTCCCGCACCCGGCGCAGCGATGCCAGGCTGAATACCTGGTAGCCGCCGCTATCGGTAAGGATGGGGCCGGTCCATCCCATGAAGCGATGCAAGCCGCCAAAACGCCTCACGACGTCCACCCCCGGCCGCAGGTACAGATGATAGGTGTTGGCCAGCACCATGCTTGCGCCGCAGGCTGCCAACTCTTCAGGGGTGAGCGTCTTCACCGTCGCCTGGCTGCCCACCGGCATGAAGGCGGGCGTGCTCACCTTGCCATGAGCCGTCGTTATCTCACCGGCGCGGGCCGACGCGTCCCGACACTCGGCCAGTACCTTAAAGGAAAAAGACGTCGCGCCAGACAATCCCTTTCGCCCCCTCTATCCTCTCAGCGTCATCAACAGTCTGATCCCGGCCGCCAGGAAAGCCGGCGCCAGGGCGCGCACCAGCCACTTTCCTTTCAGCCGCCGCGACACTGCCGCTCCACCCTGCGCGCCCGCAACGGCCGCGACCCCCATGAGCACTGCCGGGAGATAAAGGACGTGGCCCAGGGCCAGGTGGAAGCCGGACCCAGCCATGCTGGACACGGCCAGAATGAACTGGGACGTGGCTGTGGCTATGTGGGGAGGGAACGAGAACAAATACACCAGGGCGGGCACATGGATGACGCCCCCACCAATCCCCAGCATGCTCGATAGGAAACCAACGAAGAAACTCAGCGCCAGACCCCGCCGCTCTTGAAAGCAATATCTGAAGACCTGGCCCGTGGCATCCACAACTGTTCGCGTTACATAGGAGCGGGGCAGTAAGGGGGCGCAGGAGAGGCCGACTGCGCCCTCGACGCCGCCCAGGGGACGCACGATGAGGAAAACAGCAACGCTGACAAGAAAGCCGCCGAACACGACGTTGAACAGCGGCGGTGAGAAGTAGTTGGCCGCATATGCCCCCAGCGCGGCCCCGGGGAGGGTGGCCAGGGCAAATCGGATGCCCGTAATGTAGTCGATGCGTTTCTGCCGGGCGAAAGCTATCGTTCCCGAAACGGAGTTGAAGAACACAACGGTCAGTGTCGTCCCGATAGTATGCTGAGGGCTAACATTGTAGAAGATGATGAGCACCGGCACCACCGCAAAGCCGCCACCCAGACCTACCATACTGCCGTAGAACCCCGCGCCAGCCCCCACAGCCAGAAGCTCCAGCGCCTTAACCCAGGTGATGTCAATCACGGGCCACCGGCTAAGGCCGCCCCACGGGGAACTCCTCGACGCTCAGGCCCTTCTCTCCCAGGCTCAGGACGGTTATGTTGCGGTTAGTAAAGATGCACTGGTCTCCAGCTATCTCCATGGCAGCCCGGGCGATTTCGCTGGCCGAAAGCTCTGAATGAGTCAACAGGGCACGCGCCGCGGCCTGGGCATAGCCTCCGCCAGAACCAATGCCCACCACGTTTTCATCCACCTCCACCACGTCCCCATCGCCGGACACGACAAGTATCTCCTCCCCATTGGCTACGACCAGCCAGGCATCGAGGCGGCGCAACACTCTGTCCGTTCTCCACTCCTTGGCCAGTTCCACCGACGAGCGCCGCAACTGGCCGCCATGCCTCTCCAGTTGGTGTTCGAAGCGTTCAAACAGCGTCAGGGCATCGGCCACTGAGCCGGCAAAGCCGGCAATGACCTTGTCCTGATATAGGGTGCGCACCTTCTTTGCAGTCTGCTTGACCACCATATCGCCCACGGTCACCTGTCCATCGCCGGCGACGGCCACCTGGTTGCCTCGCTTCACACCCAGGATGGTGGTATGGGTGACCCTGACCCTGTTGCATTCCGCGGAATATCTTTCGTTCACTTCTTGTCCCCAAGTCTTTCTAAGACTGCGTTCCATATATCGAGAAGACCCAGCCGAGTCGCCCACTTCGTGATGTGAGCCCTGTCTATTTGACCGCCGCTAACGCTGATGATGCCGGTGACATCCCTTAGGTGTTTCTCGGACCCGCCGTCCCTATAATATTCCATCTTCTTGATGATAACGTCCTCCGGCGCTGCAAAACTAGCCTTCAAGTCCTCTCTCAGCAGTACAACACGCGCCCTGGCGAAACGAGAGCGGTCAAAAGCCGTGTTCTTGCTACTAATCGTCTTAAAATAAAATGGACTCAGAAAACATTACCC
>JACQTY010000159.1 GCA_016210545.1 Chloroflexota bacterium
CCCTCTGTGTCCAGCGACCTGACTTATGGGTAAGGGTCAGTTTCGCAAAGGGGGGACGGAACAGGCTGTCTAAAAAGTCCGATGTTCATATCTGGGATGGTTCCCCCTCCAGATTCAGGAAACCCACTTATTAGACAGCCTGCGTAAGGGGGATTTGCGCAAAGCCATCACAATCTCCCCTTCGGAGAGAGGTTACGGTGGCCTTACCAGGACAATTGCCGCACCAACTTGGTGAAGAAGCTGCTACCAAGATTCAACGGACGGTGGATCTTGGACACACATGTACCAACATCAACACCAACAGCAATATACCTTGACAGCCTACCAACGGGCTGTTAGAATCTATCGGAGGTCTGAGATTTACGCATTAATTGAAACCGGCGGAAAGCAATACAAGGTCTCCCCCGGCCAAATCATCCAGGTAGATAAGCTCTCTGTCGCCGAAGGTAGCGAGGTAGAACTGGATAAGGTCCTCCTCGTGGCTGACAACGACAAGATCACCACGGGCCGCCCCTATGTAGAGGGCGCCAGGGTTTTGGCTACTGCTGCGGGTGACGGACTGGGGAAAAAGGTAATCGTATTCAAGTTCAAGGCGAAGACCCGGTACAGGAAGAAAAGGGGCCATCGCCAGCCGTTCACAAAGCTCGCTATCAAGGACATCGTGGTGGCGGGCGCGGGCAGTTGAAGTAAGGGTGGTAAAGTATGGCGCACAAAAAGGGAGGCGGCTCCTCTCGCAACGGTAGGGACTCCAAGCCAAAGATGCGGGGAGTGAAAAGATATAGCGGCCAGGTGGTGCGGGCCGGTACCATCCTGGTGCGGCAGACCGGCACGCAGATCCATCCCGGCAACAACGTGGGTCTGGGCCGGGACTTCACCATATACTCGCTCATAGATGGGGTCGTTAAATTTGAACCGGCCAGCAGGGAGAGGAGGCGGGTCAGCGTCTACGCTGCCCCGGCAGCATGAAGGACAAGATTCATCCCAAGTATTACCCCGATGCGAAGGTTAGCTGCGCCTGCGGCAACACCTTCACTACCGGTTCTACCAAGCCTTTGACCAAGGTTGAGATCTGCAGTCAGTGCCATCCTTTCTACACTGGCAAGCAGCACATCGTCGACACGGCGGGACGGGTGGAGCGCTTCAAACGGCGCTACAAGATGCAATAGGCGATTGGAGTTCCAGTTTTCGGGAAGGAGCGGACATTCCGCTCCTTTTTCTTTGAGTGAACATGGCTAAGACGTTTCATTATGGTGGACAGGCCTTAATCGAGGGCGTCATGATGCGCGGTAAGAAGCACATGGCTGTGGCCGTGCGTCTTCCCGACGGCGGCATCAAGACCGTCTGCCAGCCCGTGCCTCAGATATACAGTGGCCGTCTGCGGGAGGTTCCTTTCCTGCGCGGCGTGATCATGCTCGCGGAGACACTGTCGCTGGGGCTTCGGGCCCTCATGTTCTCCGCCGAAGCTCAGACCGGGGAAATGGGAGAGCTGAACAGGGGTACCATGTGGGGAACCCTCACCCTGGCCCTGGGTTTCGCCGTCGCCCTGTTCTTCGTTGCCCCTTTGCTGCTCTCCAGACTGTTCTATGCTCATATCGCATCGGACGTACTGGTCAATCTGATCGAGGGCGTCATAAGGTTAGGGATATTGATAGCTTACCTGTGGTCCATAGGGCTGTCGCGGGAGATAAGGCGGGTCTTCGCCTATCATGGGGCGGAGCACAAGGCAGTGAATGCCTATGAGCGCGGCGCTCCCCTGGAGGTGGAAAGCACAAGGCCATACGGCACCGCCCACGTCCGCTGCGGCACCAGCTTCCTGTTGGCGGTGGTTATCGTCGCCATATTTGTCTTTGCCTTTGTGGGCCGCCCGGGCCTGTGGCTCAGCATTGCCTACAGGATCGTATTTCTCCCCCTTATCGCCGCAATGAGCTATGAATTCATACGGCTCAGCGCTGACCACGCCGAACGGTGGTTCATGAGGCCGTTGATGACGCCGGGCATGGCGCTGCAGTCTCTTACCACCCGAGAGCCGGACGACAGCCAACTGGAGGTAGCGTTATCAGCGCTCCGGGAGGTAGTCAGCAAGGACACCCCCCAACCCGGCGCCCCACCACCGGACGCGACCTCCCAACTGGGCCAAGGGCCCCATGCCGGAGGCTGACCCGCTTAGGGCAAGACAGGCCGCCGAGCAAACGCTCTGTTTCTTGCTCCGCCCATTCTCGCGCACGCGGGAATCCGGTAGAATTGGGTCGTCCTGGTTATCCGCTTCCGAAGGTATGGTAATAAGCGACACACGTCCGGTGCAAAAAGGTCTACTCCACATGCTTGTTGTTCCAAGTCCAAGCCAATTACTGCCCCCTTTGGGGTGAAGTCCCTGACTATCCTGAAGCAGTTCTTTGCCCCGTCCGTCTTCCCCGTGTTACCATAGCATCATGAAACATGACCCGTCTTTGACCGCGATCGAGCCGGGCGTCTCCAGCCGCAGAGACACACCCCGCATAGGGGCCAGCCCGAACATGGGCGTCTACATCCACATCCCGTTTTGCCGCTCCAAATGTGGCTACTGTGATTTCAACTCCTTCAGCGGTATCAGCCAACTCATACCGGAATACGTCGACGCCCTGACCCGCGAAATAGAGCTACGATCTGAAGGCGCTCGCCAGCGGGTGTCCACGATCTACTTGGGCGGCGGCACCCCCAGCCTGCTCACGCCCCACCAAATAACAGGTATTCTGGACGCCTGCCGCGCCCATTTTGCCGTGGACCCGGACGCCGAGACCAGTATAGAAGCCAATCCGGGATCTATCACTCCGGAATGGCTCAGGGCAATTCGCCTGGCGGGGGTGGACCGCATCAGCATGGGGTTCCAAAGCATCGACGACGAGGAACTTCGCTTGCTGGGGAGGACGCACACGGCCCGGCAGGCGGTGGACGCCTATACGATGGCCAGAGACGCCAGCTTCTGGAACGTGAACATCGACCTCATCTACGGCCTCCCCGGACAGTCGCTGGCCCGGTGGCAGAAAATGCTGGAAGAGGCGATAAGTCTTTCCCCCGATCATTTCTCTCTCTATCCGCTGACGCTGGAGGAAACTACACCCCTCTGTCACGCCGTCGAGGCTGGCGCAGTACCGGCCCCGGACCCCGACGTGGCTGCCGACATGTACACCTGGGCCGAAGAGCGGCTGGGAGCGGCAGGATATGCCCATTATGAGCTATCCAACTGGGCCTGGCCAGGAAAGGCCTGCCGCCACAACCTGACATATTGGAGAAACCTGCCATACCTGGGTATGGGGGCTGGCGCCCACTCGTCCATTGGCGACTATCGCCTCGCCAACATGTCTTTGCCCGCGGACTACATCTCCAGTCTGAGGGCGGGGCGGCTGCCCCGGGAACCGAACGAGGAGATAAGCCGCGCCGGGCGCCTGTCGGAGACCGCTATTCTCGGACTGCGTTTGCAGGAAGGCATAGACCTCAACGAGCTGCAGGATCGCTTTGGTCTGGACGCGGCGAAGGTCTATCGCCCGGAGATCGAGGAAGTAACACGCCTGGGGCTTGTGGAACAGGATGGCCGCAGGTTGCGACTGACGGCTCGGGGTAGGCTCCTGGGGAACGAGGTTTTCCTGCGTTTCCTGCCGAAAGGAGGGTCAGCACGACCTGAAGGCGATTCGTGAATCGCCCCTACCTCACCAATCGGGGCCGTCTCATGGGCACGTCTGTCAGGAGGAGTTTGAAGGCCCCATTTGCGTTATGTCAAATTGTGGCGCTGCTTGACCGCCTTGATGATCGGGACTACGTCGGGAGCGGCCCTGCCTTCCGGCGGTGGGCCAATGGGATCGGATATTTCGTCTTTTTCCAACAGAACCTCGATTGTGGCCCTCACCGAGGTAGCCAGGGCCTGGAGATGATAGCCTCCCTCCAGGGCGAATACCAGCTTGGCCTGGCACTGGTCCATCGCAATCCTTTTGATTATGCGCGTCAGCCTGGCAAATCCGGTGGTGCTTAGTTGCATGGCGGCCAGCGGGTCTTTCCAATGCCCGTCATATCCCGCCGAGACCAGGACTAGCTCCGGGCGGAATAGCCGCGCCGCGGGCACAAGTATTTCCGAGTACACCTTCACGTACTCCTCGTCGCCGCAGCCGGGGGGCAGCGGCACGTTCAGTATCCGGCCTGCGCCGGCCTTCTCACCCATTTCACTGAAGCTGCCCGTCCCGGGATAGAGCGGAAACTGATGGGTAGAGAAGTAGAGGACGTGGGGCGCTGTGTAAAAGGCATCCTGCGTACCGTTGCCATGATGGACATCGAAGTCCACGACAAGGACACGGTCCAGGGCGTGGCGTGTGAGGGCGTACTTGGCGGCTATCGCCACGTTGCTGAAGAGGCAGAAGCCCATGGCCTTCCAGTAGGTGGCGTGATGTCCCGGCGGACGCACCAGGGCAAAGGCGCTGTTGATCTCTCTCTTCAGCACCATATCCACCGCGGTGAGCACGCCTCCGGCAGCGTACAGGGCCGCCTCGTAGGAACGGGGGGAGACCACCGTGTCCGGATCGAGAGAGCCGCCGCCCAGCATGCACATCTTCTCAACGCGGGAGATGTGCTCGGGAGCATGGGCAAGCTTGATTTCATCTACGGTCGCCTGGCGCGGCGACAACCTTATCAGCTTGTCCAGGACGTGTTCCTGCTCCAGGAGCGCCATGATGGAGCGCAGTCTATCCGCTCGCTCTGGATGCTCCCCGGTGTCGTGTTCCAGATAGATGGGATCGTAGATAAGTCCGACTCTCTGTATCATAGCAACAGCTTCATAATAGCAGAGAAAAGCAGGGCGGACAACGGGCAACAGCGACCGAAATCCGGCGCCCGTTGAATCTCGCAAAAGGCGAAGCTCTCGCACCTGATCGGTGCGGCAACTGGGACGCTGCGTACCCTGAGGCAAATAGGCGGCCAACCCACCTCTCCCTGTGGAAAAGGGAGATTGAGAGGGATTTCCCGTCCCATGGTCTAACAGGCAAATCCCCCTTGCGTCCGCCTTGCGTCCCCCTTTGCGACACTGAACATGTCCCACATCTTGCGCTGGACACAAGGGTTTTGAAGTGGGGATACACTATTGCAATAACTGAATGC
>JACQTY010000160.1 GCA_016210545.1 Chloroflexota bacterium
GACCAAGGTGCTGCACCATCCAGGTGAAGAATAGTTCCGTTTCGTTAGATAGATTGTTCGGCGGATATTGGTCTCACTTCTCCTTTGTCCTTCCGAACTCGCCATGTTAGAATAGGTGAAGTTGGGTCTCCACCCGAAAGTAGAGGTGTCCTATGTCCAGGTTTCACAAGGTCCTCTTGATCACCCTTGTCGCCGTTCTTGTTGTCGGCGCTTCGTTCTACTCGGGGGTCTATGTGTCCCAGCGAGGGTTAGCGGCTACGGCCTACCCATCGTTCGTGTCCATCCCCCGGGAGGTCCCCCCTTCGCTGGGATCGGTCTGGGAGGTGTGGGGTCTCCTTTCCAATGAGTATGTAGAAACAGACAAGATCGACGCCAAGAAGATGCGCCAGGGCGCCATCAAAGGCATGCTCGATGTCCTGAAGGACCCCTATACATCGTATCTCGATGCCGACAACGCCCGGATCGAGTTCTCCGATTTGCAGGGGAAGTTTGATGGCATCGGCGCCCAGGTGGGCATCAAGGACGGTCAGCTAATTGTTATTGCTCCGATCCCCGATACCCCGGCGTCCAGGGCCGGGATACGCGCCGGCGACGCCATCCTTGAGGTGGAAGGCGTCTCTACCGAGGGACTGAGCGTGCAGGAGGTAGTCATAAAGATCCGCGGGCCAAAGGGCGCCCCGGTCAACCTCCTGATGCGCCACGAGGGTGAGAAGACCCCCTTTGCCGTGACCATCGTCCGCGACGAAATATCGGTAAGAAGTGTCCGCTGGCAGCCTAAGGGGAACATAGCGGTAATCCAGATTAGCCACTTCGCCGGGGACACGGGCCGGGAGGTCCGGCGAGCTTTGGGCGAAGCCCGCGCCCAGGGAATGAAGGGGATTGTGCTGGACATGAGGTTTAACCCGGGAGGCCTGCTCAACGAGGTGGTGGACGTGGCCAGCCAGTTCATCGACGAAGGGAAGACAGTGTTGTTCGTGGTGAGCAACCGCGGCGACCGCCAGGAACTGAAAGCCCGCGCCGGTGGTATAGCGACAGACATTCCTGTGGCGGTCCTGGTGGATAACCATAGCGCCAGCGGCAGCGAGGTGCTGTCCGGAGCGCTGCAGGACCACAAGAGGGCGGTGATATTCGGCGCCAAGACCTTCGGCAAGGGCAGCGTCAACATGCTTTTCCCGCTCAGAGACGGCTCGGGGCTTTACCTGACCACAGCGCGCTGGCACACCCCCACTGACCGGGCCATAGAGGGCAAGGGAGTAACGCCCGACGTGGAGATCGTGTCCAAACCCGAGGAGCTTGCTCAGCAGATGGACCCGGCCCTCGATAGGGCGCTGGAATACGTGGGCGGGCTGATAGGGGGAAAACAGACCGCCGGTAAGTAGTCTCAAACAGAGGTAGGCAATCAGTGTTGGTGTGGCGCGTAGGGGCAATTCATGAATTGCCCCTACTTTGTGGGGAATTGACAAGTCCCTGGCTTCTAAGTAGACGGCGGCTGCTGAAATTATGAAGAAGGCAAATTTCATTCTTGGCGTTGTATCCCTGGCTGTAGGCGTCGTCCTAGTCGGGGCGTCGCTTGCCGCTGGAATGAGGTGGCTCGGCCTGATAATGGGTAGCTTGCTGATGCTGAACGGGCTTGCCCGGCTGTGGCTGGCCCGACAATCACTCCACCAACGGACGGATTCTTCTCAGGCGGTCAGGCCCACAAAGCAGGAGAGCGCCTTGACGAGACGGGACCAACCGTGAGAGACTCCTGGGAGCGCAAGCCTGGCGACAGGATTATTCACCTTCACCGGCTTGAGCGCCATCGTTTGCGGAGGGTACTGGGCGTACCCGGCCTGTGGGCTACGGGCTATGGCGACGTGGGTTCCTCCATATACTATGCTCTGGGCATTGTAGCTCTGGTCGCCCTGGGGGCCACGCCCGTCGTTCTGGGCATCGCCGGGATAATCTTCGTATTCAACGCCCTCACCTATGCCGAGGGAGTATCCATGCTCCCCGAGTCTGGCGGCTCCTCCAGTTTCGCCCGGCACGGCTTCAATGAACTAATCGGTTTCATCGCCGGGTGGTCTTTGGTCTTCAGCTATGTCGTGACCATTGCTATCTCCTCCTTTACCATCCCTTCCTACCTGGGGTACTTCTGGCAGCCCCTCAAGGAATCGCAAGTCCTTGCGGTCCTCGTGTCCATAGGCATAGTCGCCTTCCTCACCGCGCTGAATGTGCTCGGGGTCCGAGAGAGCACCTTCCTGAGTCTTTCCATGGCCATAATCGACGTAGTCACCCAGGTCTTCCTGGTGTTCCTCGGCATGGTCTTCCTCTTTGACCCCCACCTCCTGGCCGAGAACGTCACGTTATACTGGCCGGAGCCGCACAATTTCGTCTTTGGCATAGCGGTGGCTTCCATTGCCTTCACCGGTGTGGAAAGCGTTTCCCAACTGGTGGAGGAGACACGTCGTCCCCAGGTGCGCGCGCCCCGTGCCTATGTCGCCATGATGGTTACCGTCCTCGTGCTGTTTGCCGGGATCTCTTTGGTTGCTTTTTCGGTGATGACGCCGCAGCAACTGGCCACCGACTGGGCCACTGACCCTGTGGCCGGCATAGCCGCCACCATGCCGGACAGGCTGGCTTTATCCGCGCCTGCCGACCCCGCCCTCAACATACTTTTCAACTGGTTTGTGAGCGGTCTTCGACACTTGCTGCCCTTGCTCGTGGCCGTCCTGGCAGCCACCATCCTGCTCATAGCCACTAACGCCGGGGTCCTGGGCATTTCCCGTCTTTCTTTTTCCCTGGGAGAACATCAAGAGCTGCCTCAGGTCTTCAGCCGGATCCACCGCCGTTTCAGGACGCCATACATAGCGATACTGGTGTTCTCTGCCATAGCAGTACTGCTACAAATCCCCGGGCTCTTTTTGCCCAATCTTTTCACCCTCCTTGGCGGCTTGTATGCCTTTGGTTCTTTGCTGACATTCGCCCTGGCCCACGCCTCGATTCTTGCTTTGCGAGTAAGACAGCCCGACCATGCCCGCCCTTTCAAGTTGAGCTGGAACGTGCTTATCAAAGGCCGGCAGCTTCCGGTCACGGCGATTCTCGGGCTTATCGCCACTACGGGCATCTGGGTGGTGTTGATAGTCTTCCAGCCCTACAGCCGGTGGCTGGGCATTGCCTGGATGATCGTTGGAGTGGCGCTATACTACTGGTTCCGCAAGCGCGCCCACCTGCCGATTCTTCACGCCGCCCGAAAACTGAGAGGCGGCCCTAAGTGATCCCCCGGGGCCGCAGCCTGCCGCTATCAGAAACCTATTCTTCTCTCCTCGGTTCTTCTCCGTTCACCGAAATCCACTGCCCATTGAACCTGGCCAAAGGGAGCGTTTTTTCACCTTGTTGGTGCGAGATTCCTCTGTCTGGCGGAGGCCAGAATCCAGAGAACATTGACGAGGCCTGGATTCCAGCTTTCGCTGGAATGACACTGTGTAGCCGCGCTACATCGGAATGGGTGCTGGTCGGTTTTTGATGGTGGATTAAGGTTCACTCATTGCAGTATGCTGGCTACAGGGTTTATAATCAATACCGATGGATTTCCGTAAGATTATGGTCCCGGTGCATGGCAGCCCCGTGGACGCGGAAGTCTTGAAGCTGGTTTGCCGCATGGCCAAGCAGTCCAAAGCCAAGGTCTTTGTGGTCTATGTAGTTGAGGTGCGCCGCAGCCTGCCGCTCGATGCCCGATTGGAGGGGGATATTTCCAGAGGGGAGGACGCACTCACTCAGGCCGAACAGACCCTGGAGGAGGAGGAATGTGAATACGAATCCTCTTTGCTCCAGGCCCGAGAGGTGGGCCCGGCCCTGGTAGAGGAAGCGGTGGAAAGGCATGTGGATGCCATCGTGATGGGCATCGGCTACAAGCGGAGATTCGGCGAGTACAGTTTGGGGGAGGCAGTCCCCTACGTTCTGAAGAACGCTTCGTGCCCGGTGTTGGTGTACCGGATTCCTGCCCTGGAGAAGCCGGAATAGGGTTTCGGGAGAATCCTCCATGCCCGGCTGCGCCGGGCGCCGCCAAGGATGAAAACGATCACAACCTGTCGTTGCGAGACCTTCGGCGTAGCTCAGGGTGAACTCCGCGAAGCAATCGGTCTCTATCAGCAGGCGTACGGATCGCTTCGCCGCTGCGCTCCTCGTAACGACGGATGGGGCTATTTTCGAGGGAGAGTATCTTGAAAGTCGTCATAATGGGGTGCGGCCGGGTCGGCGCCCAACTCGCCGCCTTGTTGGATAGCGATGGACATGAAGTCACCATCCTGGATGTCGACTCCACCAGCTTTCGCAGGCTGCCGCCCACGTTTAGCGGAGTTGCCCTGTTAGGGGACGGCACCGACCAGGAGGCGCTGGTAAAAGCTGGCATCGAGGAGACAAGCGCCTTTGTTGCCGTTACCCAGGGCGATAACCGCAATGTGATGGCCGCCCAGATCGCCAAGCACATCTTTAACGTACCCAGGGTGCTCTGCCGGATCTACGACCCGCTGCGCCGGGACCTTTATGAGGACCTGGGACTGGAGGCTTTTAGCCCCACAACCATTTTTGCCCAGCTTCTGAGGGATAAGCTAGTAGAGGCAGCGAGTTAGTATGTACGTGATTATCGTGGGTGGCGGCAAGGTCGGGTATTATCTGTGCCGGACCCTATTGGCCGAAGGTCATGAAGTCCTTATCGTCGAAAAGAATGAGGCCAAGTGCGAACGTCTGGAAGAAGAGCTCGGCAGCATCTGCCTGCGGGGGGATGGATGCGAGACGGCTACCCTGGCCGAGGCCGGGACCGGCCGCGCCGATATGCTTATCGCCGCCACCAATGAGGACGAGGACAACCTGGTATCCTGCCAGCTGGCCAAATATAAATTCAAAGTCCGCAGGACCATCGCTCTTATCAACAATCCGGAAAACGAAACGGTCTTTAAGAAGCTGGGTATCGATGTAACCGTGAGCAGCACTAACCTTGTCCTTGAACACATAGAGCAGGAAGTTCCAACCCATCACCTAATGCACCTTCTGAAGCTGGAGGAGTCCGGCCTGGAGATCGTGGAGGTGCGCATACCCGGTCACTCGTCAGTCGCCGGGCGGCGTGTCAGGGACCTCAACCTGCCTCAAGGGGCGGTGCTCGCCCTGGTCATCCGCAAAGACCAACGACCAATGATACCTGCTCCTGACACGGTGTTGGAGGCGGAGGACCAGGTACTGGCCGTAACCAGCCATGAGCTGGAGGACGCGCTGCGTCTTACTTTGACGGGCCAGCGGGTGGAGAGACATGGGAACTGAAAAGCGGGTAGCCTATTTCGGCCCTCCCGGCACTTTTACCGAAGAGGCGGCGCTCAGCTATGATCCGCAGGCAACCCTCATTCCATTTCCCAATATTGCCGCAGTCGTGGCCGCGGTCGTCACAGGTATGGCCGAAGAGGGCGTCGTGCCCATTGAGAACAGCATCGAAGGCTCTGTGAACGACACCCTGGACCTGCTCATTCGCGAGTCGGGCGTGCTTATCCGTCAGGAGATGGTCTTGCCCATCGACCACTGTCTGCTGGTGAAGCCAGGGACTCCGACAGCAGCGATCAAGGCAGTGTACTCGCACCCCCAGGCCCTGGGCCAGTGCCGGCGCTTCCTGGAGAGGTGTTTCCCCAAGGCGGAGTTGATTGCCTCCCTGAGCACCGCCGAGGCAGTGGCCGATATGATGAAGGCCAACGTGGCCGCAGCCGCTATCGGGACGCAGCGGGCAGCGGTGCTATGGGGCGCCCAAGTGCTGGCCCGGGGAATTCAGGACTACAAGCCCAACCATACCAGGTTCGTAGTCCTGGCGACCACAGACCATGCTCCCACGGGCGCCGACAAGACGTCCTTTTGCTTCTCCTTTGCTGAAGATAAGCCCGGACTGCTACTGAGCGTGCTTCAGGAGTTCGCCAGCCGGAACATTAACCTGGCAAAGGTGGAGTCCCGGCCTTCAAAAGAGAGCCTGGGGAAGTACATTTTTCTCATCGACCTGGAGGGGCACCATCTTGATCCGCCGGTGGCGGAGGCCCTGGCAAAGGTGCAGTCCAGGAGCGCTCTCTTCAAGGTATTCGGGTCCTATCCCAAATATAAAGGCAGTTCCACGTAGGGGCGGTCGGCGAATAGCCTCTACGGGACCTTTGGAGCGTCGTTGCTTCGTCGTCCTTCCGCCTGCTGGGAAGGACTTCTCGCAATGGCTGCCATGCCCCCGATATTCGAGGAGGTGTTTCCATGCCGATAGTCAGAGTGGAGATGTGGCCGGGCCGGACCGAGGCCCAGAAAGCGGAGCTGGCCAGGGTCATCACGGATGCGGTGGTCACCATAGCTCATACCACCCCGGAAGCGACGTTTGTGATATTCGAGGACATAGCCAAAGAGAACTGGGCGCAGGGTGGGGTGCTTGCTTCACAAAAGAAAGAAAAGAAGTAGGCCACCGCGCTCTCGACCTGCTGTGGCAAGCGGAAACCCGCTTGACAGCATGCATCAGGCCATACCATAATCAAACGAGAACGGCAGCGTAGCTCAGAGGCAGAGCAGGGGACTCATAAGCCCTTGGTCGGTGGTCCGATTCCACCCGCTGCCACAACCAACGACTTTTCGCATGACGCCTGCAGCGTCAGGGAAACGTTAGAATTGGTCCTGGGAGCGGAAGGGCGAAGGAAGCTGAGGCTGAGGCTCGGGCAAGGCCAGTTCCGAACTGTTCCAGCTTTACGACGGACAGCCTGGCCTCAGGCAGTCCTTTCTTTTGGTCGCCAGGGGTTCTGCACCGCCTAACTCAGCGCCAGACCTGCTGCATGTTTCTGAAGATAGCCGGGCAGCCCACGCGCTTTAAGCGGCGCAGTACTCAGTCAATGAAATCGGTGTCAGCCGGTAACGTAACCGACCCGGCTATTGCCGCAAGACGCTTTCCCCAGATTGAGGAAACATTATTGTCTTTTGTTTCCCCCCTACCTTGTGGGACACGAATGGGGTATAGTCGGGCAGGTCGAAAACGATGATCTCGTTGCCCGAAATATACAGCCTCTCTCTGAACCGAGCCGCTATCGACGCGGACCATATCCTGTTGCCCCCGCAATTGGCCTGCTTTCTTCCCGACCAATCGGAACTCGACCTGGGAGACGCCGGCGACATCAGGGTGACGAAGCAGGGGGAGATAGTGTCGGGGAAGGGGCTGGCGAAAAAGCTCTCCCGCCTGGGCAACCTGCTGCAATGGTCGTGCGACGGAGACCGGATAGAGGTGCGCGGCCTCACCCTGGGTGGCAGCGAGGGCGACATACGAGAAGCGGGCGGCGATCGGTGGTGTCCCGCCCCGGACTCATCCCCTCTCCTGGAGCACGTCTGGCGCGGCGAATTCGCTTCCGCGGAAAATTTCTTCCTGGCCCGGGAGCTTTCTGACCTTTCGGTGAAGCCCGGCTTCGACCAGTTACTCTCCTTCCAGGTGGCCCAGGGCGTTACCACCTACCCGCACCAGGTGAGTACCGTCCGGACGGTGCTGCGTCAGATGAAAGGGCGCGCCCTGCTCTGCGACGAGGTCGGCCTGGGAAAGACAGTGGAGGCCGGGTTGGTGACGATGGAGTACCTGCTGCGCGGACTGGTGAAGCGGGTCCTTATTCTTACCCCACCGTCGCTCGTCCACCAGTGGCAGGAGGAGATGGCGCAAAAGTTCAACCAGGATTTCGTAACCAGCGACTCCCCCGAATTCGTCTCCGGGGTGGACGCCTGGTCCCGCTTCCCTCACATCATCGCTTCCATCGACCTGGCCAAACGCGGCGACCACTTGAAGCAGGTGATGACCACCCGTTTCGACCTGGTCATTGTGGACGAGGCCCACCGCCTGCGCCACCGCGAGACCGCGGCCTGGAAGCTGGTGAATGGTCTGGACAAGAAGTACATCCTGCTGCTCACCGCCACCCCGGTGCAGAACGACCTGGACGAGCTATTCAACCTGATCACCCTGCTCAAGCCGGGGCAATTGAAGACGGCGGCGGAATTCCGCAAACGGTTCGTGGCGCGGGGCGACCGCCTTAGACCGCAGAATGTGGAGGCATTGAAGCTCCAGGTGAGCCAGGTAATGATCCGCAACCGGCGCAGCAACACCGGTATCCTGTTCACCCAGCGGCGCGCTCAGACGGTGCTCACCGAGCCGTCCCCGGAAGAAGCGCGCCTCTACCAGCTTGTGACCGAGACGGTGCGCCAGTTCTACGGCCCGGACAAGAAACCCCTCTCCCGGTTCACCCTGAAGAACCTCCGGATGGAACTGGGCAGCAGCCCTGCGGCCATAGTTCCCACCGTGGAGCGTCTGCTGCTGGACAACCTGCCGGATGCGCCCCACCTCCGGTTACACGAAATCTTTGACCTGGCAAAGAGCATTCGCCAGACCGCCAAGCTGGCGGCATTGCAGAAGACACTGTCATCCCTGGGAAAGGAGAAGGTGGTCATCTTCACCCGCTATCTGTCCACCCTTCACTGGCTGAAAGAAAACCTGAAGGAATATCCGCTCGTGGTCTATCACGGCGGCGTCAGCGCCCGAGAGAAGGACGAGTCTATCGAACGCTTTCGCAGCGATGCCCAACTGCTGCTGAGCACCGACTCCGGCGGTGAAGGGCGCAACCTGCAATTCTGCCATATCATGGTCAATTTCGATCTGCCCTGGAATCCCATGCGCATCGAACAGAGGATCGGACGCCTCAGCCGCATTGGCCAGAAGGAGAACGTATACATTTTCAACCTTGCCAGCCGGGGCACGGTGGAGGACCATGTCCTGGAGATACTGGACCTCAAGATCAACTTGTTCGAGCTGGTGGTGGGAGAGCTGGACCTGATCCTGGGGAGGCTGGGTGAGGAAAAGGACCTGGAAGAGACCATCATGGAGATGGTAGGCACTAGCCATGGCGATGACGAACTGCGCGAACGGCTGGACAAAATTGGGGAGGACCTGGCCGATGCCAGGCAACAATACGAACGCGTGAAATCGTTGGACGACGCCCTTTTCGGTGAGGTGACCAGTGGCTGACCATCTGGAGTCTCTGGCCAACCGGTTCTTTGCCACCGTGGGCATGGTGGAACCCGCCGGCTATCGCGCCGCCGAGGTGCTGCTCAACGAGTCCGTACAGCCCTACTTCGGCGGGCACGACTATCTCCTTCTGGCTTTCTCCCCCGAGGTCGCCCGCGAACGCCCCAGCGCCGAACTCCTCACCTATGGCAGTCCGCTCCTGGACACCATGGCCGGGGTGGCGACGGGCCAGGGCAAGACGGCCCACTTCTATCTCGGCTGTCTGCAGCCGACGACGGGGCGGACGCTGCAAAAGGTGCTGGGACAAGCCCGCCTGCCCGGCCATCTGTTGGAGACGGGTGAGGAGCAGATCCTGTTCTTTCACCACGCCCTGTTCCTCTTCAGGGTATCATTCATTGGTGAGGAACGTGAAGAGCTTTTCCGCGGCGTCGCAGTAGACCTCCACACGGGATGGGCCACCTCGCGGCTGGGGGAGCAGACCTTGCAGCCGTATCGTTCCACCGAGCCGCAGGCCGGCCGCGAGCTAAAGCTGCGGCTGGGACTGGGGCAGGCGCGCCAGGCGGCCATGGGGAAACTGCAAGTTGAGATGGCAGATCGGGTAAAGGCGCTCCAGGAGCGGCTAAAGGCCACCTGTCATGCGGAACAGAGACAAATATCGGAGCACTACCAGGCGATGATTGACAGGCTCGAGGCGGGCAAGGCCCGCAAGGGGGCGGACCCGGAGCGCATCGACGCCAAAATCCGGGCTACCCTGGCGGACGAGGAGCGCCGCCAGGAGGACCTGGAAAAGCGGTACCGCCTTAATCTCGAGGCCGCTGTTACCCAGTTGGCCCTGGTGAGCTATCCCAAGGCCGTCGTATCTCTGCGGCTTCAGCAGGGCAAAGAGGTCAGGCGGGCCGTCGCAGTCTGGGATTCGCTGACCCGCGAGGGTTATTTCGCGCTGCTCCCTTAGTGACAGGAAGCGCACCCCGACCACTTCAGGGGCCAACACCCCTGACCCGGCCCAACCGCCCGATCGGGCAACAATCGGATGGTTTGCGCACCCAACCCGAAGATGGTTTGTGCAAGGCATCCGGGACGGGCTTCATCGGTGAGCCTAGGTTGAAAAGCCTCACCCCGCAGGTTGCTCACCGGACAGTCTCTATGGGGTCTCGCCCCGAGCCTATCCCGAACGAACTGGCGTCCGCAATACCCGCCCCGACCGAAGTGCGACGCGTCCGGTCCAATGGACAGATAAAGTGGCGTGGGGAACTGGTCTTTGAGAGCGAGGCTCTGGTTGGAGAGATGGTAGGCATCGCAGAACACCCAGATGCCTGACTGGTTTCCTTTGGCCCCATCCCTCGGGGTCTGCTGTGTCCTCATCGCTCTTCGTTGGACGCCCTTCCTCCAGCCCACCGCACCCACCCCTACAGGAGGGCTGTTACCAATATCCTTGGTTGCACGGTGAGGGGAAACAATCACACCTTCCATTGAAGACATACCTTGCTATGGACTGTATTGGCCCTCCTTTCTTTGACGCCGCCCATAGTATCGTAGCAACGCCTCGTTGTCGCGGTTGGCAAGTCCCGGGGTCTCGGGCCGAACACGGCCTCAAGACGGTGAAATCCATCGGACCCGGTTCGTAGGTTCTGTATGAGAGGTTCGCCATTAGTCGAACTGAAGGCTTTGGCCCCAATCTTGTGTTCCGCAGTTCACTAACTTGACACGCATGGAACGAGAGAATAGACTGTCGAAAACTTGGTAGACCCCAACTTCCAGGCGACCTTCGTCGGGACAGAATTCGGCCTAGCCCGACAAGAACACTATGCACCAACAACGTGGGCCGTGAGTGGGCGGCAAGACCAGCGCCAAATCTTGAGGAGGTGTCGCGATGAACATAGATGTACACCATCACTGGATGCCCAAGGAACACGTCGACGGTGTGGAGAAGTACCTGCGCGGCAATGAGAGGGTAGTAAGGGAAGGCGGAAAGGCCCACATTTTCCGTGACGGCATAGAGGTGTTCACCATCTTCCCCATATACCCTGACCTTCAAGCCCAGCTAAGAGCCATGGATGCCGCCCGCGTGGACATGGCGGTCCTGTCCACCTGTTTGTGGCAAGAATGGAACACCATGCAAATGGCGCCATTTATCAACGATAGCCTGGCTCAAGTTCAGCGCCTTTACCCCAACCGGTTCATGGGGTTGGCCCATGTGCCCCCCTTTGAAAAGGGGGCCCCACAGGAATTGGAGCGGGCGGTCAAGGTCCTGGGGCTAAAGGGAGTCTGCATTAACACGCACTGCCAGGGCAAATACCCCGATGATGACGCTTACAGGCCATTGTTTCAGAAGGCGGAGGAGTTGGACGTGCCCATCGTGGTCCACGCAGCCGGCGCTCCGGCGGAGTACGAGAGCCTGAGGAAATACGGACTGCACCGACTTTTCGGCCGCGCCGTCGACCACACCCTCGTGGTGCTGAAGCTGCTGTTCAGCGGGATGCTCAAAGACTACCCCCGGCTGAACTTCGTCATGGGACACATAGGCGGCGCCTGGTTTGCCCTGTGCGAGCGCTTTCTGAACGCCCCTCCTGGCCATTTCCCGGGCATAAACGTCAGGGAGAACCTGGGGCAGCTCTATTTTGACACCGCGCCTGCCGTGTGGACCAAGGCAGAACTGACCTGCGCCGTTGCCACTATCGGCGTAGACCACCTGATGCTGGGCACCGATTTCCCGGCCGGGCAGCCCGACTGGATGGACAAGTCGGTAAGATGCGTTGAAGCCCTTGGCCTATCAGCGGCGGACAGAGACAAGATCATGAGCCAGAATGCCATCAAGCTTTTCAAGGTAGGGTAAATCCCGATGCACCGGGATAGACGGGGGCACCACCCCGATAAACCGAGGGTCTTCGCCAAACAATGAAAATGCCCAGGATGCACGCCCCGCCGCCATCTGAGCCAGTCGAATCCCGACAAGTCGGGACGATGTATCGGGACGCGGCGCTATTCTCGAGATAGCAGCCCGGAGTTCGAGAGCCGGGGCGAAGCCCCAAAGGGGTTCTCCGACGGAGCCACCAGAGCCCTAAATCTACTGTAGGGAGGGTACCATGTTGAAGCTACTGTTCAAGGGCAAAGTTGTTGCGGTGCTCCTCGCCCTCGTGTTCGTGGCCTGCGCCCCGGCCAGGCCCGCGCCGGTCGCGCCTCCCCCCGCGGCGCCTGCGGGAGTAACGCCCACCCAGGCGGCGCCAGCGGCAGCCAAACCTGCTGAAGAGGTAGAGTGGGACAAGGTTGTGGCCGCCGCCAAAAAGGAGGGAAAGGTAACAGTCTACAGCACGTTCGCAACGCCTGAGTGGCAACGGGTATTTGGCGGGCTGATGAAGACGAAGTATGGCATAACGGTAGAGTGGCTTTTTGGCATCGGGGCGGCCAATGCGGAAAAGGTCAAGGTTGAGCATGACGCCGGGCAGGTGGTGGGTGATATCTACCATGCCGGCGCTGCCGGCTTTGTGCCGATCACCAAGTACCTTGTGCCCTTCGATCCCCCCGAGGCGAGGAAGACTGCCAAAGATGCCTGGCACCTCGTACCTACCACTTACGACTCGGATAAACGGGTGCTGGCCGTCAGCCTGGCGCTTGGCCTCACCCCCTGGGTCAACACCAATCTGGTGAAGCCGCAAGACTATCCCAAGAGTTTTCGCGACCTGCTGGACCCCAAGTGGAAGGGCAAGATGAACCTCCAGGACACCACCTTTGCTGGCGGTGGCTCCCGAATATTCTACTGGTTGTCCAAAGTCTACGGTCTCAGCTTTTGGGAACAGATGGCGCGGCAGAACATCGTCTTCGTTCGGACGTACTCTGACCAGGTAAACCGCGTAGTTGCGGGGGAGGACCCACTGTCCATGTACGTGAACCCTCCTTACGTCATAGAATCGGCGAAGGCAAGGGCGCCCATTGAGCCTCTGCTCCTGACGGAGGGGCTGGCAGCGCCAACCATAGGCATGTCTCTTCTGCTGAACTCGCCCCATGCTAACGCTGCCAAAGTGTTCATAAACGAGGCTTTGACCGAGCAAGGCCAGGCCACCATGCCCGTGATCGGATATAGCCCCATAAGGAAGGGGGTCAAGACGGAATGGCCTCACCCCTCCATCGCCAAGATAATGGCGCATGGACCGGTGACGACATTCGACCTGGCATCCGATAGGGAGCACGACAAGCAGATAAGCGACAAGGTGTCGGCCAGGATGCTGCGCCTGGGAGAGTTCGCCAAGTAGACAAGGGAGTTAGGCTTAACGGCATGGCTGAACGGACAGAAGTCAGTCTGTGGAGGTGAAAAGGCGGCAAGCAAGCTTTGAAAGAAGCACAGGCCCGACCGTGGGCAGACTGAGGCTACTGGGAGGAGGGACGCTGGGCATGACCGCCCTCCTCCTGGCTGTTGGCTTCTTCACCGTATTTCCTCTGGCCATGCTTTTCCACAGTAGCTTCAAGACCGCCGGAAATGTTGGTCTAGGAAGCTACTTGGACATAATCACCGCCGCTGGCACCTTAAAAACTTTGTGGACCACTGTATGGCTGGCCGCAGTCAGGGCGGCGCTGGCTACTGCCCTCGCGGTGGGTCTCGCCTGGGTGGTAACGCGTACTAACACCCCTTACAAGGGGGTCATTGAGTTTCTGGCGTGGCTGGCTTTCTTCATACCGGTCTTGCCGCGGACAGTCGCCTGGATGGTGCTGGCGATGCCCAAGTCCGGGCTGCTAAATGTGTGGCTGACACAAGCCTTCCACCTGGAGTCACCCATATTTAATATTCAGTCCTATGCCGGAATAATATGGGTGTCTGTTTTGTCCTACTCTACGGTGCTTTTCTTGCTGATCACGCCGGCTTTCAGGGCTATGGACAGCTCCCTGGAGGAGGCATCTAGGACATCGGGGGCCGGGAGCCTTACTACCTTAACCCGGGTTACTGTGCCTTTGCTCACGCCGGCCATCCTGGCCGCAGCCATGCTGGCCTTCGTGCGCATGATGGAGTCTTTCGAGATTGAACTCCTTCTAGGCTACCCGGCCCGCATTTTCGTTTTCACCACTCGAATATATGACTACCTGGATACCTCGCCAGCCCAATATGACTTTGCTACTACCCTGTCCACTGTATTCGTATTGATCACTTTCTTTCTCATGTTCTATCAGTGGAGAATTCTGAGACGCCGCGAGCGTTATACCACCGTCACGGGCCGGGGATTTGCGGTACGGTCAATAGACCTGGGTCGGTTCAAGTATGTCACGGCCGGAGTGGCTTTCTTTTTCCTGGGAATGGCCACTTTCGTGCCATTAGCGGGGCTGATCGCGGGTTCCTTCATGAAGGTACCCGGACTGGTAAACCTGCCCGAGCCATTTACGGTGAGCCATTACCAGGAGGTTTTCTCCAATCAGTACCTCTGGCCCTCGATCAAGAATACACTGGTGCTGGCCTTCAGCGCCGCCACCCTGGGGATAATACTCTATGCGGTCACGAGTTGGGTAGTAGTGCGGAGTAGCTTTTGGGGCAGACCCATGCTGGAATTCTTTAGCTGGTTGCCGTATGCTGTGCCGGCCCTCGTCCTGGGGCTGGGGTTCTTGTGGGCCTTTGTCGGCGGCGTGCGATTGCCCTTCGCTGCCTACGGCACCATGCCGCTCCTGGTGCTGGCTTTCCTGGTGCGGGGAATGCCGCTGGGGGTCAGGGTTATGAACGGGGCCATGATTCAATTAGGCCAGGAGTTGGAAGATAGCTCGCGCGTCCACGGCGCTTCCTGGTTTGCCACCTTCCGCCGCATTGTGCTGCCCTTGCTGCGGCCGGCTCTCCTTTCTTCCTGGATACTCCTCTTTGTCATCATATTCATGGACCTGGCTACCGTCATTCTCTTGTATAGCCCGGGGACCAGGGTGCTTTCCGTGCTATTGTTTGAATACTGGAGCGTAGGCAGGTTGGGCGCCACCGTGGTGCTGGGGGCCATAACCTCAGCTATTGTGGTCGGCACCGTTCTCGCCGTGCGGCTACTGTGGGGCCGGTCTGTGCTGGGGGGGAGTGGAGAGGGCGGCATGGGTTAATCTGACAAGGGAGGTACGCAAATGACAGATCACGCGGTAATAGGCCAGCGGCTACCCCGGGTGGATGGCTGGGAGAAGGTCACCGCCAGCGCATTGTACGCCGCCGACGTGAAGCTACCCGGGATGCTTTATGGTAAGGTCTTGCGCAGCATCTATCCTCATGCCCGGATCCTTCGGATTGACACCAGTCAGGCCACAAAAATCCCCGGCGTGGCAGCGGTAGTGACCATAAACGACGTGCCCCAGCACCGGACAGGTCTGTATTTCCATGACCGGCGCATCTTTGCCAAAGAGAGGGCGCTCTACATAGGTGAAGAACTGGCAGCGGTAGCCGCCATCGACGAGGAGACGGCGCAACGGGCAGTTGAGGCTATCGATGTGGAGTACCAGGAGCTCCCCGCGGTCTTCGACGCTGAGGCGGCCATGAAGGAAGGCGCCCCCATTCTACACGAGGACCTGGCGCGGTACAGCGAGGGCGCCCTGATGCCGCCTTCCTGCGTACCAGGGACGAATATTTGCAGCTACTACAAGTTGCGCCGGGGCGATATTGAGCGGGGATTTCGTGAAGCTGATAGGGTCTTCGAGGAGAGTTTTCGAGTCCAGAGATTGCACCATGGCTACATTGAGCCCCATGCCTGCGTGACGAGCTATGACCCCGTGTCGGGCAGGCTCACCGTATGGTCGAGCAACCAGGGGGTCTTCCAGATGCGGGTGCAGATATGCCACGCCTTTAACCTGCCATTGAAGAAGGTGCGGGTTATTGGGACTCGGGTGGGGGGAGGTTTCGGGGGCAAGACACGCCTGAGTCTGGAACCTTTCTGCGTCGCTCTGAGCATGAAAACGAAGCGGCCTGTAAGGATGGTCTTGAGCCGAGAGGAGGAGATCTCTCGCTACTCCAGTCCATCGGCGGTTATCCGCATGAAGATGGGCGCCAACAAGGATGGCGCGATCACTGCCCTGCACGTGGAACTGATATGGGACCCCGGGGCGTACGCCGGCGACGTCGGTTATAACATGGGCGCCCAACGGGCCGCCGCCGGGCCTTATGTTATTCCCAACGTGGGCATAGATACTTACATGGTGTACACCAACAACATGCCTGCCACATCCTGGCGGGCCGTGGCCATGCCCCAGAGCGTTTGGGCCTTCGAGTCGATGATCGACATAGTGGCCAGCGGCCTGGGAGTGGATGCCCTGGAACTCAGGTTGAAGAACCTGGCCGAGGACGGAAGCCTCAATGCTATGGGACAGGTCTTGCAGAGCGTATCGGTCAAGGACTGCCTGCGGAAGGCGGCGGAGGCCATAGGCTGGGGGAGAAATGCGGGGCCAAACCGGGGGCTGGGCCTGGCAGCCTTCCACAAGTTCCCAGCGCCCGGCTTTGGTTCGAGCGCCGTGGTCAAGCTGGAGGAGGACGGGACGGCTGTGCTGCTCACCGGAGCCGCGGAAATCGGACAGGGCTGTGAGACGATCCTTTCGCAGGTGGCGGCGGAGGAGCTGGGAATTCGCCTCGACGACGTGTTTACCCCCATGCCTGATACTGACCTGACACCTTACGAGTGGGGCGCCATTGGTGAACGCATCACCACTTCCGCAGGAAACGCTGTGAGGAGGGCTGCCGCCGACGCCAGGGAACAAGCCTTACAGCTTGCCGCCCGGATGATGGAGGTAAAGAAGGAGGACTTGACTATTCGAGATGGGCGCGTTGTCCTGAGGGATGCTCCGCAAAGAGGGATTTCTCTAGCCGAAGTGAGCGCGGCAGCCCACGGCCGCTTCGGCGGCCCTATCATTGGCCGAGGAGCCTACGCCATTGAAATGCCGCTGGCCGGGAACACTGAAACGGGGCAACTTGGGGGGTTATCCCCTAGCTGGAAGTACGGCGCTCATGCCGCGGAGGTGGCAGTAGACCCGGAGACGGGGGCAGTGAAGATCGAGAAACTGGTCTGCGCCCACGATGTAGGGAAAGCCCTCAATCCCATCTTAGTGGATGGCCAGACCCAGGGAGCGGCCACGATGGGGGTGGGGCTTACACTCTACGAGAAGATACTCTTTGATAGCGGCAAAGTGCTTAACCCCACTTTCATGGACTACAGGATGCCCACGGCTCTGGACGTTCCTCCTATTGAGTCCATAATCGTGGAAAAGCCAGCGCCGGATGGCCCCTTTGGCGCCAAAGCAGCGGGAGAACATGGGACATTAGGTGTGGCGCCAGCGGTGGGCAACGCTATCTACAACGCCGTGGGTGTACGCCTCAGGGAGCTTCCGTTGACCCCTGAAGATGTTCTGGCGGCCCTGGAACAAAAGGCGTCCCATTCCTAACCCAGATAAACTGGAAACTCTAGCACGAATATCTAAACACCAAATCCCGATTACATCGAGGATCCTCGACAAAGTCGGGACGAATTCAAACTACCAATACCGAAACGACTAGAAAGGCCGGAACCAAAAAGTTGGAGTCAAAATGTTTAGGTTTGACCCAGATACGAGCTGAAAAATATTCTTGCCATCGCGCGCAAGACTTTGTTCTTAAGGGACTAAGAGATTATCTCAAAAAGGCCAGCGCTACACTCGCGTGCTAGTGTCCCGCCAGGTCATCAGATGCCAATATTGATCAGTTCTTGCGTTCCATCGAAAACCCCCGAACCGATTCACGCGGGAATCGGTTCTGCCCCCTTTACGTAAAGGGGGTTAGGGAGTTTTCTTCTGCACGTATCGGCCGGCA
>JACQTY010000166.1 GCA_016210545.1 Chloroflexota bacterium
CAATGACGGGGGTTGTTTGTTTTCAGAGCAGTAACCGCGACCAATGTCCCACAACCCCGAAATCCCCCTGTGTCCAGCAACCCAGGATATGGGTAAGGGTCAGTTTACTAAAGGGGGAGGCTCCGATTCGTGCGTGATGAATCGGAGCGGGGGATTTAGCTGGTTTCTAGCTCCGCCAGCCACTCTCTCACCAGGCCCGCCTCATCGTCACGCGTTGGCGCCTCCCCGTCCAGTTTGGCCGCAAGCAAACGGTCCAGCAACCCGCCGAGCCGCGGCCCAGGCGCCAGGCCCATCTCCATGAGGTCGCTCCCCTTCAGAGATACCTTTACATATCGCAGCTTGTCCAGGTAAAGGCGCAGCTTCTCCTGCACCTGGGACGAGCCGCCGACCAGGGCGTTGGCCAGGATAGCCGTCGGCGAATGGCCCCCCAGCAGGCGATAGATACCGCTGGTGCGCTCAGCGCGGGCCAGGAGCGGCAGCTTCTTCTTGACCTCAAGCGTATCCCGCATCGCCTGGGCCGTCTTCGCCGGGAAGCGTAACCGGGCGATGAACCGCTCAAGCCAAGTCGGCTCCTGCAGGTATGCCAGCAGGCACAGGTATAGCGTCGGCGAAGGCCCGACCTGTCTCGCCAGCCCAAAGCGGGCCTCAAGCCCCTCGTCCAGACCCCAGGTAAGCAATCGGGAGAGGGCGCCAACGTCCTCCAGCCGCCACAACACCTTCTCCGGGTATGGCTCTCGCAAAATAAGCTCCAGCTCGCGACGCAGCCGGTCGGCGGAGATAGTGTCCAGCATGGCCACGTCCCGCCGCATAAGCTCCGCTGTTCTCTCTTCAAGGCAGAACTCCAGGCGTTGCTCGTAGCGGACCGCCCGCAGGATGCGAGTGGCGTCGTCCACAAAGCTCCCGGGGTGAAGAACGCGGATGAGGCGAGCTTCCAGGTCCTTCAGGCCTCCGTGAGGGTCCACCAGCTCACCTAAGGGTCCCGGTTCCACCTTGAAGGCCAGGGCATTGATAGTAAAGTCGCGACGGAAGAGGTCGTCGGTGAGATTGCCGGGCTGCACCACGGGGAGAGCGCCGGGGCGCGGGTACTCCTCGCGGCGGGCAGTGACCACATCCAGTACCCATCCCTCGGAGTAGAGCTTGGCCGTCCCGAAGCGAGAGTGGACCACTAACCTGGCATCCAGACCTGCCGCGAGCCGCCGGACCACCTCCACGGCATTCCCTTCCACCACCAGGTCCAGGTCGAGGGTAGGCCGGCCCAGCAGAAGATCGCGCACCGCCCCGCCAACCACGTGCAGTTTGACACCCAGGTCGCGGGCTATTTCCCCGGAGGCCTCCACCAGGGACAACATGGAGGCGGGCCAGCGCTCGCGGATGAGGGGCAACAAATCAGACGGTGGACGTGCTGTCGGCATAGCTTCACGTGGATTATAACACAGAAGCACCGGCCAGGAAGACACGCTATGTCTTGGATTCCGGGGTATGGCCAGGACCGAACTCAGGCCGGGGCATTGGGCGACGACAGATCTTCAGCGCACACGGCCAGCCCGTGTTGTCTGGAGCCTTTCCTGGCGCGGCAGGTTGGCGCCGAGGTCGGTCTTTACGGTGCGGCCAGGAGAGAGGGAAGGAGGTCTTTAATGGAATTGATGGATATGGCGAAGCCTATAGACTCAATTGGCGTGCCTGTTTTTCCCCGGATTACCGCCCGGTTCATGCCGATAACCTCGCCCTGGGTGTTCAACAGGGGGCCGCCGCTATTGCCAGGGTTCAGCGGGGCGTCTATTTGGATCACGTCTACGCTTTTGTCTCTTCGTTTCGCTGAAACGACACCTTTGCTCAACGACGCCTGACCGGCCAGCGTGGAACCAAGGGCGTAGCCTATTGCCAGAACCTCATCCCCCACAGCCGCTTTGTCGCTGTCGCCGAAGGCCAGGGAGGCATCGTGCTGGATATTCAACTTTACTACGGCCACGTCTCTGACCTCATCCCGAGCCACGACGTCGCCGACAAAGGAACGGCTGTCCCCCACCACCACCGTGACCTTCCCGTCGGCGCCAACAACATGCGCATTGGTCAGGATATGCCCCTCCGAGTCAAAGAAGAAACCTGAGCCGCTTCCCCTGGAGTTCCTGATCCTGACGACACACCTGCTGGCCTGCGCAAAGACCTCGGCCGTTGTGAGTAGCCTCGGGGACTCCCTGCTATTGGAAGACTGAAGGAGCGTTAGCTGGGACCGGAGATCAAGCACCTGCCGGTTGAGAGTCCCATTTGAGCCATTCGCCTGAGACAACTCAGCTTTCAGGCTGTCGATTTGGCCATTCAGGGCACCGTTGGTCTGCCTGGCCTCGCTCAAGTTGCTGGCAAGGTCCGACACATCCTTCCTGTACAGCTCGAAAGAGGTCTGCAGGCTCGCCAGTTGCTTCTCCAGGTCTGTATTACGGCCCTGCGCCGCCGACAGTTCGGCCAAGAGGCCGTCCCGTTGGGAAACGACCTCTCCCGATCTCCCCTGCTCCCTGGACACTTCAGCGGTGAGACGGGTGACCTCTGTTTGCTGGGCGGCAAGCTGCCTTTGAGTTTTGTTCAACTGGGACCGGAGTTCCTCGTGGGCATCGCTAGAGACGCAGGCTGAGGAAGCTATTACGAGGACACCCACGATGAAAGCCAACGCCCTCAAGGACGGCCTGTCCAGGCGGAAGGCGCCTCCGTGGCTTCCACAGGGCTGAGAACCGGTTATCGCAGATGATGATGTCATAAACATGCGGGTACATGTAACAGAAACATGCTTGGCGACCAATATAGCCGAAAGTCCGGGAAAAATCAAATCACTTACCCGAGCGGCCAGCCCGTAACCAAAAGTTCATCGGTCTGTAACATGTCTGAAATATTTCCCCGCTATTGTTGTATATGTGTAAGCTGCAAAGAGGGCCAATGAAGAAGATCGAGGCAATCATCCGCAGGGAACGTCTGGGACCGGTGCGCAAGGCCCTGGAGGCAGTCGGTTACCCGGGAATGACCCTTACCGAGGTCAAAGGCCACGGCAGGCAGAAGGGCCGTCTCAACGGCCAGAGCGACACGGCCCGGTCGGAGTACCTGCCCAAACTCAAGCTGGAGATCGTAGTCGACGATGCGGAGGTGGCGCCGATCATGCGGGCGATCATGAGCAAAGCCCACACCGGTGAAATCGGCGACGGCAAGGTGTTCATATCCAGCATAGACACGGCAGTGCGGGTCAGGACTGGCGAAGAGGGCGAACAAGCCCTCTGAGACCCGAGACCCGCTTATCGCGGCAGCAATAAGAGGAGGCAAACAGTGACAACCACCAAGGGACCCGCCAGGAGGACGTCCAGAGACGTCCTGCAGTTGGTGGAAAGCAAGAACCTGCGCATGGTGGACCTCAAGTTCATCGACCTTCCCGGGACATGGCAGCATTTCTCCATCCCGGCGACGGAGTTGAGCGAGGACCTGTTCACGGAAGGCATCGGGTTCGACGGCTCCAGCATCCGCGGGTTCCAGAAGATACACGAGAGCGACATGCTCCTGTTCCCCGACCCGACAACGGCCATTGTAGACGTGGGCTGCGACATGCCCACACTGAGCCTGGTGTGCAATGTCAAGGACCCGATGACCGGCCAGCCGTACAGTCGCGACCCCAGGTATGTGGCCCAGAAGGCGGAAGCCTACCTCAAGTCTACGGGCCTCGCCGACGTTAGCTACTGGGGGCCGGAGCTGGAGCACTTCATATTCAGCAGCATCTCCTTCGACCAGACCAGCCACAGCGGCTACTATTTCATAGACTCCGAAGAGGGTATCTGGAACTCCGGCGAACAGGGCAACAAGAACTCAACCAACGGCCATGACCGCAACCTGGGCTACAGGCCACGCCACAAGGAAGGCTACTTCCCCGTCCCACCCATCGACAAGCTACAGGACCTGCGCTCAGAGATTGCCCTCAAGATGATAGACTCGGGCATCAACATCGAGGTGCATCACCACGAGGTGGCCACCGCCGGTCAGGTAGAGCTGGACATGCGCTATGATACGCTGACCAAGATGGCCGACAATGTCCTGCTATTCAAATACATAACAAAGAACATGTGCCTGAAAAAGGGGTACACGGCGACATTCATGCCTAAGCCGCTGTTCCAGGATAATGGCTCCGGTATGCACGTCCATCAGAGCCTGTGGAAGAATGGCGTGAACCTTTTCTACGACGCCAAGGGCTACGCCCAGATCAGCCAGTTAGCCAAACACTACATCGCGGGGTTGCTGGCTCACTCGCCGGCTCTTCTGGCCCTGGCCGCCCCAACCACCAACTCTTATCGCCGCCTGGTGCCGGGCTACGAGGCCCCCATCAACCTGGTGTACTCGCAGCGCAACCGGAGCGCCTGTGTGCGCATCCCCATGTATTCCACCAATCCCAAGACCAAGCGCATCGAGTACCGTTGCCCGGACGCCACGTCCAACCCTTACCTGGCCCTCCCGGCGATGCTCATGGCCGGCCTCGATGGCATCAAGAGAAAACTGGACCCGGGCACGCCGATAGATAAGGATATCTACGAGTTGCCGCCCGAGGAGAAGGCCAAGATCAAGTCCACGCCCGGTTCCCTGGGCGAGGTGCTGGACGCCCTGGAGAAGGACCATGCCTTCCTGCTGGAGGGCGGGGTCTTCACGCCGGACCTTATCGAGACCTGGATTGAGTACAAAAGGAAGAACGAGATGCAGCAGGTGGCCCTGCGGCCGCACCCGTACGAGTTCTACCTTTACTACGACGCCTAGACCAGGGTAACTGAAGGTTGTCATGACCGGGGCCGTCCCCGATTGAACCGGGGGCGGCCCCGATCATGACGTGTTAACTCTTCTTTTCGGGCTTGGCGGCTGGAGTGGAGCATGCTTTTAGGCCACGGCGATCAACGCCAAAAGGCCAGACGCATCGCCATCCGTGTCTGCAGATACGGGCCGCCTTTCAAACTCAGAGTTTCAATTTGCACGCCGTT
The DNA here is from genome assembly GCA_016210545.1 of Chloroflexota bacterium. Lineage (GTDB taxonomy): Bacteria > Chloroflexota > Dehalococcoidia > JACVQG01 > JACVQG01 > JACVQG01. The sequence continues at coordinate 4,992 of JACQTY010000166.1, forward strand.
GCATGGGGCTAACCCAGCCATCTGAACGTGGAATGCACCCCGTAAGGGCGGGTTTGAACCTCCCCGACCACATTGCTCCGCTTGCGATAAGCGCCTGACCCCTGTATGATAAACGCGGGGGGCAAAACCTCTTTCTGTGGGCAGTAAGAGCCACCCTGCTGGTGTACACATGGGCATTAGACGGTTTCTGAAGGGCAGCCACCGGCTCCGCCGGCTGCTCAGGGTCAAGACCAAGGGCCGGGCCTTCGCTGTCCTGGTCATAGTCGTCAGCATTGTCCTGGGGTACGTCTTCTTTCTCGCTAGCTGGCTTTCCGGGTTCTTCATAGCCAAGTGGCTATCTGGCCGAGACACGGGCAAACGGGGGATAGTGCCTTCCATCAAGCTGCCCCTGGGCCGCTACAGGCTCCATCTGCACCACTGGTTCATATCATCGGTGTTAATGGCATGCACACTCATCGTGGGAGGCCTGGCCATCCCCGGGCAACTGTTCTACGGGATTGCCGCGGGAATAACGTTCCAGGGGATCTACTCCTATAGAGACTGGCATACTATCATTGTACGACAGGTCAAGCGGACCGACGCCTCCATGCAGTCCATAACAAGCGGGCCGGGGCCGGGTCCAGCCCGCCACACGGACGTCTTCGCCGGGAACGCCCCCTCGCTCGTCGAAGGAGATAACGCTGACCATCCTGCATAACGGGGAAGTCCGTATCGAGCGCCTGGCCCTGGGGCCGTGGGACTCCAATTGCTATGTGGTGTCCGACCCTACCGGGAAAGACGCAGTCATTATCGACACGCCCGCCGACGCTGAAAAGATCCTTCAGGCCGTCGACGGCCTGGGCGTGAAATTCATCCTCATCACCCACGGGCATTCCGACCACCTGGGCGCGCTAAGCGAGGTCAAGGCGGCGCTGAACGTCCCTGTGGCAGTGCACCCCGAAGACGCCAGCCGCCTGCCTGTTTCTCCAGACATGATGCTGGAACACGGACAGTCGCTTCCCCTGGGCAAACACAAGCTGAAGGTGGTCCATACCCCAGGCCACACGCCGGGCAGCGTCTGCTTTCTGCTGGCAGGTCACCTCTTTGCCGGCGACACCCTCTTCCCCAACGGGCCGGGAAAGACCAACTCACCCCGGGACTTCGACGTCATCATGGAGTCGCTGGTGCATCAGGTGTTCGTCCTGCCCGGCGAGACCGTCGTTTACCCCGGCCACGGGGGGAGCACTATCCTGGGCAAAGAAAAGAAGCTGTTCGAGGCCTTCAGCAAGCGGCCGCGGAAACAGGGGTTGTGCGGGGACGTGGTGTGGATGGCATAGGCGCAGCTTCAACCCAGGCAAGCCGTAACTCCCAAAGCATCGGAACCACCTGAATCCGCCATCAAATCCCTCTCAATCTCCCTTTTCCAAAGGGAGAGATGGGTTGGCCGCCTATTTGCCGCAAGGCGCGCGCGGACCAAGGTGCTGCACCAGCCAGGTGAAGAATCGTTCCGTTTCGTGAGATTGAATAGGCGGCGGATTTTGGAACCATGATCATCCTTGACAGATGGCCGAAACCCCCCATCCCAATTCAGCGGGTGAATCACCCTGACAATCGTCTATCACTTCCAACGGGAGAATGCTCGGCGGAAGACCCAAAATGGGGCGCCAAAGGCGCCAAGCCCCTTGGCAAAGTCTAAATCCGATGCATCCGGATTCCTCTTGAATGGCCCGAAGGTCTACCCTTCTGGCTACAGACCCTTCGCCCAGCTCAGGGCCAGCTCTCGAGGGCGCAGCCTTGAACCCCCTTCCTGAGGCTAAGACACAATCAAGATAGCAGGAGACGCAAATGATCCAATTGCTATTCGCATTAGTCACGGTATTTGCCATCGGAATGCTGATAAGGTGGGGCGTCAGGAAGCGCAGGAAGCAGCATTCAGCCGGCCCCGCTGCACCCCCAACCTCTACGGCTGCGCCACCGGCGTTCTGTCCCCAGTGCGGTCAGCCGGCCGGACCTGATTCCGAGTTTTGCGCCGGTTGCGGCTCCAAACTCAGATAATAATCCGAAGGAGCTGCCCGATGTATTGTCCGAAATGCGGCGCATTAACTCAGGATGACTCACAATTCTGCCCTTCGTGCGGGGCCCCGGTTGCCCCACCCGCATGTCCCAATTGCGGACGTCCAATTAAGGCCGACGCGCGGTTTTGCGCCGGCTGCGGACAACAATTGACCGGCGGCCAGACGGCGCCGGGTCCGCGCCCCCCTTCTCCAGCGCCCGCAGGAATAGCCTCTGACCTGAAAGGGCTTGAGCCTGGAGAGGTTGTCCTGATGGATACCGGGTTTTTCCCGATAACCTATGTAAAGAACTTTGCCAGTTCAACCAACGGCAAGCTGTATCTCACCAACCGCCGGCTTGTTTTTAAGGCAGGTAAACTCCAGGGGGTGGGCGGAGTGGCGGCGGGCGGCATCTTCGTCCCCAACCTGAAGGACGTCAACAAGTCGAAAGAGTTCTTTGCCATCGCCCTGTCTGACATAACCGCGGTAGATACGGTATGGGCTGGTATAACCGTGAATGCGGCGGGACAGAAATATAAATTCGGCGGCATGCGCAAGACTAACGAATGGCAGGAAGCCATCAGCAGGGCCATGAATAGTTAGTATTTCCAGAAACCCTTTGATATAATATGTAAAGTTGTTTGGAGAGGATGCGCATGGATAAGTCACACGGCCGCGAGATAACGCGGGCCACGCAAGCGATGTTGGCCGTTGCCTTCGCGTTGGTCATGGTGGTATCCTTTTTTTTACCCGCAGGACACGCTCTGGCTGACCAGCCAGTTTCGGTTGCCAACGACCTTGGGGCGCGGGGTACCGTGCTTATTACTTCCCTGGCTGACGGGCAGACCTGGCCTGCAACTGGAATGAAGATCCCGGTAAACGTCTTCTATACGATTGATGGTTACGGAACGCACGGCTCTGGTGAGTATTGGGAGGTCTCAGTTATCGGCAATCTTGGGGACAGTCCCCTATGGTCGGATAAGAAGCGGGTTAGCGGCAGCCAGGGTGAGGTTTCTTTTACTATAGACCTGTCCAGATACGGCTCCGAAATAGCCCCTGGCCAGTTTACAGTTAAAGCGAACCTGTATGCCAACTTTGGCGGCGCAGGCTCATTCCCCAGAACAGTCGCGATGCACAGGATATCGCTCAATATCGTTTCTGGCTCTAAGCCGTCATCAGGCGGCGCTATCCCGGGAAAGCCGCCGGGGGGATTACCAGGCGGCGCCAACCCGGTGACGCGGCCGCCGCCAAATTCCGGTAATTCGGACTCTGATGGCGCCAGCCCCATCGTCCCCATCGCCGTCGCAGCGGGTGGGGCCGCGGCCGCCGGGCTTGTCGTCAAGAAAATAATCGATAGGGTGAGGAAGCCAAAGAAACGGAATAAGCTCCGCTCTAAGGAAGACGAAATTCAAGTTGCCGGGAGTACTGAAGAAGCCGAAGGAAGGCAGAAAACACAACGAATTCAAGATGCTGCCCGGAAAATTGATGAGGCCGACAGGAGGCAGGAAACAATTGAAGCCTTGCGCAGCACTGACAAGGGGGCGCTCAAGGACCGGGAACAGCTCGACCGGCTGAATAAGATCAGGAATGCCGTCGCCGATGATATCAGGCTGAGCGAATTTGTGAACGACGCCCATAAGAGCATTGTGGATGGCCACGGCCATGTGGATAAAGAAAAGCTGGACAAGCTCGAAGGCTTGCTGAAACGGTGGATAGTCAGGGACAAGTTAAAAGTTCATATGCCCGACTACACCACATCCGATGCTTTCTACGATACCGTCCGGCAGGGTTCCGGGAACATCGTCATAAGAGGGGGCGCCGCCTATCTCAGCGCCGGCTACTCCGAGATGGCGCTGAATCCCATCTCCGCTCTCTCGACGATGAGACAGGGAATCATGGATGGCAAATCCAGTCTGAGAGCGGTGGCCGAGGGTTTTGCCCAGTCCTCCTTCGAACTGGCGCTGGGCGAAAGCGGCCGCCTGTTCAAATACGCCGAGCCTTACCTCGAAAAGATAAGGGAAAGCCGCAATCTCGCCAAACTGGCCGATGCCAGCCCGGACCTGGCTTCCGAAGTGTCCACCATCAACCAGTTGGCCAGACAGTCTGACGACCTGGGGAAGTACAGCCGGGACGCCTTCATTAAAAGAACGGATGTGGTACAGTTGGGCAAGACTGCCCCGGCCAGGCTGGATGACCTGGAGAGGGCGGCCTTGAACCTTAATAACAATCCGGAATTCAGGCAACTGCTTTCCAAGAACCCGGACCTGGTCCCGGGCAGGGTCAAGGACATCATGGGTTCGGCCAGGCAGAAAGCCTATCAGCAGGCCAGAGACAATGCCATCGGCGATGTCATTAACCAGATGAGCAAAGATGGCGTCCCGGTAGGCGACAACCCATTTTTTATCAATCAGACCGGCACTCATGCCCGCCCCGGGAACCCCGGCTGGAATCCCGTGAAGAGCGATTTCGACCACACGGTCAACTTCGGCGAGAAGTACAACAAGTTGTACGAGCAGCGATTGAATACCCATCTGGAAAGCCAGGGGACCTCGGCGTCGGCGCTTGATGTCAACGTGTACGGTCCGGGTACCAGCGCACGGGGATCGTATACCGGCGGCGCCACCAAGATCGTCGAGAACTATAACCAGACGACGGGAAGCGATGTTATGATCCGAATCAGGGACGGCGTACCCACCATCAGCCGGGAAACGCCGCAGACATCCACCTCGCTGCTCTCCACCGTGAAACCGGCAGATTTGCCCAGCGCCAGGTCCAATCTCCAGAGCTTCTTCGGGAAGAGCCTGGATAAGGGCGGCTCGGTGGAAAACATGTTACAGAATTCCTCCAAGGAGGTCTCGCGCATGAGTGCGCTGGACCGTGTAGCGTACTTCCAAAAGACGGGGAGAACGGATTACGTGGCGCCTGAAGCCGTCCAGGTGGCCCACATGGTCAAGAACTGGGGGCTGTCCGTTGATGACGCCATTCATGAGGCGGGGTACAGCGGCAGCAAGATGCAGCTTCTCAGTGATTATAAGAAGTATATGGGGTTGTAATATGGAAAATTCGCGCCCCCCCGGGGTCACCGCGGCGGCCATCTCCGATGGCGAGCTATCCGCGCTGTTGAGCTTGTCCGGAATAACGCCGGAGAAGGCGTCGCCGCTGGCGCAAATCAGCAGCCAGCCCGCAGCGCCCGATGCGGTCCGCAAGTTGCAACAATCCGGCCTCATGGACGCCGGCAGCCGGCCTACCCCGGGATGTCAGGAGTGTCTCAGGATCCTGGCCAGCCCGGGCGTTGAGATGGACCTGGTCTGGGGTAATGCGGAAGGCGTTAGCCTCAGCAAGGTATATGCCGCCGGTGAGAACAGCAAATTGGTCTCTTTCACCAGGATTGACGGCAGCAATCACCTGTCTTATTTCCTGTCTCCGCAGGACATCACCGACCTGATTGTGGAGAAGACGGCGGGGCCTTCAATTCGGGAAGCTGTAGACCTTTCGATAGAGACCAGTGTAGAGGCCATGCCGGTCTTCTTTGCCTTGCTTGACTCATGCCGGGAGTCACAGCTCAGAACGGCCCTGGAGCGGAGGCGGGAAGCCGAAGTGACGGTAACCGCCGATGACGCAAATCGCATTACGCAAACGGCCAAAGTGGAGCTCGACATGAGCTGGTACGCTCCGGTTGCCTACGTGGCGGTACCAATGGACACGCCGATAACTGGGAACAGCATCGCTGAAGGTATAAAAACCCTGAACCGGGAAGGAATTATTGGCGCAAACGGCGTCTTGAATGCGCGCCTGGTTTCCTTTGCCCGGGCCGCTTTCCCATTGGTTTCATTTGTGGGCGTAAGGGTAGTAAGAAGAAGCTCCGCCTCCCTTGAGAAGACACAGTTGGCTCTCTTCCGGGGCTTCTCGACACTGCTGCTGGTACAGATGTCTTCGGACGGCGCTGCGAAACAGGTCCTCATAAACTCGATATCTACTTCGCAATTGCCGGAGCTGCTTTTTAGCCTGGCTACACGCCCGTTTGAAGTTGAGGCTCTGAAGCCCGCTCCACAGACGCAAGCGGCAACATCGGGGCCCGGCCTTGTGTGCGCCAAGTGTGGCGCCCCGAGCCCGGGTGGCGCAGGGTTCTGCGTAAAGTGCGGAGCGCCGCTTCCGCTGCCATCAACTGCCAATTTCTGCCGCAAGTGCGGCCGTCCGGTGACAACCGGGGCGAAGTTCTGCAATAAATGCGGCGCCCGGTTAGATTAGACTTCGCGGAGGCTCTGGTAAGTGGCGTGTGATTTCCGGACCACCGGCACGAATTCCCAACCGTTGTCTTCAACCGCTTGCTTGATCGGGTCACGGACATAGCCGACATCAAACTTGTATTCGTAAATCTTGCCCGGCTTCAGATTCTCCTTCAGGCCGTACTGCACCCCCCAGGACTTCTGGAAAAGGATCCTGCCCCGGAAGAACTGACGCTGATAGGCTAGCGTCGGCGTCGGATGCCCGTCAGTGCCGGCCAACCATTGCACCGTGACTAGCTCCTCACAATAGCGGGCGGCCCGGCGTGACTCATCCAGAACGATGAAAGCGCGGTAGATCTTGCTCAGGCGTTCCCTGGCGAATACGGCAAACCACTTTGCGTCGACAATCTTCCATTCCACCAGCAGATCCGTCTCGCTCGTTGGCTTTATTTCATACGGCAGCTCGGGCGAGTTCAGGCCAAGCAGCCGCTGTTTCAGGCTATCCTTACCTGTAAAGATGTCGGTCTTGCTCTTCCTCCCCCCAAGGTACTCTCCAATACCCAGAGCAAGGAACATGGCCCACACGCCAATTACGGCGCCGAGCACTCCAGCAGCCGCGCCAATCAGAACGAGCATTACGGCCTCCCCACCATAGGCATGGACTTGTACCACTTTCGTGCGCCAGCAGCGCCGCAAATCCGGCCGGGTGCACAGTATCGAGTGGCGCAACCCACAAAAGCCTCCTCACATTCTGTCAAAGACCATCATCGGGATTTACGTAAAGGGGGGTCCATGGGGTTCCCTTCGCAGCACATCTCCACGAGCGAGCAACGCCGGCGGGACTGACAAGTCACAAACTTTCGTCCCCTACGCCGATCAAGCGCCCCCCGATACATCGCGGCGAGTTCCCCAGGAGCTTGGTTCTCAATGTTTTAGAAAGGCACCACCACGTGATAGAACGCCTCCGCCAGCGGTATGCCCTTCTCTTTGCCCCAATCGGCCGCCCGCTGCCTGGCCCGCTGTTCGACATCGAGTCCGGGATGGTTCTTGATCTGGCTCAGATGGCACCTTATGGCCCGGACTTTTTGTCCAAACGTAGATGTTATGTCAACATACAGGTTAGGCTCGTCGGCAGCCCAAAAATAGATATCCTCCACCTTGTGGGGCTTCAGCCCGGCGGCCTCATGCTCTGGATAGGAAAGCCGGTCACGGGCATAGGGGAAGATGGCATCCAGGGCGACTCTGCCGGTGATGCGATGGTCGCGGTGCCAGACGTATTTGCGGTAGGGGTCGGCGGTGGCTACTGCTTTGGGCCGGTAATACCGGATGAGCCGCACCAGGTCACCGCGGAACTGGGGGGTGTCCTCCAGGCCGCCGTCGGGGTAGTCCAGAAACACCACTTCTTTCACCCCCAAAACGTCAGCGGCAGCCTGCTGCTCTTTGCGGCGGACCTCGGCCAGCCTCTCTGAGGTCATCTTCGGGTCGGTGGTACCCTTGTCCCCGTTGGTACATATAGCATAGAAGACCTCTTTGCCTTCGGAGACCCATTTGGCGATGGCGCCGCCGGCGCCGAACTCGGCATCATCGGGATGGGGACAAATTGCCAGAATTCTTTCACTCATAGTTGCTCCGAAAATGGCGTTCTCCTATTCCCGCGCGGCGAAAGAGGGCGTCCCGTAGGGGCACGATGCATCGCGCCCCCTTCTACGGTGACGGGCACGGCATCGCCGTGCCCCTACGCACGTCACACATTTTCATTCTTGATGGCGCCCCTGTGGGGGAGCATGTGCGATTCCCCAGAAAGCAGAACGCCCTCGGACGGGCGAGGGCGATTCGTGAATCGCCCCTACGGGAATCCTCCGTTCAGATGCGCGGGGCGCTTCTGAACACCCCCTTTATTAAAGGGGGCAGGGGGGATTCGCGCCCCGCATTCAGCCCCTGGAAGCGGCCCTCGACAACAGATCCTTCAGTTCCTTGACCGTCTCCTGTCGCCAGGCATCGGCCATGGGCGCGTTGCGCTTGCGCCGCTCCTGGCGCATCTCATCATCGCTCAGCTTCTTCTTCGACAACTCGGCGGCTATCTCTTCCATAAACTTGGCAGCGACCGCCGGGCGCTCGATCCAGTGGCACAGGGGCTTAAGGTCCTTGTCGAAGAAGGCTAACACTGGTATCGACTGGAACTTGCCCTGGTTGAGATACAGATTGATGATGTCGGGGTTCTTGTCCCGGTAGAAGACGCGAAGCTCCATGCCGCTGGCCCGGGCGATCTTGGCGATGACGGCCAGGCCGCGGTGGGCATCGGGGCACCAGTCCTCAACGATGGCGAGCACCTTCACGCCGCCCAACTTCTTCACGACGTCCTTGAAGGACCCGCCGTCGGCGTCCGATAGCTTGAAGACGGCCTCGTGCTGTTGGACCAGCTCCCGGTTAGAGGACATCTGGGCCAGGTAGCTCTCGTAGGTGAACCCCTGCGAGAACCGCTGAGAAGTGATGACCTTTGATGTGTCTGGCATAGCTTACTCCTTCTTTGAGAAATGGGAAGTGAGAGGCGAGAAGTGGGACCCAGACTCACACTCTCATATCCCGCTTTTCCCCACAATCAGATTGCAGAAGCACGTCCCCATCATATCGACCAGCCCGTTGCGCACCGGCTGGCAGACGCACACCGTCTCGGGAAGCCGCTGCGGCTGGCAGGTGCAATAGAAGTCGCCGGTCAGCTTCTTCATGTTGACGATGTCGCGCAGGATGCTCTCGGCCTGCGGCGACAGGTCGTAGCCGGCCTCGGCGCAGAAGGCCGTCACCCTCTGCCGGAGTCGTTCCAGGTCTCGGTCTTGAGTCAGGTTGACTGCCCTGCTCTTGCGCAAGTTTGTGCGGCCCCCTTATAGGCGGATTATAGGGACGAAAGGGAGGAAAAGTCAACTGCCTGACCAAGCCCCCGGATGGGTAGCATCGCCAAACGGTGGGCACAGGCGCTTGACACGGCATATAGAATAGGCTAATCTGCGTCCGACTTGAGCGTGGGCGGGGTCGGTGATGTTGGCGCCCCCTGGCAAGGTGCAGACCACGCTCAAGGCAAGCAAGGCGCAGTCTGGCGGACGCCAACGTCAAACAGTCTTGGAATGTTCCATCGGGACGCCCAGCGCCATCGAAATATTGGGAGAAGGGAAGCCATCACCATGGAAAGAGTACTGGAAAGGGGCAAAGAGCCCGAGCCCGAGCAGTCCATCTACGATAAGATCTACAACCAGCGGGCGGAGTTCCGCCGGCTGCGGGAGCAAGGCAAGGTAGTCATAAAGGGCAAAGACCTGCAGTGGCGGCAGGACCGCCAGGCCCTCTCACGGTATTACTCCTACTATGAGCTCTGGCCGGAACTGGCGGCGCCTTTCTGGATACTATTCCAGATCCGTGTCTTCAAGCAGTCCGGGAAGCACACTCACCAGGGAGGACTGGCCCTATTTGTCCTCGACGGGAAAGGCTATTCGATAGTAGATGGGGTACGATACGACTGGGAGGCCGGCGACCTGGTGATACTGCCCGTCAAACCCGGGGGCTGCGAGCACCAGCACTTTAACGCCGACCCCGACAGGCCAGCCGAATGGCAAGCCTTCATCTTCGATATCCATTCCGCCTCCATGGGACATCCGCTGGAGCAAAAGGAAGAGGTGAAGGACTGGCAGAAAGGTCCGAATGTGGGCCACCGGGCGTAGGGCACGGGGGCCAAAGCTGCCTGCGGCCGGTCACTTGGGCAGGCGGCCATACCCCTGCCGGGGGCGTCACGACCTCGTTAGTTGCGACTTGGCAACGGGTGCCGGACGGATTCTGCCGACGGTCCGAGGGCTGGACACCAGCGGCGTCAATCGGGGACTCTCCGCGGCTTTGCCTCCTCATTGCGCCGCCGCCACAATCAAATGCGACCGGAAGAAATCGCGCGGGCAGTCTGCGACCTGCGCATGGCAGTCCTCAACGGTAGTCATGCGTACCTGGCCACGAAAGAACACAAAGAACGCAGAGGTAATATCCTCAAATAGGAGCGGTCACGTTCTCTGCGCACCTTGCGTTCCCTGGCGGCTCATGACATATTTCTTGATTTCGAACTTGTAGCTTCCAAAGTTTATCAACAGCCCATCCTCAATCCGTGCCGATCGCAGGTAGCCCAGGATTTGCGCCGTGTGCTCGTCGGCCAGCGCACGGCACGCCTTCAACTCCACGATCAAGCACGCCTCCACGATGAGATCGGCGAAAAACTCGCCGATTAATGTGCTGTCCTCGTCGTAGACTGTGAGCGGCTGTTGCTGCGTCACCTCGATGCCGGCCTTCCGCAGCCGGTGGGCCAGTGCATTCTCGTACACCTTCTCCATGTGCCCATGCCCATGATAAACATGGATAGCGTACGCTATGTCCCGCACCAGGTCGCAGAGTTCGTTAATCGTCTTCATCGCTGGTAGCGGGTGCTCCATCGCGGCCTATCAAGTATCTCCTGATATGGATTTGGCCGCCAAAGAGCACAAAGAAGGCAGAGTAACTGACCTTTCAATCCGCTCGGCGCAAACTTAGCCTGTATTCTCAATTCATCCCTCTCCATAGTTTCCGGTATTCGCGCCCGGATAACCCACCTCTGCTGTCCCAGAAGTCTAGCCGAAAACCCCTTTTTGACGTGATTTAGGCTCCAAAATCGTATCCGCGACGGGGCGAAATTTCGGCCATTTTGGACTTTTCGGCTGCGTCTCTAGTCTCTCTATCGTGCTCTTTGCGTTCTCTCGCGGCTAAATAGAATCGGCTACCAAACACCACAAAGAACATGATAACGCACTTCTTAATCAGCGCGGGCTAAACCCACCCGGTACTCTCCGTTCCTTACCTTCTATGGGGCCCCACATTCGCCCCCACATACCCCCACCCCTCCTCATCTATCGTGCTCTTTGCGTTCTCTCGCGGCCCGCACCGCCGCGTGGGAGACCACTGTAGCCAGCCTCCCGTACTCTCCGGCCAACCTCTCGGCCACGCTGGCCCAGCTCAGTCCCGCCACGCGGGAACGCGCCGACCGAGAAAGTCGCTGTTGCAGGCCCTCGTCTTCGAGGAAGCGGCCCAGCGTATCGGCAAGACCGCGGGGCGACAGGTCATCGGTGAGCAGGCCCGCCCCTCCGTCCTGGACCAAAGTGGGCATGACTCCTACAGGCGCCGCCACCACCGGCAGTCCGCAGGCCATGGCCTCCAGGGCCACCAGCCCGAAGGTCTCGTAGCGGGAGGGCAGCACCATGACATCGGCGGAGGAGTAGTAGAGGGGCAGCTCATCCTGGTCGATGGCCCGGTGGAAGCGGACCATTGACTCGATGCCCAGGCTGTGGCTCAGGCCATACAGCTCGGTCAGTTCCTCCGGCTCCGAGTCATCGCCGCCCACTATCATGAGATGGACCGGCCTCTGCTCCGATACGATGGCCGTGGCTTCCAGAAGCTGGTGGACACCTTTTTCACCCCCCAGACGTCCCACGTAGAGCACCACCGGCAGCCCATTCAGGCCCACAGCCCGCCGCGCCCACGCCTTTGGCAACGGACGGAACGTCTCCAGGTCTACGCCGCAGGGGATTACTGCGGTCTTCGAAGGCTCGACACCATACAGTTCGGCGAGGTCCTGTTTCTCGGCGTCGGTGGAGGCCACGACCAGATCGGCTAAGGACAAGACCTGCTGCTCCGTGACAGCCCGCAGACCCGGCTCCGCCGTGTAGCCCAGGCGCCGCTCCTTGCCGCGGGCCGAGGTGTGGAGCATGGTCACGTGCGGGACCTGCCACTGTTCAGCCAGCGCCATTCCCACCCACCCGGATAGCCAGTAATGGCTGTGAACAATGTCGTAACCGATGCCCTCAGCGTCGCGGAAGCGGTCTACCGCCTCGGCAAACTCCGGCAGGTAAGGGAACATATCCGTTTTACTCGGATTGCCGCCCAGCGGCAGGTGGATAAGCCGGGCGCGCTCCCCCAACCCCACTACATCAGCCGACCCCGGCTGGTGCCGGCGAGTGAAAACGTCCACGGCAATGCCCAACTGCCCCAGATCGCGCGCCACGTTCTGCACGTAGATGCTCATGCCCCCCGTATCGCGCGTCCCTGGCCTGCCCAGAGGGCAGCTATGGACGCTGAGCATGGCTACTCTCAAAGCGCCGCGCTGACCGCTCTCAGCCTGTCTAAGGGAAGTCCCGACAGGTCGGGATTCGACAGGTTCAGCGCGGCGAGTAACTGCCCTGCGTTGTTCCTTCATTGCCGCACAACCTCCGGGACACTGGACTTGCCCGGCTGGGTCACGATCGTGCAGCGGTACACCGGCGTGGGCTTGCCGCCCAGGTGCGCCTTGTAGTCTTCAGCCCCCCGCAGGAAGTCGTACGCCCTTTCCCCCTCGGATATGGCCGTCTGGATGGACAGGACCTTGCACAGCAGGCCAACGCTGAGCCCCTGGTAGGCGGGCTCAAAACCGCTGTTATACAGATACAGGGTACCGTTGAAATTGAAACAGAAGGCGGCAGCCACGCGCCTGCCATCCAGCTCCATGAAATACAGCCGCAGCCAGCCGCGCTCGCCCGTCGCCTGGTACAACTGGCGGAAGAAGGCTTCCCTTCGGGGGGTGAGAAACTCATCCTTGGATGCCCGGCTGATACGGAAGAGACGAAGGAAATCCTCTAAGTCCTCAGAAAGGGAATGACTGGCATAGAAACGTACCTGTCCGGCCCGCTCCAGCCGGCGCAGCTTCCGCTTCAACTCGTGGCGGTCCTTGCCGTGGAGGCTCTCCAGGTACTCATCCCAGGAAGAGGGCAGGGGCATGCCGTAGGAGACATCAAGGGGTTCGGTATGGGTGACACAGCCAAGCTCTCTGGCCAGTGGGACGACATTCAGCGATGCTGTGGAATCTGGAAGCAGGGGATGAAGGTCAAGGGAGCAGCCTCCGTTACTGGCAAACCGAATTAAGGCGCCGGCGACGATGTCTCCCGCGCCGACCGCAGCGATGATGTCCAGGTAATCGCAGACCTCTTTGTCGCCCAGCAATCGTAGGGTGTCGCCTTGGCGCACCAGAGGGACAATGCCCACCACGGCGCCGCCATGCCTCACCGACAGCAGGTGAAGCTCCCCGGCGCCGAGGTTCTGCCACCACGAGCGGCCCCAGCAAGGAGTGAAGAAGATATGCCGCGCCGGGCTGCTGGCCAGGACCCGATGCCAGTCGGCCTCCAGGGAATCGAAGTCGTCGAGGTGGTCTTGTATCGTTGCTGTAGATGGAAGAACGGTCAATGTCTCCAATCTCGTGGGAGTGATTACGGGCCAGACCTTGAGATTTCATTATAGCGCAGGAGTAAGGGGCAGGTATAGTAGGAGACCTTACCCTCTCCGAAATCGCGACTAGTCGGGTCTTTACGCAGTCTCGTCGAAGACTCTCCCGCGAGCGGGATCTCCGATCGGAACGGAGATGAGCAAAGCGTCATCGGACTGGCCCCCTCTCCGACATGGGGCGTTGCCTCAAATGTCATTCTGAGGAGTCCCGACGTGTCCCGATGTATCGGGAAGAATCTGGGTCCCGATTTATCGGGATTCGTATCTGATTGACCCTCCACCCCATCCCGACTAGTCGGGATTCGCTACACTCAGGGTGACAGTGAGGGCACTTTTGGGGCAAAGCCCCGACATGGGAGAGGGGAATGGGGGAGAAGTCTGTCCTACCGTCTCCCGAATTCCTTCTCCAGTTGCGAGGCGCTCAGGTGCACCATGGTCGGCCGGCCGTGGGGGCAGGTGCGGGGCATAGCCGCCTTCTCCAGCAGCCTCACCAGCTCCCGCATCTCCTCCGGGTCGAGCGATTGGCCCGCCTTCACCGCCCCGTGGCAGGCCAGCGACGCCTCTATGCGCTCTTCCCACCCCGTGCGGCGGCCCTCGGCCAGCGCATCCGCTATTTCCTTCAAAGCCTCGGCCAACCCCTGTCCAGAGTTCTTCGACGAGGTTGCCAGGACCGCGGGAATAGAGCGCACCAGGAAGCTCTTATCGCCAAAAGGCTCCAGGGCAAAGCCGTACGCCTTCAGGTTGTCTACCTCGGCGTTCAGGATGTCCTGCTGCTGTGGACTCACCTCCAGCACGAACGGCTCCAATAACCCCTGCTCCTCGACCTGCTGTCTGGCCCGCTGCGAGTGGACCTTCTCGAAGAGGACGCGCTCATGTGCGGCGTGCTGGTCGATGAGGTAAACGCCCTCCGGCCCCTCGGCGATGATGTAGCAGTTGGACACCTGGCCAAGGACCCGGAGAATTGGGATCTGAGATGTGGGAGGTCGGATGTGGGAGGTGGGGGACGGAAAAAGCGAATCGACAGAATTGTCATCTCCGGAGGGCGAAGCCTTGAGCACGCCCTGGATCGGGAGGGGCGACAGCTTCAGCGGTGCAGCCGCGGGGACTTCCATTTGCGGAACGGGCATCCTGGCGACAAGCGCCGCCCGCACGGCCTTCTGCGCGGCAGCAAAGACTATGTGCTCGTTTCGGAAACGGACCTCGGCCTTGGTGGGATGCACGTTGACGTCCACCTCGGTAGGGTCCAACGTGATATTCAGTATGGCCACCGGGTGCCTGCCCGTCATGAGCAACCCGTGGTATGCCTCTTCCACGGCATAGGCCAGCACAGGGCTTCGTATCCAGCGGCGGTTGAGGAAGAAGCTCATGTAGCCCCGGTTGGAGCGCGCCGCCTGCGGCGGCCCGATGAGGCCGCCCACCTTCGGCGAGACATCCTGGTCATTCGGGGCTATCTCGATCAGCTCCTGGGCCAGCTCCAGACCGTAAAGCTCCACGGCGGCATCACGCAGGCTGCCACTCCCTGGCGTACGCAAAGAGACCCGGCTCTCTATGTACAGCGTGAAGCGGACCTCGGGGTAGGCCAGGGCGTACTCGGACACCACCGCGGAGATGTGGCTGCTCTCGGTGGCCCACGACTTGAGGAACTTGCGCCGCGCCGGCACATTGTAGAACAGGTTGCGCACCGTGATTGTGGCGCCCCGCGGACGGCCCCTTGCCATCCGTTCAATCACTTCCCCGCCCTTCAGGCTGAGGAAGGCGCCCGCAGCGTCGTCCGCGGTCTGGGTAAATAGCTCCACCAGGGACACCGAGGCGATGGACGGCAGCGCCTCGCCGCGAAAACCGAGAGAGGATATCTTTTCGAGGTCCTCCAGCGAGGTTATCTTGGATGTGGCATGGCGCTGGAAGGCCACGTCGACCTCGCCCGCAGGGATGCCGCAGCCGTTGTCGGTAACGCGGAGCAGCGTGATACCGCCGCCGCGGACCTCCACAGTTATCTGGGAGGCGCCGGCATCCAGGGAGTTCTCGATAAGCTCCTTGACCACCGAGGCTGGCCGCTCGATGACCTCGCCGGCGGCGATCTTGGAGACAAGGTCAGGGGAAAGGACTTGAATGGGCATACCAGATTATAGCAGTTGGGACGGAGGGATGTAATCCCGATGCATCGGGACGCCGGTGGGCGATGGAGGAGGGACGAGCACGCGGCGCAACTCCAGAAAGCCGGGGTAGATATGGCACAAAGGAGGTAAGAGGCGCTCCCGCAAGCGGGATAAACTATGCCCCTGAGGGCAATGTCCTGACGCCCCAGGTTTTCTCAACCTCAGACCTGGAACTTGGACCGTGCTCCACCACCCCGGCGAGAAATATTATACTTTATCTGTTCTCTTCTTCCAATAGGGTGCGGATTTCCTTAAAGACTTCATCGCCGGGTATGGTCTTGACTTTGCCGGTCTTGATTTCACTAACTCTGTTCTCAGCTTCCTCTGCCCATAATGCGTCTATTTCTTTTTGCGAGGGATGCAAGCTATTGAGAATCTTCTCAACCAACATAGTCTTTAAGTCCACAGGCAAAGACTCGACCATTGAAATTAGTTCGTCCGTCTTAGTACCCATGAGATCGCCTCACTTTCCCACATATTAGCATAACGCAGGGTCAGCGGCTGGCAGAAGCGCCCAGCGGTAAAGCTGCTCCGTCGGACAGCAATTCTGCCAAAGGCCGTCCCAGCCCGTGGGCCAGGGCCACAAGTGTCTCGTAGCGCGGTGACTGCTCGCCGTTCTCAATGCGCACCAGCGTAACCCGGCCTATCCCCGCAGCAGTAGCCAGGTCCCTTTGCGACATGTGCGCCGTTTTCCTTAGCTCGCGAATCCGGCTGCCAATAGATTGCCTTCCTCGTGCTGCGACGGCTTCCATGCGCGGCCGGTAAGAAACGTCACAATAGTGGCGAACGAAGTCCCACGGCAACTCTACCGCCTTGCCCCCGGCAGAGCGCAGAATTACCTCATAAGGGTTGGGCAACTCGATCGCGGAGAGACTGGCAAGGTCGCCAATATCGGGTATATCAGCAAACGGAATAATACCCGTGCAGCCATCCGCGAAAGAAAGCTCAATACCTTCCTTCAGCGGGTTTGCTGAAGTCATCATCCTGTCTGCGTTCCTGACTAGCACTGCACCCATGTTGGCATCTTTACCTCTTGTGGACGTTGTCCCAGGTTTTCCTGATTGCCTCAGCATATTTTCTATAGACTCGCAAGATCGCGCCGTAGTCGCCGGATGGCGGCTCGTCCATGAATCCCCCGCTGTTGAGATCAATCCGGCAGACGTCTTCGTTGCCGACCCACACGTGAACGTGGGGCGCCTCGAAATCGTTCTCCCGTGTGTACACCACGAACCGGAACTGCCCCTCTGTAGCTACAGTTGGCATCCACTACACCTGCGCACAGCCCGCCAATAGCCCGTAAGCCTATCGTTAGTATGTATCATAAACGATACACATGTCAAGGGGACGGAAGTTCAGTTTCAGCATGAACCTCTGTCAACGGATTGACTATTAGATCTACCTCGTAGTCGCGCAGATTGGGTGCTGGTCGAACATCGATGGTTTTCATTCCCGGCGGCAGTAACGCGCGCCAGTCTGAGGCCAGGAATTCTTCCTGTGCTCCCGCCGTCTTACTATCTCCTGCAGCAAGTGCCCCGACCTTAGGATGTTTGAATCTTGTCTTGACGAACGCTCTAGCCAGGCATGAATTCACTGATCCAGAAGCCGACGCCTACAGCAAGAGACTCAGAATGAAGCCAAAAGAGTTAATGGGCCAGACGTAAACATACACTCTTCGGCATTGATTACCCTGGCGTAACGGGAGACTTCTTCAGGACGAGGGTCAGGGCAGACCTCGGGTGGATAGAGGACCAGAAGCTCCTGCAACGCGATGACTCTGGCCGGCATCTTGCTTCTCACTGCTCTTATCACTTCTTCCAGGACTAACCTGGATATGACGGCCTCGAATCTGTTGTCGAGGAAGAGCGATATTACCTTGCCGGGCGCGCCCCGCGGAGAACACACGGCAGAGTATATTATGTTGCTGTCGAGGAGCGCCCTAATCCTCGTACTCCAAGCCATAGCGTTCCTTGATAAGCTCCTTCCTGATCTTCCTGCCCTCCTCGATTAGTTCTTCCTCCGCTATCCCCGACCTCTGGAACGCCTCCTGGATCTCCCGCAGGGCGTTGAGGGCTAGCACCTTTTTGGGCGTGACTACCAGCTTTGAGTCCTCCACCGATAGCTCCAGCTTGTCACCAGGGCTTAGCTTCAGTCTCTCGCATATCTCCCTGGGCAAGGTAAGCTGTCGCCGAGGGCGCAGTTGTATATCCACAGTCGTCTTGGCCATATACTATCTACTCCTACGATATATCTAATGTCTGACATCAGACGTGCGATGGCAGACAGCCGCATTGTGGTGGGGTTGAGCGCGGTTGTCAAATGTAAGGCGAAACGCGCGCTGCGACAGGCTCAGCGCGGCGTTACCCCTTCCCCTCCGCCTTCTTCTTCAGTTCGTACAGCCTGGTCAGGGCCTCCAGGGGCGTCAGCGAATCGATGTCCAGTCTGGCCAGCTCGTCTTCTACCTGAGAGCGGGCAGGCAGCAGCGGCAACTGCTCCACCGGCGCCTTCCGCCCAACCCGTTCAACTCTGCCGACTCTATGGACCGCAGAAGCCCCGCGGACCTGGCCGCTCTCCAACTCCGAGAGTATCTCCTGCGCCCGGTGGATCACCGCCCGCGGCAGTCCGGCCAGTTGCGCCACATGGATGCCGTAGCTCTTGTCGGCGCCGCCGGGAACGATCTTGCGCAGGAAGACGACCTTGCCCCCTTCCTCCACCACCCCTACATTGAAGTTCTTCACCCGCGGCAGGAAGGCCGCCAGGTCTACAAGCTCATGGTAGTGGGTGGCGAAGAGGGTCTTGGCCCCGAGCTTAGGGTGGTTGTGGATGTACTCGGCCACGGCCCGGGCGATGGATATGCCATCATAGGTGCTGGTACCGCGGCCAATCTCGTCGAGGATAATGAGCGACCTTGATGTAGCGTTGTTCAGGATGTTGGCCGTCTCGGTCATCTCCACCATGAATGTGGACTGCCCGGCCGCCAGGTCATCCATGAGGCCGACGCGGGTGAAGATGCGGTCCACCAGCCCCATGGCCGCCGACTCCGCCGGCACAAAACTGCCGATCTGGGCCATGAGCACAATGAGGGCCACCTGTCGCAGATAGGTGGATTTCCCCGACATATTCGGTCCGGTAAGGACGATAAGCTGCGACTCCTGGTTGGAGAGCAGGGTGTCATTGGGGACAAACTCTTGCACGGTACACTCGACCACCGGATGGCGCCCTCCCCGGACATCTATCCTGTCGCCGTTGTCCAGCCGGGGCCGGACATAGTTCTGTCTTACGGCCACCTCGGCCAGCGCAGCCAGCACGTCCAGTTGCGCCAGAGCCTCGCCAAGCGCCAGCAGCCGCTCGCCGCCGGCCCCCACCTGCTGGCACACCTGGCGAAAGAGCGTTCCCTCCAGATCCTCGATCCTCTCCTGGGCGTGGAGCACCTGGGTCTCATACTCCTTGAGCTCCGGCGTGAAGAATCGCTCGGCATTGCTCAGGGTCTGCTTCCGAATATAGTGGGACGGCGCCTGGTCGATGTTAGGCTTAGACACCTCGATGTAGTAGCCGAAGACCTGGTTGTAGCCCACCTTCAGCGACCTGATACCCGTCTTCTCCCGCTCCTGACGCTCCAGGTCGGCCAGGAACTGTCTGGCATTTTGTGAGAGAGAACGGAGGCCATCCAGTTCCGGAGAGAAGCCGGGCCGGATGACATGGCCCTCCGAGGGATCGTCGTCGATGGCCTGGGCAATCAAGGCTGCCACCTCGGGACATGGCTTGATCTGGCCGGAAACCCATTCCAAACCACGCCGCGCTGAGCCTGTCGAAGCGAGGTTGTTCTCCAATTCAGCCTTAATCTGTGGCACTCTCTCCAGGCTGCGCCGGAGGCTGACCACCTCCCGCGGCAGGGCCAGACCGGAGCGGACCCGGTTGGCCACGCGCTCCAGGTCGGTGATCTCTCCCAGATGCTGGACCAACCTCCCCCGGGCGATGGTGTTGTCGTGAAGCCACTCCACCCCGTCCAGCCGGCGCTCCAGGCCAGCCAGGTCCAGTAACGGCTGGCCGAGCCACTTCTTCAAAAGACGGCCCCCCATAGCTGTCTTTGTCAGGTCGAGGACCGCTAGCAGCGCCCCGCCCGCCCCCAGCCTGCCACCCTGGAAAAGCTCCAGGTGACGCCGCACCGGACCATCGAGGAACATGAAGGACTGCGTGGAGTAGGTGGACAAACGGTTGATCTGGCCCAGCGACCCCTTCTGCGTCTCCTGAAGATAGTGGACTATGGCCCCGGCGGCCCGTATGGCCAGGGGCAGCCCGGCGCAGCCGTAGCCTTCCAGGGTAGCCGCCTCGAAGTGCCTGAGGAGCAGGTCGCGGGCCGTCTCCAGGTCGAACCAGATGTCGTCGAGGTTGGTCAGGGGGGCGGTTGGGCTGCCGTTGGCGCCGGTCAGGCTTTGGACCAGATCCCGGGAGGCCAGGACCTCCGAGGGGCGCAGCCGTTCCAGTTCAGACAGGAGCTTGTCCCTGGGGAGCTGGGTAGCAGCGAACTCGCTGGTGGTGATGTCGGCGTAGGCAATGCCCGCTGCGTCCCCGTCCACCACCACCGAGGCCAGGTAGTTGTTGGCCTTGCCCTCCAGGAGTCCCGGGTCTACCACGGTGCCGGGGGTGACCACCCTCACCACATCCCGCGGCACAATGCCCTTCACCGAGCCGGGGGACACCAGTTGCTCGCAGATGGCCACCTTATAACCCCGCCCTACCAGCCGGCCCAGGTAATTGTCCAGGGCATGGTAGGGAATGCCGGCCATGGGCACCCGCTGCCCCTTGCCCATCCCCCGGCCGGTGAGGACGATCTCCAGTTCTTTGGACACAAGCTTAGCATCCTCGTCGAACGTCTCATAGAAATCACCGAGCCTGAAGAGGACGATGGTATCGGGGTAGCTCCGCTTCACCTGGAGGTATTGGCGGCGGATGGGGGTGATGTTGTCTTCTGTCGACATCTTAGAGCCTATTTTAGCAGAACCGGGGCGCTGCGGTGAGGTCAAATTGGGTGCAGGCACCATTGACCGCAATAGTTTCCCATTTCATACTGTGGGCAGTTGATCCTGAATCACGATCTCTAAACAGGTCCGAATGACCTGAGTCGAGGCCCTAAAGGTAGAGAATCGTTTATGCACGCTTGCGCCGGGCGCAGCGAAGCATAAAGTAGCCTGGCGCTGTCATTCTGATGGAGTCCCGACGTGTCGGGACGACTGAAGGATCTGGGGCGGAGTAATCCCCGAGCATCCCCAGACCCTTCGTCCCGATGCATCGGAACTCAGGCTGACAAGAAGCGGCTATTTTCGGGGGAGGGGCTGTCGGGTCATGCGGCCTGTATCTTGTTTGAGATTTGGGGCCCGGGATTTGGAATCTTCTGCCCGGAAAGGATCCAGAGTTGTGAGTAAGCCGTCGCGCCTTGTCCTTCCTTTGGGCCTTGCTGTGGCACTGGTCGTCGCCGCGCCCGGCTGCTCCGACTTCGACGCCCTGCCCGGCGCACCCTCCGACCTGCAGACACAGGGCTTCGACATGTTCAAGAAAAGCACCTTCAAGGAGAAGGCCGACGAGTTCAATGCGAGATATACGAGTACGCTGGATGACCTTCTCGCCTACCAGGAGAATGCTGACCTGGACAAGATCGAGGCAAAGCGAGAGGAACTGGTGTCAGAAGCCAATGCCCTGGTAGCCAAGCTGCAGGCCGCGGCCGAGGGGCTGCAGGTGAGCCTTGATCGGTCGACCCAACAGGCGGCAGCAAACCAGCCCGGCGCGCAGACCAGGGGCACAGACATGGCCTTCCGGAATGCCCTTCAACAGAAAGCCGACGAGTTCTATTCGCAGTATACGGCCGTGGTGGACGATATGCTGGAGTACGAGAAGGACGGAGACCTCCAGAAGCTGGAAAGAAAACGACAACAGCTTATATCTCAGGCCGACGCCCTTAAATCGAAACTAATAGAGCTGGCAAACAGGCTCCAGCCGAGGAAGGACAACCCCCCCACGGAGGAGACCACCGGGATCAAGATAGCTGGCATCGACCCTCTGGATAGAAAGGCAGCCGAGGACAAGGCCGAGGAGTTCTACACAAGATACGCGGCCACAATCGACGACATGCTGTCCTTCCAGGAGCAGCCGGATTACAGGAAGGCCGAGGAGAAAGGCCAGCTACTGGCGACCGAGGCAAATACACTGGCCTCCAAATTTCGCGAGACGGCTACCAGGCTCCAGGCTACCCTGGACAGACTGAGAAGGCAGGGATTTGGGCCAGGCAGGCAGCAGTGAACCTGGCGGGGGGCGTGTCTGTGGCGCAACCTGGCGACACCGGATATGTGGGCGGAACGAGGTGCAAGGGACGGCGGAGTAACCAGATGGAACATGTGTCCAGGCCAGACCGGCGGGTCCGAGGCCGGCCAGTCTACTTCATACTGCTGACAGCCCTGCTGTTGGCCTTACCGGCCGGCATCGCCGGTTGTTCCCTTTTTTCGGGCGAGCTCGCCGGCGCGGACGAGTCCGATACACCAGGTCTGGAAACCCTCACCCGCAAGGCCCTCCAGGAGAAGGCCGATGAGTTTCAGGTCAGATACCGGGGACTGCTGGACGACATAGCTTCGTACCAGAAGGACCCCGACCACAAGAGGGCCGAGGGGCAACGTCAGAAGCTCATTATCGAGGCCAACTCCCTTGCGTCCGGTTTTCACGAACTGGCCGATGCGCTGCAGTTGAAACTCGAACAGCCGGCGCCCGATGGGGCCGGCAGCGCTCCCCCATCGGAGATCGGTGGCATCGACATACTGAATAGGAAAGCCTACGAGGCGCAGGCCGACGAACTCCGCCGGAGATACACCGGGATCGTCGATGACCTCAAGTCCTACGAAAAGGACCCCAACTACCAGAAGGCCGAGGAGAAACGGCAACAACTCATTTCAGAGGCCCGCGCCCTGGCCGCCGGTTTCAAGCAACTGGCTGACAGCCTCGATCCCAGGCGAGTCAGGTCTGGGACCCCTGAGGACTTCCCCGCCGAACTCGGCGCGCAGACCCTCGGCATAGACATATTCGACAAGAAGGCCGTGCTGGCCAGGGCCGATGAGTTCTATTCCAAATACACGGGGGCAGTGGAAGACATTTCATCTTATCAGAGCAATGCCGACTACAAGAGGGCCGAGGAACAGCGGAGGAACATGGTGGCCCAGGCCGACTCCCTGGCCTCGTCGTTCTACGACCTGGCCAACAGGCTCTTGAAAGTGCTGGGTAAACTTGTCCCCGGTATTGAGGAGGTAGGCAAGCTGCCACCACGGTAAGCAACTCTTCGGGCGGCAGACCGCTATTCTTTTTTCCCAGGGGTATTGCAATTTGCCTGGGAGTGGTTTATAGTAGGTTCGGTAGAGCCGATTTCGATGCCAGCTCCGTTATCCAAATGGCGAGGTGTGAGAACCTCAACTCAGGTTAAGGGTCTTGAGCCTCAGGGGACTGCACAGAAACCAGGCAAGCCAATTAACAGGAAAGGAGGTGCAGAATCCCTATGGCCGACAAGAACTTAACGTGTCGCGACTGTGGCAAGACCTTCGTGTTCACTACTGGTGAGCAGGAGTTCTATCAGAGCCGTGGGCTCATGAACGAGCCCACCCGCTGTCCGGAGTGTAGAGCTTCGAAGAGGCAGGAGCGTTCCAGAGGTGGCTACGGCGGCGGAGGCACCCGTGAGATGTTCACGGTGACCTGCGCAGCGTGTGGCAAGGAGACGCAAGTCCCCTTCCAGCCCCGACAGGATCGCCCAGTCTATTGCAGCGACTGCTACAGCAAGACGAAACCAGCCAGGCGCTAAATGGGCCTTCGGTAGCACTGGCGACTAAATGAAATTATCGTCAGTTAGCTCAGTGAAGTAAGCTCAATTGGTGACCCGAAAGGGGCCGCCCCGGTGTGATACCGGGGCGGCCCCTTTATTTTACCCGCGTGCCGTCGTCGCCATAGGAACCTCACGGGCGGTTCGCGAATCGCCCTCACGACGGCTCGAAACAACCTCTTTGCCAGCTAGCGTCTCGACTGGACATTAACTTACGGTGTATCAACGTCTTGGGTCTGGACTCTTGCGCGATGGAGAAAACCCCAACCCCCTTTACGTAAAGGGGGCGCCGAAGGTCGGCGTTGCGGACCCTCGCTGGCGGAGCGGGGGATCTTGTACACTGGATTCCCGCTTCCGCGGGAATGGGGAAATAGCTGTTTTCGGGTGAACCGTTCATGCCCGCTTGCGCTGAGCGCCGCGAAGGATGAAAATAGCCCGCCCGCGGCCCGTAGTCGCCCAATTCATTGGGCAGACCCTGCCCCGACCTGTCGGGGCAACTACATTTTCACGGGGCTATTTTCGGGAGAACTTCCATCCCGACCAGTCGGGACAACGCAGATATGAAAATGGCTGCCACCGTCATTTCGAGTCCCGAATCGGCTGGGGGGCATCCCGGTAGGGTGGGACGAAGTCCCGAAGCACCGGGACTCCTGGATGAACGGTTGGCGCTAACGTCATGAGATTGCTTCGCGGAGTTTTACCCTGTCCGAGTAAAACATCGGACTCCGTGCGCGGAGAGCAACGCGAAGGGCTCGCAATGACAACAAGGTCTATTTTCGGGAATCCCTCAGTTCCTGCTTGTCAGGCCGGGAATGTCGCCACGTCGGTA
Organism: Chloroflexota bacterium; assembly: GCA_016210545.1. Lineage (GTDB taxonomy): Bacteria > Chloroflexota > Dehalococcoidia > JACVQG01 > JACVQG01 > JACVQG01. The sequence continues at coordinate 29,387 of JACQTY010000166.1, forward strand.
GGCGCCATATTGCCATCATGTAAAGACATGTCAGGACACTGGGTCCGACCGTTTTGGTAACCCCGCCTTGACTGCCCTCTTTCCCCAAGCTATGCTAGGCGCATGAGCGCTGAGCAAGTCACCTTACATGTTGACGGCCTCGCCATCGCCGGAGAGATCCATCTTCCCGTATCTGAGCATTCCACTTCCCACTTCCCATGTCTCATCCTGTGCCACGGCATACCGGCCGGCCCCTACGACCCTTCGGACAGGAGCTACGCACAATTGGCGGAAAGGACAACGGGGCTGGGCTTCGCCGTCTTCATCTTCAACTTCCGCGGCGCCGGCCTCTCCCAGGGCAACTTCGATATCCTGGGCTGGGCGCACGACCTCCACGCCGCCATCGACTACGTGCATGAGCGCGAGGAGATAGACAGGAGACTGCTCTTTGTCCTCGGCTCCAGCGCCGGCGCCGCCGTCTCGGTCTACGTTGCCGCCCACGATCCACGGGTGTCTGCGCTGGCCTGCCTGGCCTGCCCCGCCCGGTTCGGGGTAGAGAAAGGCGACGCCAACCGGCTCCTGGACCAGTCGCGGCGGGTCGGCATTATCAAGGACCCGGCCTTCCCGCCATCGGTAGAGGAATGGAGGGCCAACTTCCGAGAGGTCAGCCCTATCCGCTGGATCGATAGGGTGTCGCCGCGGCCGCTATTGCTCATCCACGGGGAGCAGGATGAGCTCATCCCGGTGGGCCAAGCAAGCGCCCTGTTCGACAAGGCAAAGGACCCTAAAGAACTGGTGCTTCTGCCGGGGCTGGGCCACCGGCTGCGTCGGGAGGAGAAGCCGATGCAGGTAGCGCTGGAACGGTTCCGAAGACTCTCCTCTACCACGTAGGGGACAATGGGGGCGCGCTGAGGTGAGCCGGCTTTGGCGCGGCAGTTCAGGGCCGGCAAAGGAGGCGCTAACAAATGGAATGGGAAAAGGCTTCCCCGGAGCTGAGCCGACTGCTCGATGCCGCCACGAAACCGTTTGCCTGCCAGAAGAAGACCATGTTCGGAGCGCCGGTCTACGTCGTCGGCGGCAACATGTTCGCCGGGGTCCACGCCGATAGCATCTTCATCCGCCTGTCTGAGCCTGACAGGAAAGAGATTGCCGCGTTGCACGCCACGTCCCCCTTTGAACCGGTGAAGGGGCATGTTATGAAAGAGTATGTCAGCCTAACCCAGGCTGTCTATCGGGATGAGAAGGCTATGCAGGCGTGGCTGGAACGCGCCTTCGAGTTTGCCCGGGCCCTTCCCCCCAAAGAGCCAAAACGCCGGCCCTCCAAAGCCGCGCCAGGCGAGATAGAGGACCACGAAGCTGAGAGCTAACTGACTATCCCCTTCAGGTCTCTCCCCAGACACACTGCTCCACGACCGAGCCTATCCGTCGCCTTCCCTCACCGGTCCCCTCCCACCGTAGGGGTCGTCATGTCCCCCCTCACCGCGCCCCGGAGAATGAAAACATCAAGCACGGCGCTTTGCACGGGGACGGCGTAACTCCCACTCCCCTCTTCAAGAACAGCGCTCTTCATTCGCCCTCAGCCGGCGAGGCTGACATTCGGGCTATGTCACCGGGGACGCATCGCATCCTATTCCTCTCCGGGCCTGCATCGGCCATCCGGTCATCGCCAGATCTCTTCGGTAACGTTACTTCCCGACGGATGCCACGCGCTGAGACGACAAGAAATGTGCCATTTGGCCTATTTACAGGCCCAGTATGCAACGGTATAGTAGTGGTTGCGTATCCTATTACTAGCGTTAATTTCTGTTAAGAACTGTATAGGCATCGTTAATACTCCGTATAAACTCCTGAGGCGGTCCAGGCCGGCTTTATCAACGTGTCGACGGGCGCCTTTCCACACAAAAGGGGGTGAGAGCGCGGAACCAAAATACGGGCATTACCCACACCTGCATCCCAGGAGAGCCAACTCAGATCTACAAGAAAGGAAAAATCGTTGAAAACCAAACTATTCGTGATAGCTCTAGCCGTCATGCTGTTGGCAGCAGGGACGGGCGGCGACCTGGCTTCCGCGACGGGCAACGGCGCCCCCAGCGGCGAGCACTATAACCTGAACATCATCGGCGTGCCCAAAGCAAAGACCGCAGACATGACCAACGACGACGGTCACAGGATCTTTGTGGCCCTGGGGAACAAGACAGGCGATCCGGTCAACACCAAGATAGCTCTGTCCCAGAGCACAGATGGCACATTCCGTGTGCTGGATGCTAACGGGACCGACGGCAAGGCGGCCTTCCAACTGCCAGCGCCAGGCTCCTACACTATCTGGGCGCGGCCCCTCGGCCAGCCTGGCGGCCAGGCCAAGGTGACCACCTGCGCCATAGACCCTGTTACCGGCGAGGAAGTATGCTCCACCTCGTTTGAGGTATTTGTCCGCGGCGCCGGCCAGTCCAAATTCACCGACGTCACCACGAACCTGACCTTCATCGTGTTGGACCCGTCCCTGACCGAGCTAATCACGGCTTGCGACGGCGCCACCGTCAGCCTCTTCAGCCCCTGCCTGCAAGGCTATTTCTGGAACTACGCCAACAACGGCCTGAAGCTGCTGCAACTGCGGTTCTACCCCAACTAGGGTAACCCTCACGGCAGCACTGAATGCGCCGCAGAAGCCGCGAGAGCTCGTGGCTTCTGCGTTCGCGCCGCTGAGGCCTCCCTCAACGGATGTCCTCGAACCAATCCCCCAACCCAACACGACGCAAAAGATCTCTATCGCCCCCCCCGCTCAGCCGTTGAATAATTTACCAAGACCGTCAACAATCTCTGGCCTTACCTCTTGACAACCTTCCTTTTCGCCTCTATAATGTTGATGTTTTGAATCAACAATACTGTTGATGGCGGCCTGTGACCAATGGTGGGGTAGGTAAGAGAAGGACGCCGACCAGACTTACTGCCCGGTACTTCGAGTTTCCTTCGGGAGGCACAGTGAAGCCGCAGGAAGAACCAAGAAGGGACATGCCCGAATACGTGCCTGGGTTGCCTGTTGGTGAGATTGTTAGGGCGCTCAACAGTGTCCGGTTCGGGGAGGTGCGCATAGTCCGTCAGAACGCGAACATCGTACAGATCGACAAGATTGAAAAGACGCGGTTCACTCAGTAACCCGACAACGGGCGATGGCATGGAAAACTCAAGTATTTGGCCTGCTGACCGGACATCTGGAGGCCTGGGCCGAGAGAGGTTTGTTCAAATGAAGGGTCTCATCAAGGGTAAGCAGGCTTTATCGTTGAGCGCAATACTCGGAATACTGATGGTCATCAGCGCTTGCGCCCCCAGGGAGCCGGTATCTTCAACACCAGCACCGTCCCAGCCGGCCTCTTCATCTCTGCCGGCGCGGCCATCGGGAACAGGCCCCACGCTAACGGGTAAGATCACTGTGTCCGGCGCCTGGGCGCTCTATCCTATGATGGTGAAATGGGCTGAGGAGTTCCAGAGGACAAACCCCGGCGTGAAGATCGATGTGTCGGCGGGGGGAGCGGGAAAGGGAATGGCTGACGCCTTGTCCGGCCTGGCGGACATCGGCATGGTAAGCCGCGAGGTTTACCCTGTGGAGATCGACAAAGGGGCGTTCTACGTGCCATCGGTGATAGATGCCGTGGTCGCGGTTGCCAGCGCCGGGAATCCGTTCAAAGACGATATCCTGGCCCGGGGCATAGGGAGGCAGGCTTTCACTGGTATCTGGATAAACAGGAACGTAGCTAACTGGAGGGACGTTTTCCCGGGGGCAAAGGCTTCCGGCAAGACCGACATTCACGTTTATACCCGCAGCGACGCCGCGGGCGCGCCGGAGACCTGGGCCAAATACCTGGGTGCGAAACAGGAAGACCTCCTCGGGACCGGCGTCTATGGCGACCCGGGACTGGCCGAGGCAGTGCGGAGAGACCCGCTGGGGATTGGCTTCAACAACATCAGCTATGCCTATGACATCAGGTCCGGGAAACAGGTGGATGGATTGGTGGCCATCCCCATCGACGTCAACGAGAATGGCAAGATCGACCCTGAGGAGGCAGTTTACGGCTCCCTGGACGACATAACCCAGGCAATAGCCAAGGGGGTCTATCCATCCCCCCCGGCCAGAGAGCTCAATCTGGTGACCCTCCGGGAGTTCAAGGGAGTCACCAGGGAGTTCATCAAGTGGATTCTAACCGAGGGGCAGAAATATGCTCCGGAGGCGGGCTATATTCCGCTGTCTCAGGCAAGGGTGGATAGCCAGCTTCCCAAACTGCGGTAAACGCGATCTAACGACGTGTTGCGAGGCGCAGGGGCGCAGCATGCTGCGCCCCTACTGCGGGCAAACCTCGTTCTCCGGGTGAGTGTTTGATTTGATATCTAAGAGAAGACTGGCAGACCTCGTATCGACGAGGCTGATGCTGGCGGCGACGGCCCTTGTCGGCGTCACCGTCCTGTTCATAGCCGTCATGCTTTTCTTGAAAGCCAGGCCTATTCTGGCAACAAACTCGTTGGGCGACCTGTTCCTTTCGTCTTCGTGGCGTCCCTCCAGGGGCGAGTTTGGCCTGTTCCCCTTTATCATGGGCACCCTGTGGGTGACGGTCCTGGCGGGCATTATTGCTCTGCCGGTCAGCATTTTGGGCGCCCTTTACATTACGGAATATGCTCCGCCCAGGGTGCGGGCTGTAGCCAAGCCCGTCGTTGACGTTCTGGCCGGAATCCCGCCGGTAGTGTATGGCGTCTGGGGCCTGGTGGCGTTGTCCATCGGCGGCATCGCGATCGGGTTCAACGTGCTGTCCGGCAGCATAGTGTTGGCGATAATGGTAATACCGGTGATACTGGGTGTGTCGGAGGAGGTATTCCGGATGGTGCCCCAGGATGTCAAGGAGGCATCTCTGGCAGTGGGGGCCACCAAATGGGAGACAGCCAGGAATGTGGTCATACGGAGCTCCCTGCCGGGGCTGGCGGCGGCGACGATCCTGGGTTTCTCCCGCGCCTTTGGCGAGACTATGGCGGTGCTCATGGTGGTGGGGAACATCGCCAGGGTACCCTCATCGCCGTTGGACCCGGCATACCCCCTGACAGCGCTGATCGCCAACAACTACGGAGAGATGATGTCCATTCCCCTCTACGACTCGGCCATCCTGCTGGCGGCCCTGGTGCTGCTTCTGGTAGTGCTGTTCTTCAACATCGCCGCAAGGCTGGTCCTGATAAAGGTCCAGCAGAAGTGGGCCTAGATGCAGCGGAGGAAGACAGAAGAGGCCGTCTTCAAAGGCTTGATGATAGCCTCGGTGTCCATCGTGGCGGCGGGCCTGCTTACCATCGTGGCCGTGATAGCCTGGAAGGGTGTTCCGGCCCTCAGCATTGGCATGATAACGCAGACCCCTAAAGGCGGGTTCTACCTGGGCAAAGAGGGGGGCATCCTGAACGCAATTGTTGGCTCTCTCTACCTGGCCGGGGGGGCTACGTTGCTGGCCCTGGTCATCTCTCTGCTGGTGGCCCTCTTTCTACAGCGGGAATACATAGGTAAGAGTCGGTGGGCTGGCGTTGTCCGTTTGTCGCTGGACGTCCTGTGGGGGGTCCCGTCCATCGTCTACGGCGCCTTCGGTTTCGTCATTATGGTCTATCTGGGCATGAGGGCGTCACTGCTGGGGGGCATTATAGTCCTGACGCTCCTGGAGATACCCATCATGGCCAGGGCCCTGGACGAGGTATTGAGAGCGGTGCCCAGGGAGTTGAAAGACGCCTCATATGCCCTCGGGACGACGCGTCTGGAGACCAGTTTGAACGTCGTGACCAGGCAGGTATTGCCCGGGATCTTGACCGCCGTGTTACTGGCCTTCGGCCGGGGGATCGGCGACGCCGCTTCGGTGCTATTCACCGCCGGATATACGGACCGCATCCCGACCTCATTGCTAGACCCGGTGGCCTCCCTGCCGTTGGCCATATTCTTCCAGCTTGGCACGCCGTTCCCCGAGGTGCAGGCCCGGGGCTACGCCTCGGCGGTCGTCTTGCTGGTGATTGTACTTCTGATCGCGGTGGGATCCCGGGTACTGTCCCGGAGACTCACCAAATACGTGGTCAAGTAGAAACGAGACAGCCGTTAATGAACGACATCTGCCTCCGCATCCACGGTCTTAACGTCAGCTATGACGGGCACACGGCCCTCAAGAATATATATCTTGACATCCCGCACCGGCAGATCACCGCCATCATCGGGCCATCGGGCTGCGGCAAAACGACCCTGCTCCGGTCCATTAACCGGCTGATAGACCTCACCGACGGGGCCAAGATCCGCGGCGAGATATGGCTGGACGGACACAACGTGATGAGCGACAGGGAGGACGTCACCTCGATAAGGAAAAGGATAGGGCTGATCTCCCAGAAGCCATCCCCGTTGCCCATGTCCATATACGACAACGTGGCCTACGGCCCTCGCATCCACGGGATGCGGGATAGGAAAGAGCTGGACAAGACGGTGCGTAGCTGCCTGGAGACTGCCGGGCTGTGGACCGAGGTGAAGGACAGGCTCCAGTCACCGGCAACCAGGCTATCGGTGGGGCAACAGCAACGTCTGTGTCTGGCCCGGAGCCTGGCCGTCAGGCCTGAGGTCCTCTTGTGCGACGAGCCTACATCGGCGCTCGACCCGGTGTCGTCGCAGAACATCGAGAATAGGCTCATCGAACTCAAAAAGGACTACACCATCGTGATAGTCACCCATAACATCCACCAGGCGATGAGGCTCGCCGATTACGTCGTCCATCTCTATCTGGGCGAACTGGTGGAACACGGCCCGGCCAGCGAGGTGTTCCAGAGGCCCAAGCAGGACCGCACCCGGGCCTATATCAACGGCACTGTCCTTACGAAGCCACGGACCGACGTTGAGATCAACCTGAAGGGGAAGGTGTGCCCCTTGAATTTCGTCTTCGCCAAAGCGGCGCTGGAGAACCTGGAGATCGGGCAGGTGCTCAAGGTAATAGTCGACTACCCGACGGCGATAACCGAGGTGCCCCGGGCCATGGAGTACGATGGCCATAAGGTGCTGGGGGTGAAGCAGCTTAACGAGACCGATTGGGAGGTAATCATACAGAAACGAGAATAGGGACCACCGTAGCCTCTCCCCCATGGGAGAGGGAATCCCACCCGCCTCTTGTGCGGCGCCAACATGAAGATGGAAAGGAAGGTCAAGGTCAATTGAGAGACAATGTTAGCCTGGAAGAACTGAAGGAGTTGGTCAACGGCCTGAACTTCGCCGAGAAGGTCGACCGCTCCCTGAGACTCATCGATGAGGCATACAAGGAGTACGGCGACCGCCTGGTGGTCGCCAACAGCCTGGGCAAGGACTCCGTGGCAGTATGGCACCTGGCCAAGCGGGTGTCGCCGGAGATCCGCGGCTTCATAGTCACCACCCGCTACAAGCCAAAGGAGACCGTGGAGTTCATGAACCGGGAGGTCACCCGCTATCCGGAGTTGAAGGTGTTCCGTAACGACGCGCCGATACCGGAAGAGCTTTACCGCACCGACCCCGACCGCTGCTGCGACGTGCTCAAGGTGCAGCCGGTGCAGTGGGCCATAGAGCAGATGAACGTCGGCTGCTGGGTAACCGGGCTGCGCTGCACCGAGGGCAGGACCCGCACCGACTACCGCGAGATCGAGGAGCGGGACGAGGGGCTCATCAAGCTGAACCCCATCCTGCTGTGGCATGAGCGCGAGGTGTGGCAGTACCTGGCCATCAACCAGGTGCCGGTCAACCCACTGTACGCCAAAGGGTATCGCTCGCTAGGCTGTCTGCCGTGCACCCGCATCACCAACGACGCCAATGAGCGCGCCGGTCGCTGGGTGGGTACCAGCAAGTGCGGCGGCGAGTGCGGCATTCATACCCGTCCCTTGAAGGTCGGCGCTTCAAGTCAAAGGAGCTAGCTTTGCAGTTGGACAAGGTTCGCGAATGGCTGCCTTTTTTCCGGGGGCACGGCATCTGCTCCAAATGTCACCTTCGTGTGGAGTTCACCGGCGTCCCTCCGGGGAATCCCGCCGAAGAACTCATAGCAAAGGTAGCTGGCAGCCGCAGGTCGGTGTCGTTGCACTGGCTGGAGGAGCGGCTGGCCGATGCCCTCTACTATGCCGAACTGGACAAGGGCGGCGGGGTGAACGACATCGGAGTGTGGGGCTGCGCTGTGTTCTGCAAGGAGTCGGCCCGAATGATAGGGGAGATGCGACCGGAGTTTGCCGTGGTGCGAGACGCAAACTCCGGTCACTAGGGGCGCGGCGCGCCGCGCCCGCGTCGCCCGGGGGCAAAACGAAAGCCCACCTTCTTGAGAAGGTGGGCTTTCTCATTTCCGGTCACCCCGACTATGTCGCTCGGGGGTTGGCGGGTTCCGCTTCGCTTCACCTTGCCCTCTACAACTGATTATCAACGGAACGCCCGTTGGCGCCCCCTCTCTCTATGACTCTCTCCCTCGCTCCGCGCGACGGAGTGTTCGATGGGGGCGAGAGAAAACCCTGCGCCCCGGCATCTCCGCGCCCTCTGCGGTGATAGCCTGTGGCTGATGGACACGGGCCAACCTCGGCCCGCCTCTACTTGACAGCTTCGAACGCGTTCACCCTCCCCAGATTCGAGGTGAAACCCACGACGGGATTGGTAGAAGCCAACACGTGACTCTTCACCTGGACGTTAGTCCAGTCCGGATGCATGGCAAACAAAAGGGCGATTGTCCCCGCCACATGCGGCGCCGCCATGGAAGTGCCGGTAAGATAGCCGTAGTTTCTCAGTCCCATGAGGTTCTCATGGTTGGGAAAGGTTGAAAAGATGTCAACGCCGGGGGCGGCCACGTCTACCCAGTCTCCGAAGTTAGAGAAAAACGCTTTGACATCGTTGGGGTCAGTAGCGGCCACGGCAATAACATTATCGTAAGAGGCGGGATATACAGGAGAAGAACTATTATCGTTTCCGGCCGCTGCTACCAGGACCGCCCCCTTGCTCCAAGCATAGTTTATGGCGCTTTCCAGGGTGCTGGACGTGGCGCTCCCAACGAAGCTCATGTTGATTACCTTAGCGCCTTGGTCCGCCGCGTAGACTATGCCCTGGGCAATGGAGCTGTGATTTCCCGAACCGCCGTCGTCCAGCACCTTTATATTCACTAGAGCGGAATCGAAGGCCACCCCTGCCACGCCTTTGCCGTTGTTGGTGGCCGCGGCGGCAATTCCGGCCACGTGTGTGCCATGGCCGAAGAGATCATCAACACTGCTGGCGGTGGTGAAGTTCTTGTTGTCCACTATCTTCCCCTTGATGTCGTCATGGTCCTGGTCAATGCCACTGTCCAGAATGGCGATTTTCACGTCCCGACTACCTGTGATCAGGTCCCATGCCTCCGGAGCCTGTATTCTGGATATTCCCCATTGCAGGCCAAAAGACACGTCGGTGGAAGTGAGCATCGCGTGAGCCACGTAGTCCAACTCGGCGAAGGCTACTTCTGGCTCCTTGCCATAATCGTCCCTTTTCCTCTTGGACTCGCCCTTGCCTACCTGTACCACTTGCACATCGACGCCGGGGACCACCTGCACCACCCTGCCGCCGTGCTTCCCATGGACCTTTCCTTTGGTAACCTCATCCGTCCCACGGCGAAACTTCACCAGTATTTGCCCGGAGTCAAATTCATCCGGGCCTATCTGGCTTTGGCCAGAAGCGGTTACGGGAAGGAGAAGTACAGCTACGAGTACAACTGCCGTCACCCAATACCTTCCCCGCACGGAAGTCTCCTTTTACAACATCTGTTCGCTAACTTTCAGCCCAGGTTGGCGGACAATAAATGCTTTCTCGGCGACCGGCCAGCGCCTCATTTATTAATACTAATAGTTAGCATTACCTATTAAGATTGTACAGCATCTCTCTTTGGGAGTCAATAGTAGCACATAGTCACCCCGATACGGACAGGTCACTACATCGAGGGGTTTGGGCTCCCCGTTTCGATTGGAGATCCGTTCGCGGGAGGGTCTTCGCAGGGCATGCCTAACTCTCTCCCTCATAAGGACGAGAGAAAATCCTCCCCTCCCCGGCATCTCTGCGCTGTCCGCGGCCTCCGCGTGAGAGCCTGCGGCTTATGGACACGGGCCGCCCCCACCAACTAAACTATAAGCTGTGGCCAGAAGAACCCGCCCTCGCTTGACCCCCATCGGGACCTCCGAAGCCTGCCTTGACGGCCGGGTCGTTACTTACTGCATCAAGCGCAGCCCCCGGGCCTGTCGAGTCCGGCTGGAGGTCAGGTCGGACACGGGCCTGACAGTGGTGATCCCCCGGGCTTATCAAATACGTGACCTCCCTGACGTGCTTCAGCAGAAGAAACGCTGGATCCTGGGCAAGCTGGCGGAGAGCGCCAGGGCCAGGACTGCCGCCAGCGGGGGACTCCGACACGGCGATGCCGTTCCATACCTGGGCCGGGAGCTGCAGGTGGTCCAACTGCCCCGTTCCGAGGGTCTTCGACACGAGGACCCGGCCTGGCTCGGCGTCCGCCTGGAAGGTGACAGGCTCGCCGTCAGCTGTCCCGATTTGTCGGGACCCGGAGATGCGGCGCTCGGCTCTATGGTGGAGAGATGGTACCGGGCGCAAGCTCTGAACATAGTTAGCCGGAAGGTGGAGGAGGCGAGCCGGGTGGTTGGGGTGGACATCTGCCGCATCACCGTCCGGGAGCAGCGGACCCGGTGGGGTAGCTGCTCTCGGAAGGGAAACCTGAGTTTCAATTGGAAGCTGCTTATGGCGCCGGAGCCGGTGATGGACTACGTCGTCATCCACGAGCTTTGCCATCTGAAGGAGATGAACCACAGCAAGCGGTTCTGGCAGGTGGTGGCCCGCTACTGTCCCCGGTGGCGGGAGCACAAGAAGTGGCTGCGCGACCATGGGGTGGAACTGGCAGCCGCCGGTGAAACCCTAAATCCGAAGCTCCAAACCTCAAACCAACCTCAATAGCGGCGCCCGGATTAGTTTGAAATTTGGTGCTTGGTGTTTGGAGCTTCACTTCTCTATTGGCGCCCCTACCAGATTGCCCCACTCGTTCCAGGAGCCGTCGTATACTCGCACCTCACTGTTGCCCAGTACGTACTTGAGAACGAACCAGGAGTGAGAGGCGCGCACCCCCAGACGGCAGTAGGTAATGACTTCTTTGTCTCTGGTGATGCCCAGCGACCGGTATAGTTGCTCCAGATCCTCCAGAGACTTGAACGACCCATCCTCCTTGAGGGCTTCTTCCCAGGGACGGTGGGCAGCGCCGGGGATGTGGCCCAGCCGCCGTATGCCGGTCTGCGGATGCTCGGGGTGGTCCCGGCCCTCGAACTCCTCTCGCGTGCGGACGTCGAGTAGCGCAACCGATGGCTTGCCGATAACGCGCAGCACCTCCTCGCGAGTAGCCCGCACGGAAGGGTCAGTCCCTTGGACCTGATAGCGGGTGGGCGTGACCGAGGTCCTTTTCCGGGTCAGTGGCCGCCCCTCCTTCTCCCATTTTTTCTTGCCGCCGTTGAGCAGTCGCACGTCCTTGTGCCCGAACAGCTTCATGACGAAGAAGGCCCACGTGGCGTGGCGGTTAAGGCCATCGCCATAGAGTACGACGGCGCTGTCTTCAGCGATGCCCGACCTGGACATAAGGGCCGAGAACTGCTCCTGGGACGGGACATCGGCCCGTACCGGGTGCTCCAGGTCCTGCTCCCGCTCCCACCCTACCGCCCCGGGGATATGTCCTCGCAGATACTCGGAGACGTTTCCGTTCACCTCCACCACGCGAAGGCCGGGGTCATCGAGATGGCGGGCCAGCCATTCCGTCTCTACGATAGCCTCCGGATGTGCATAGCGGGTCGACATGGCACGCCTCCCTTTACATTGCCCTTCCGGGGACCCAGCTTCACTCCAGCCACCCGTCGATCGTTGATGGTGGCATTACGGGGCGCGGTGTTGCACGGGGCCTCCCCCTTGCCTCACAAGGGGAGAATGCCGCCGGACTCTAATCAGCCACAGCGCCGCCGCCGCCGCTGTCACCAGCAGGGCGAACAGGGCCATCGTCCCGAAGCCGGAAGTGTAAGAGCCGGTGACGTCGCGGCTCAGGCCCACAAGTTGAGGCCCGACGGCGACCCCAACGTTGTTTACAGTGGACACGATTCCGAACCCCAGTCCCAGCCGCTCCGGCCTGACCACGTCCGGCGCCAGCGAGAAAACGGCAACCGGGACAAGCGCGGCAGCAACTCCGATTGCCGCCATGAGAAGCACCATACGGTCTGTGCCGCCGGGCACCAGGACCAGGAGCAAAGCCATGCCCAGCCCACCCGCCGCGATGAACGCTTCTTTGCGTCCTACCTTGTCGATAAGGTACCCGATGGCCGGGCCCAGGACCAGGGAGCCTACCATGAGCAGGCTGACGTTGAAGCCGGCGGAGGTCAGGTCCAGGCCCTGGCCCACCATGAAGTCCGGAGCGAAGGTGAACAGGGCTATGAACGAGGCGTTGAATAGCCCCCAGGCCAGTCCCACCAGCCAGATGGGAAGCCCGTCTCTACCTATGTCGGAAATGCTCCACTTTGTCTTCGGCCCGCCGTGGGCGCCTGCGGCGGATGGCGGCGAGAAGAACAGGGTAAAAACGATGAGGGCCGCCACGCTGACCGCCACTGTTACCCAGATACTGGACCTCCATCCTGAACCGGCGGCCATCGCCGCCAGGGCGTTCAGGGTAAAAATCGTTCCTACCGGCATGGCGGTGTTGAACACCCCCATGGCTGTACCCGTCTCCTTGTTCATGAAGCACTGGGCTATGGCCTGGGGGCAAATGATTACCAGGCTCAAGGCGCCGATGCCGGCGATCAACCTGCCCGCTGCCAGTAGCGCGAACGTTGGACCGGTGGCAACCATTACCGAGCCCGCGATGGTAAGCGCCAGACATACAACGCCTACTCGTTTGATGCCCACCCGGTCGGCGAGGATGCCGACTGGCAAAGAGATGATTACGCCAGGCAGCGCAAACAGGCTCATGAGGAGCCCGGCTTGCTGGTACGAGATGTCGAACTCCTGGATGATGAGGCTCAGCACGGGGGGAATTGACTGGAAGACCAGCGCGAAGGCCAGCATGCACAGGTACATTATCGCCAGGACGGCCCAGCGGGAGGGGTTTCTATCTTGCATCGGTCCTCTTGCTGAAATGGTCCACGCAGTCAGCGGTCCCCGAGCATGGCGCATCCGTCACCAGGGCAAGTCCCGGTCCGTTGGGATGACGTCTCACCCCGCATTCTACCCGAACGCCTGTATCATGGCAAGGAACGGCGACGATTTCCACTTATTGCCGGAATACCCTATGATAGGAGGAACTAAGGAAAGGAGGTGTTGCAATGAAACTGAACGTCAAGAAGGTAAATTGCCGGAGCTGCCGCCGGTTGGTGGCGGCGCGCGAAGAGAAGATAGCAAACGGCAACGTGCGACTGCTGTGCATGAAGTGCGGCAATCCCGTGTACGAGTGGAATGGCGCAATCTGGCGGCCAATCTAACAGGGTTCCTGACACGATGACCATTGTTACGTTTTGTTATGAATGCAGAGGTGCAGCGGGCCTCCAGCGGGCCAGGGTCTGCGGCGGCGGGCGTGGCCGTCGCCGCAGACCCACGGGGCAGATACGTGGGCAGGGCAGCGGTGAGCGGCGGGGCCCCCGCACGGGGAGATGATAACATGACGGACTTGGAACTGCAGAAGCCGAAGTTCTCGGAGAGAGACTTGGACTTCGTCGTCGAGGGAGCGGCCCCAGAATTTAAGGATAAGACGAAGCTGAAACGTCTCATCACGGAAGACGAGGCTTTCAGAAAAGGTCTCGTGGGCGATGAGAAGGTATTCAAGAAAGTGATGACGGAAGAAGATGCCTTTCTGAAGATTTCTCCGCCCCTGTATTTCGAGATACTGCTGAGAAAAGCGCTCAAGGAACTGGAGAGGGCAAGCCACACCGTCGAAAGGACAGGGACTCAGGTTGTTGCCGTGTTTGACACCAAAGAAGTGGTGGAGCTTTTTGCACGGGAAGTCGTCGTCGATTACCTGGCGGAAATGATGTCGTCGTTTACCAGAGTTGAAAGCTATTCGATACCCGTCAGGGTAAGGGAAGGCACCTGGCGTAAGCTCAGATTCAACGACATGGATATTGACAGCCTGACGAAGTTCGCTGAGGCGGTGGAAGAGGAGTACAGGTTCGGGTTCTACAAGAGGATAGCGGACGTCTGTCTCTTTACCCTGGGCGTATTCCCGGAATATGCCCACTTCGACTACCGTTATCCCTTCTCGGGAGAAGCGCGACCGGCGATCAGCGGCAGGGCGCGCCGGGGCATGGAGGAGTACGAGGAAGAGGGCAGGAAGTTCTACAAGCTGGCAGCGGACCACCGTTCGGCTGCCGACCTCGGCCTAACTGAGGTCATGGGGATCCTCCGGGACAAACTCAACGTGGCCAAGAAGCCGCTGAATTTCGTTTCGGACCATTACCTGAACTACAAGAAAACGACCCTATTCGGGCTGGAGGCGCAGTGAACGGGCGTCCCATGCTGACAATTCGGTCTCATTCTTGAAGAGGAATTTACCGAACAATCAAGTGAAATGCCTACGTGTCAGATCATTTAGGTAAGTACCCTCCAGCCTATTGACAAGCAAGAAATCGTATGGTATATTTTGGTTTGTTAAATGCGTAACTGAGGGGTAACTACATGATTTCAACAATCACGACAACCACGGTCACCACGGTCACCACGGTAACTTCCGCTGTAGGGGTTAGCCCGATCGGAGCTTTCAGCCTCGTGTCGGCGCTCGCTCTGGTAGGCTATCTCTGTACAAGGGAAGTGCTGGGCGCCAAGCGAAACAAGGGTGGGTTTTCGGCTTCATTCCTGTATATTGGTGTGGTGCCGCTCAGCATTGCCTTCTCAGTTTGGGCCGTCGTAAAGGTCTTGTCTGCCGTTAGATTGTAAGCAGGCCCGGGATAACTACATAGAGAAAGGTATTCGCCAAGCCGTGCGCCAGGCTCACTCCCAAGAGTGAGCCTGATTTTTTTGCCGCCCAGGCGAAGTAGACGGCCACCGCGAATACGAAGAGCACGTCAGCTATTGCCAGGAACCCCAGGTGGAGAACGGCGAATAGCAGGGAGACGTACAGCCAGCCCCAGGACCCCAGCGTGTCCTCCGACAACTTGCGCAGGACGCCCCTGAAGATCAGCTCCTCCACAAATCCCGTCGTTGCTATGATTATGAAAGCAGGCAGCCAGGCCCTTTGCAGAGTGAACGGCGGCAACACCAGCCCATCCGGCGCCAGGATGAGGTACTCGACCAGCCCCAGAAACGGCCCTGAGAGGATGATAAGCATCTGGAAGGGGACCTTGCCCCATCTGAAGCCTATTTCCTTGAACGGAAGGCGAAGGGTTACCGCAGCGATTATGGTACCCGCCAGCAGCGGACCGTATATGAGGGGAAACCATGTGACCTGCGGAAAGGTCTGCAGGGGCATGGCAAGGCTGAGTATGCGCGTTAAGGGCGCCAGGGTAAGGCCCAGAAGCAGCCTGGCGCCAGGTTCCCTGAAGCGAACAGAGCCATGGACCAGCAAGGCCGTGAGCACCACTACATGGAAAATGATGCCCAGCAGAGGCCGGCTGAAGACCACTACGATCTCTGCCGCGGTGATTACTGCCAAATAGACCAAAGGCGCCAGCAGCGAACGCTGCCGGGCAATTGCGCTATACAACATGACTCCTGTCTGTCGGACTGCGGTGCGAAATGGGATGCGAATTCCCAACCCAAGCGTGGCCGATCATCGGGTAACTTGCGCCGCCGGGTGGTCGAGGCGCCCGGTCTTCAAGGCGTACAAGAACCGTCTGGTGTGGAATACCCTCACGGCAGCAAACACAAGAAAGCCGATGCCGATAAGCTCCGGAACGAAGGCTTCGGGGTCACTGATGAGGGCCTGGAGCATGTTCCCGAACCACCCGTTCAGGTCCTCCCGGGGGAAGGCCCACCCTTTCAGCGGCCACCACATGACGCTGGGCCACCGCCACATCTGGTCCTCCAGGTCGTGCATCAGAGAACCAAAGGCCAGGATGAGCAGCCAGCTTCTCCGCCGTGTCCTGAACAGCCACAGGCCCGGTATGCCGGTGATGAGCGCGAACAAAAAAGTGTGGGCGTGGATGCGGCCGTAGCTGAAGGTATCCCTCAACAAGGCCTGTCCCAACGGCTTGTCGATAATATCGGGGAGAAGGCTTGCTACCAGAAGCAGCCTGTAGTCCATCCATTCCCTGATGGGTAGAAAACCGCGCCAACCCGCCCTTGACCGCCTGTCTCCGTGATTATCTGTTGCGGCGGGTGTCACGTTAGCCCGCTGGCGGGAAGTCAGGGCATCGGCGATCATGGCCATACCGATTGTGATACCCGCGTGTCCGAACACAAACATTTCGTTCGAAATCTAGCTGGAGGTCGTAAGGGTTCAGCGCCCGCTGCCGGAAGCGGAAACGCGATAGTGGGCGACCGTCCTCGCCAGTCCTTCCTCAAGGGAAACCAGGGGTTGCCACCCCAACGCAGCCCTGGCCTTAGAATAATCGAGACAGATACGATAGATCTCCCCTTTGCGCACCGGGGCGTAGTTGGGTTCTTCCCCGTAGCCGACAACCCTGGCTATCAGATCGAATATGCGGCGGTCCGATGTTTCAGCAGCCGTGCCCAGGTTGAGAATACCCACCGCTGGCGCCTTCATAGCCAGCACATTGGCCCGGGCGATGTCGTCCACGTAAGCATAGTCCCGCGTCTTGTCCCCCTTGCCGAATATGGTGGGGCGTTCTCCTCGTAGCATCTGGCCGGTGAAGATAGCAATAACCCCCGCCTCGCCCAGAGGGTTCTGCCGCGGGCCATACACGTTGGGGTACCGGAGGGCCACATACTCCAGGCCATTCTGAAGCCAGTACAGGTGAAGGTAATGCTCCACAGCATGTTTGGCGGCGCCGTACTGAGACAGAGGATTGACGGGATGACCTTCATCTACCGGCAGGTGCTTTGGCTCGCCGTAGGCGGCCCCCCCGGAGGATGCGTAGACTATCTTCTTCACCCCGAACTCCAGGCCATTGCAGATTATGGCAAGGCTCCCCAGTATGTTCACCCGGGCATCGAAGAGCGGGTCAGCCACCGAGCGGCTGATGACCGCCTGGGCCGCCTGATGGCTGACCACCTGAGGTTTCTCCAGTTCAAAGACCTTGCCCAGATCGGACGAGCAGATGTCTGCCTCGTAGAAGCGGGCCTTGGGGTTTACGTTGCGCCGGGAACCGGTGCTCAAGTTGTCAACAATAGCGACATCGTGCCCTTCGGCGAGCAAGGCATCTACGATGTGGGAACCGATAAAACCGGCCCCACCTGTAACCAGCACCTTCAACTGCCGTCCGCCTTCAAGCAAAATTCGAGATCGTTCGGCGAGGCCAAACGATCTCGAAATTCACGCTATTTCCGTTCCATATGTTACAATATTAGCTGATGGAAAGCAAAAAGACCATACGCATCACCGCTCGCGTTGAGCTTATCTCGGTCATCTCCTTCGTCGCCCTGCTGGCGTTATCGATTGCAGTCCCCTGGATTGTCCCCCGCGTAGTCCTTGGTATTCTGTTTGTCCTGTTTGTACCTGGATACACATTGCTCAGCACTCTTTTCCCACGGAAAAAGCCTCTGGACTTGTTGGAAAGGCTGGTGATCAGTGCAGGCTTCTCTCTGATCGTCGTGAGTCTAATCGCCTTTGTCATGAACTTTACCCCGTGGGGCCTGCGCCTGGCGCCCCTGTTCATTGGCTTCTCCGCGTTCGCTGTAGGCATGACCCTGGCTTCTTACCTGGTGCGCAGGCGCATACCGGAGGGGGAACGTTTCGAAATAGTAATACCCGTCAAGCTACCGGTATGGGAGGGCGCGAACCGCTGGAGCAAGGCATTATCGCTAACGTTGCTGGCTTCCATCGTGATAGCAGTTGGCAGCATAGGCTTTGCCATAGCCAGGCCCAAAGCAGGAGAGAAGTTCACCGAGTTCTACGTTCTCGGGTCCCAGGGCAAAGCTGCGGATTACCCTCAGATGATCAAGATGGGGGAAACGGTCTCCATCAAGGTGGGCGTTATCAACCGCGAGCAAAGGCCTGTGGCCTACCGGCTGGAGGTGCTGATCGGCGGCGCCCGCGCCGTGAGCAGAGGTCCGATAACGTTGGACGATGGCGAGACGTGGGAAGAGGACATACCGCTGAAACCGACAAGGGCAGGGCAGCAACAGAAGGTGGAGCTTAACCTGTATCGGCCCGAGGACGTCCAGCCCTATGAGTTTCTGATTCTATGGGTTGACGTGCCCGAAGCCGGGGTTTCGCTCCCGGGCTAGCGTCGCGTAAAGCTCCTCAGCTTCGCTGGCTCGGGCGTCCAGACCGAAACCGCTTCGCACAAACTGTTTCCCTGCTTCGCCCATGCTCGCCATCCGGCTCTTGTCCTGGAGAAGGCCCAATAAAG
Organism: Chloroflexota bacterium; assembly: GCA_016210545.1. Classification (GTDB taxonomy): domain Bacteria; phylum Chloroflexota; class Dehalococcoidia; order JACVQG01; family JACVQG01; genus JACVQG01. Next base: position 47,858 of record JACQTY010000166.1, read on the forward strand.
CCCCGGCCAGTTCCCTGGCGTCCCCGGGCGGCACGAGGGATCCCGTTTTGCCACTAAGCACAATCTCGGGTATGCCACCGACGGCGCTGGCTACGGCCGGCCGGCCCATGGCCATGGCCTCCAGAATGGAGATGGGGTAGTCGGCGATGCCCTCGATGGTGATATACGGCGCGACCATGACGTCGCACGCCGCCATTGCCGCCGGCATATCCTGCACGATTCCCAGGGGCACTACGTTGGCATCAAGGCCGTCTTGATGGAAGCGGGTCTTGACCTCGAAAGTCCCTCCCGCGTAGGCCTCCAGGGGCATGTTCACCGCCAGGAGAAGTCTGATCTCCGGGAAGCTCTCTTTCACGGTCTTCAAAGCGGCCGACAGCACCGAAAGGCCTCGCCGCGGCGTCAGATCGCCCACCGCCAGGACAAAGGGGCCTGTTCCCCGCAGACCGAGGCGACGGCGCGCTTCCTCGGCCGAAATGGCCCCGCTGAAACGGGTCAGGTCGATGCCTGGGGGCGTTAGCCTCACTTTGCTGGCCGGGACGCCGATCCCCTTCACAGACTGCAACGTATTCCGGCTGAGCACCCCGAGGCAGGTCACGGAATTCAGGTACATTCGGGCCAGAGCCGAATGGGATAATACCTGGTAAGGGCGCCAGCCCTTCACCGGCAAGATAGGACAGTACAGCGTGTGCAATGACGGCGTAGCAGTCCGGCGGCCCGCCAGGCCGGTGATGAGGGCGGGCATCGGGTAGCCGGAGTGTCCGTGGATAACGTCGAACCGCCCGAAGCGAGAGAGGCGCTTGACTTCGCCCACCGCCTTTGTCATCCAGCCCAGCCCATATCTGAGGGAAGCGTACGTCCCCGGGATACGCAGGGAATGGACCTCAGCCCATTCCAGGCCGGTATGCGCGTCGCCCGGCCGGGAGTGGAGATGGGGGGTTGTCACCACGGTGGTCTCGTGGCCGCGCTCGGCCAGCGACTTCGCTATGCGTACTGCATTATTCTCGTGCCCGCCCACGAATGCCTTTCCCCCGGCGTTCCCCAGTCCCGGGCAAATCACGCAGACCCTCATTTCTTCCCCCCGGGGCAAGACGAACAAGCGCCGCGCTGAGCCAGTCGAATCCCGACAGGTCGGGATGGCCGCCAGTCCTTCGACACGCCCAGGATGGCGGCTCGAATCCCGCCCCCGGCAGCCATCCTTCTCGGTACCCCCCAATGAAACGAGGTCATGTGGGATGCCCTCTGTCTCTATCGTTGTCCCTGTCTTCTGCCACTTCCTCGTAGACACCTGTGATCCTGGCCAGGACTGAGTCCCAACCGTAGTTCGCCAGGGCGTCTCGTCGAGCCCGGGCCCCCAGCTTCGCCCTCAGTTCCGGGCTGGCCAGCAGCAGGTCTATCTTCTGCGCCAGGTCCCGGGGGTCGCCCGGTGTGCACAGCAGCCCGTTGGCGCCATCCTGGATGGCATCGCAGTTGCCCGGTATGTCGGTGGCCACGATGCCCTTGCCGTAGGCCATAGCCTCCATGACTACGATGGGCAGGCCCTCGATGAAAGAGGGCAGGGCAAATACATCGGTCGCCAGATAGGCTGGCTCCAATTCGTCGCGGGTGAAATGTCCCAGGAAGAGGACGTCCTTGTCTACGCCCGCCTCGACGGCCCTCTGTTTCAGGAACTCCTGGTGGCCGGCGAACCCGGGTATCTCGCCGCCGACCAGCAATAACAGCGGCTTCGACGTGGTATAGCGAAGGGCCTCTATAAGATACTCCACACCCTTCCTGGGGATAAGCGTGCCCACGAACAGCACCGTCTTCCTATCGCCGATGCCGTACCTGGACCTGAACGTCCTGCTGTCGCCATCAAGATGAAAGCGACTTAACTCAATGCCCGGCGGAATAATACGAATGTCCCTCCGGCGTGCGCCCAGGCCCTGGAGGATATCCGCTTGCGTGGGCGATAGTGCGATGACCCTGTTCATGGCCTTCAGGGTCCAGTTGCCGGCGGTAGCATTGTAGACTATCTCCATGCCGCGTTTCCAGCCGCCGTAGCCGGGGATGGCGCCGTGGGAAGTCAACACCATCGGGAGGCGGTTAAAACACCTGGACAGGGCAGCCATATTGCTGGAGAGGAAAACGTGGCTATGAACGTGGACTACGTCATACCTGTTCCTGCCGAGCAGTCTCAGGAACAGTCCGGGGACGAACTGGTTGTTAAGCGGTCCGAACCAGGAGCGGAAACGGTTGACGTGGACACCGTGGTCACCCGCACGCCTGGCGGAGGGCGGCACGTTGGAGGTGTATACAGTGACCTGGTGCCCGGC
>JACQTY010000170.1 GCA_016210545.1 Chloroflexota bacterium
GCATGATGCCCTCACCCCGACCCTCTCCCGCTGCGGCGGGCGAGGGAGATGGTTTTTAAGGGGTTTTGGCTCGCTACCCCGCTCGCCAAAACGCCTGGGAGTGAACACCACCCGGCACGACAACGGATCTTACGGTGCGTTTTGGACAGCATTTGCTACGTTCATCCTAAACCCTCGTTAGAGGGGGTGGAAATTGAGAAAACCAAAAAGAGCTATCGCTTACGTATGAAAAACCCATCCAAAACGCTGTATTTCAATTATCTTGGACAGCAATGAATGCCCATCCAGGATTCTGGTCCCGAACGATACGAAGCTATGCCCTGGGGAAGACCATAACGGAGCGGTCGCTGAATTTGTACGGGCTGCGGGCCAGTTCCTCCAGGGCGAACGAATGCAGCTTCTCAGTCTCCAGCGTCAGCTCTTCGAAGACGCTGACGGGCCTCGCTGCGGCGATCCCGGCTGATAACAGGCCGCGGGCGATGTCCGGCGGCATGAGGTCCCAGGGGCGTATCAGGACAATGATGTTCCGCCGCCCTCTTCCCAGTTCCTCCGTCAACTCCACCATGTCGGCGCCTACTTCGGCTCGCTGGTGCAGGCTGATCACCAGGCTCTCTTCCAGGGTAATGCCAGCCCGGGCGGCAGCCACCTGGACAGAACTAATGCCGGGTATTACGTCCACCAGTCTCCAGCGACGGCGCACCCGGGCGATAAGCTCGCCGGCAGAGACGCACGAGTCTCCCGCAGCGCAGACCACGCACCGTTCGCCCCTGGCCGCTCTGGCGGCGATCGCCTCCAGCACCAGCTCCTGGTTCTTGTAGTCCATCACAAGTTTCTCGCCGTGAATCCAGGGTTCGGCCGATTTCAAGACCGCAGCGAAACCAGCTACCGCGTGGGCCTGCCACAAAAGCTCGCTTCCGATGACGCTTAGATATTGAGGGTGTCCGGGACCAACCCCCAGAACGACTATTCTTTGCTCTTCAGGCATAGCTGACCTCCCGCCTGCGGAAATCCTAAGTTCTAATCTCTAAATCCGAAACCGCAAAGATTTCACGCGTACGGGCGCCCCGACAGGTCGGGACCGTGCCCCTACGAAATCGCAAACATCCTCCTTGTCGTACAGAAATCGATATGTGCGAGGTCCCCTGCGGACCAACCTGCGCCCGACGGATCGAGACTACTCCTGATATGACGCCATGTTCGCACAAGATGCGGTATCCGTCTTCGCATCGCGTTCTGGGTCAACGGAGCCTTCTTTGGCGTTTAGGGCCTGGATCTCATGATTTCGTTCCCTTAAAGGGTATCCCCGCGGCGTAACCATCTTGCCATCGTAGGCAAAGGTGCTTGAATTGCCTATGACGACGATGGTCAACATGTCTATCTCACAGTCCAGCAGATGGCCGAGGTCCGTAACGGCCACCCTCTGGCCGCCGCGGTAGGCGTTGGTCACTACGCCCACCGGAGTGGCCGGCGGCCGGTGACGCAACAGCGCGTTCCGGGCTTCGACGATCTGTTGGGTCCTGCGCTGGCTTTTCGGGTTGTAAAGTACGACCACGAAATCGGCTTTGGCTGCGGCCTCCAGCCGCTCCAGGATGGTCTGCCAGCTCGTGAGGAGGTCGCTCAGGCTGATGACGGCGAAATCATGGGCCAGCGGCGCTCCCAGCAGCGACGCTGCGGCGTTTAAGGCCGGCATGCCGGGGACGACCTCCAGGTCTATTTCCCTCCCCGTTTGCCAGCCCCGCTGCCGCATCAGCTCCCAGGCCAGTCCGGCCATGCCGTATATCCCGGCGTCCCCTCCAGAGACCAGGGACACAGTTGCGCCCTCCCTGGCCAGGTCCAGGGCTTCGGCTGCCCGGCTAATCTCAGCTTTCATACCGGAACTGACTGTTCTCTTACCTTCAATGATTGGGGATATGATCTCCAGGTAGGTCCGGTAGCCGACGATGGTGTCGCTGGCGGCCAGGGCGCGCCGCGCCGCAGGAGTCATTTGCTGGATGTCGCCTGGCCCCACCCCCACGACGTAGAGTTTACCTCTGACTGCAGCCTCTGATATGGGGTGAATGCGGGTTACGGCTATCGTAACCCGATTAGTCTTCCGCTTGGTCACGATGAGTTCCGGTTCACCACACGATGGGTCGCGCATGGCGCTGAGGAGTGACGCCGGCTCGCACACCGCCGGCGCTCCCCGGACAACGTCGAGTTCTTGTCGGGTGAAGAACTCCGCAGGTACGCCGAGTTTGTGTGCGAACTCCAGCAATCCAGGTTCGTGCTTCTTTATGTCCATGGAGGCCACCCTGCGAATACAGCGGAAACTCAGCCCGGCCTCCTCAAAGACGCGGCGCGCCAGGGCCTCTATTTCCTGCTCCGGAGTCCCCCTTCGGCAGCCCACGCCGATTATCAGGCTCTTTGGCCGGTAGATAATAGCCTTCGCCGCCAGGTCGTCATAGCGCGCCGGCAATAGGCGGTCCGAGATGACGATACGGGCGCTGAATTGCGCGTCCGCCATCTCCTCAAGGCGGGATACGAACTTGATGTTCTGTGTTGATACTTCTGACCCGGCCGGGGAGGCATGGCCAGCAGAAGGCATCCAGGCAATCTCGCCCGCGTCCTGAAAAATGGCAACGGGACTGCCGTTTACCAGGGCTGCGCTGGCCGCGGTGAGATGGCGTTCATCCTCTATTTGCCAGCCCCACTGCTTTCCCAGCAGGTCCAGGTTCAATGTCCCGCCTACGTCTGATGCGGTGGTTATGACTGCCCGTCCACCCAGGATGTCGGCGACACGTCGAGCCAGGTCGTTCGCCCCTCCCCTGTGCCCCGACAACGCGCTGATCGCGAACTTCCCCTTGTCATCTACGACCACGACAGCGGGATCGGTCCTCTTGTCCCTGAGATGGGGCGATAGGAGGCGGAAGGCTGCACCCAGGGCCATGAAGAGCACCAGCCCGTCACGGCTGTTGAATAGCATGCCCAGCTTCTCGGCAAGCGGCTGGCTGAAACGCTCTACTGCCGGAGCGTCTTCAGACAGGGCGCGTACCGGGTCCGATTCACCGCGGTATAGCTTCTCAGGAATGTAGAGTCGGCTGTCGGGCAAGCCCGCCAGCAGGGTACGCGCCCTGTCTACTCCAGGGCGTGTTATGGCCACGATGGCGACGGCGTGTCTCGTCTCAAACTCCATTATGGCAATCACCTCAGCTTGGATAGGGTGACGATACCAAAATTCAAAGGCGAGGTCAAATGGTGACCTCGCCCGGCGTTTTCCAATCGCAATTCGTCCATGCCCGCCCACCACACGCGGCTAGTGAGTTCCCACTCCTGCCTTTTCTATAAAAGCGATGCGGTGGTCTACCTTGTCCAGGATTTCCTGCAATTTCTCTATGGAAAGGTGCTTCTTCCTGGCCAAAACGCTGGATAAGTACCCTTCATCAATCCCCACTTCTTTGCAGAATTGGTAACGGGACTTGAAGTGACGGCTTATGATGTCCGCCAGCAAGTCTCGATAGTCAGGCTCTCTTGTATAGCCTTGTCTGATTCCCAGCCTGGATTCCAAGTCCTGGCAGATCTTGTAAATAGGTTCGTCGACGACGGTGCTCGGGTCTTTGCCAGCAAAAGCTTCCCGTATTTTGTCCATCCAGACGTTGGGAAAACGCGTCCACTCCGGATTGCTGTCGTAAAATGACTTTACTTCCACGTAAACCAGCTTATGATCCTTTGTCAGTTCGTCGAGGTTGAAGACCTCACCATTCAATGTCCTGTAGTTGTTCATAGTCATTCTCGAATAATCCACCGTCACTGTGGTTGTATTTCAACATTGCGCACAAACTCCACTTCTGTGCCGTTGAAGAAATAGATCACTTTCTGCCTAAACTCTGCCGCAACTGACTTCAAGTATTCGCGAAGCTCCGGAAGCTTTGCCGCCTCCAACGCAACAATGTACTGCCTGCTCTTGTCGTGAACAGGTAGTCCCGAAACTTGGTCTGGATACACACCTTCGTAAAGCCCCGGACTTAGTGTCCAAGCGCCGAACTTCAAGAACAGTTCCTTCTGTAATTTCTCCCATTTGTAGTACGGATTTAAGTCTCCATTCCCGATCTCAGCATCTTCCCGGATCGGTATGAAAAACCTGTTTCTAGGCGCCCTGACATGCCTGGGTCTCAGAAAACTTACTCATCTTATTCACTTAGGTTGCCTCCTCTTGTGTTTGCGTTTTCTGCTATCACGCCGGGCCAGAACCACCTTTGGCCGCAAGAGATACGCCACCATAGAACTCAGCGATTAAGTCATTGCCCCCCCCCTTACTGAGAACAACCCTGTTCCCGCGTGCCTAACATACTACATACTTGTCCGTATGTCAAGTATTCGCTCGTCGCAGTCTCCGCAGCCTCCCTGTCTGAGACTTAGCTGCGCTCTTGCCTCCGGACATCGCGCCTACCGTGTCCAAAACCCCCGTCATAAAGGCGGGACCTGCTGGTCTTTGCCGTTGTCGTGGCTTTTGGGTCCAGGGCCCGTCCCACCAGCACGATGGATGGGTTGTCCAAGTTGGCAGCCGCAGCCAGGCGTTCTATATCAGCCAAGGTCCCCCGGACCATCTTCTCCTCCGGCCACGAGGCCCGGGCCACAATCGCCACCGGTGTATCCGTCGGGTAGCCGCCCTCCACCAACTCCTTGACCACGGTCGACAAATAGGGCGTGCTAAGAAACAAGACGAGGGTCGCGCCGTGGCTAGCCAGCCCCATCAGTTTTTCGGCGGGCGGCGCCGGCGTGCGTCCCTCCTGGCGGCTGAGAATCACGGTCTGGGAGATGCCCGGCAACGTAAGCTCTGCCTTGAGGCTGGCCGCGGCGGCAAAGGCGGAGCTAACCCCCGGCACAATCTCGTACTCTATGCCTTTTTCCTCCAGAAGAGTCCGCTGCTCATGCACCGCACTGAACAGGGACGGGTCCCCGGTGTGCAGTCGGGCCACGGTCTTTCCGTCCTCAGTGGCCTTCACCATTATGTCAACCATCTCTTCCAGCGTAAGCGCCGAGCTACGGTGGATGGCAGCCCCGTTCCGGGCCAGGCCCTCAACGGCGGGGTTTATCAAAGAGTCGGAATATATGATGACGTTGGCGGACTCAATGAGCCTCTTTCCTTTGACGGTGAGAAGCTCCAGGTCGCCCGGGCCGGCGCCGATGAAGTACACCTTGCCTGTACTCGACACTCTCCTATTTCCTCACGATGATCAATGACATATACTCCAGGTCTCGCCCGCGCAGGCTGGCCACCTGGCCGACAACTTCTTCCCGGGAAGACGAGGCCCGGCTGATGAAAACGGCCTTGTCCTCCAGGTGAAGCTTGTTCAATATGTCGAGCACCCTGCCTACGGCCCGGCTCACCTTTATGAGTACCACCGTATCGAAACGAGACAGGGCCAGTTCCAGCATCTCCTGGCTGCCCGTGGCGGGCAACACGGCGACACAGTCATCCCCATCAGCGAGGGGCACACGGGCAGTAGCGGCAGCCGCAAGGATGGAAGAAACGCCGGGAACGATTTGCACCTCCACTTGCGGATAGCGCCTGTTCAACTGGCGGAGAACGTGGACAAAGGTGCTGTACAAGAGGGGATCGCCTTCTGTGACAAAGGCGCAGTCCTTGCCCTGGGCCAACCTTTCTGCTGCTACGTCGACAGCGCGTCCCCACGAGGTCTCCAGCTCGCGAGCATCGCGGGTCATGGGGAAGTGGAGATGAAGAATCTCCTGTCGCGAGGCATCTAGGTGGGACCGTATTATCTCCCAGGTGTACCCCATTTCGCCGGGCGTACTCCGGGGCACGCAGACCACGGGCGCCTGCCGCAGGACGTCGCATGCCCTGAGCGTCAGTAGCTGTGGGTCGCCAGGCCCCACGCCGATACCGTACATCTTGCCCCACCCCTGCACATCGGCGCTATTAACGGCCATGCTTTGCCGCCTTTGTCCGGGGCCTGGACGCCGGTTCCGCCCTGTGGGCGCAGATGACGAATACGGGATTAAGGGACTCGAAACGGAGGATATCCTTCAACTCGCGAGTACGGGCTATGCCTACGATGGTTATCTCCTTGTGCCAGCCCAAGCGGTCCAGCACCTCCTTGGCGATGGTCAGGGTGTCCAGGGAAGCGGCGTTCATCACCAGTCTGCCGTCGGCCCTCAGCCGGGCACAGGCGGACTCCAGGATAGCTTTCAAGCGGCCGCCGCTCCCTCCTATGAATACGACGTCCGGATCCGGCAGGGCATCCAGACCATCGGGGGCAAAGGTGGGAACGACTTCCATGTTGGCAACGCCGAATTTCTCCATGTTCCTATTGATGTTCTGTATGCTAGCGGGGTCTTTCTCCACCGAGTAGACCTTCCCCTTGACCGCCAGCCTCGCAGCCTCGACGGAGACGGCGCCGGAACCCGCGCCGATATCCCACACCACGCTATCCTCCCTCACCCCCATCTTGGCCAGGGTGATGACCCTCACCTCCATCTTGGTGATAAGCCCTTTGAGCGGGCGGCGCTGGAAGAATTCCGAATCCGGGATGCCCAGCGTCCACGGGCTGCGAGCGCTACGTACTGGCATTCAGGCTCGCCCTCCCCACAAGTCGTGCGCCGTCAAAGTCCGTCATCAGGCACTCCACTGCTATCTTCCCCCGGACCAGGTCCCGGCTTTGCTGGCAGGCCAGACGGCATATCTCGTTGAAGAATACCGGCCGATCGCTCTCCGGCATGGTCTCATAGACGTGGCGCACCGTGTTCGCATCGCGCAGGCGCTGGCAGACCTCCGGCGTTACCCCGACTTTGGAAGCGATGGAAAGCAACATAGGAATGTCCGTAGATGAATGGGAAACATGCGTCTGAAACTGGCCGGCCGCTATCTTGGATACCTTCCCGGCCATTCCGCAGAGCGTAACCTTAGCCGCCCCCTTGCGGGCGCATGCCTTCAGAGCAAAACCGACCCAGTCTCCCATCTGGATGAATGAGACCTCCGGCAACGCAAGCTGGCGCTGCGCAAAGGCTTCACTCCGCCCACCTGTCGTCAGCACCAGGTGACGGGCGTCGTTAGCTATGGCTACGTCGATGGCCTGTGCTATGCAGGAGCGAAAAGCGGAAGTAGAATAGGGCCTGACTATGCCTGTGGTACCCAGAATAGAAATGCCGCCGACTATCCCCAGACGTGGGTTAAGCGTCCGCAGGGCCAATTCCTTCCCGCGGGGTACAGAGATCATGACCCGAACTCCCCGCCCCGATCCCAGTTGCGTCATAATCTCTGTTACCGCGCCAGCGATCATCAGCCTCGGCACTGGGTTGATAGCCGGGGCGCCGACCTCCAGCCCGAGGCCAGGACGGGTAACCTTGCCGACCCCTTCGCCGCCATCTACCTGGACGCCAGCATGCGCAGACCAGGAAACGGCAGCGCATATTTCAGCGCCGTGGGTCACATCCGGGTCATCGCCGGCGTCCTTGATGACCGAGCAGGTCACGGACTGGCCGTCAAACCGGCAGCCTGCTATCGGGAATGAGGCTTTGCCGCCGGCCGGCAAGTCTATGTCTACGCAGGTGACAGCCTTGCCGGTGTGGAGCGCCAGCGTGGCTGCCTTCGAAGCAGCGGCGGCGCAGGCCCCGGTAGTATAGCCGGTGCGCAGCTTACCCTTGCTCCGGCGCTTCACAGGCTCCCTGACTCCTAGCACGCCACTCCTACTTCCCGGAGCCTGTCCAGTGTTATGTCAATAAGTCGCTCATCGACGCCCAGGGTCTGAGCAACCCGGAACTCGACGTTACGATAGTTGTGCCTGGCCGCCTCCACAGCGGGCAGGATATTGTCGTACAGGACTTTCCCTGGGAACAGCAGGTAAGGGACTACGGCCACTACCTCTGCTCCTGCCTCCACCAGGGACCTGGCTGCCGATTCCATTGTGGGCGAGGCAAACTGGGCCTGCGCCGGCTCGACTCTCATGCTACCATCATAAACTGCCGACACACGGACTGCCAACTCGAATAGGCCATCCGCGGAGCCATATTCCAGCGGGGTGCCGCGTGTCACGAGTATGGTCCCTGCGGTCCCGGGGCCTCGCCGCCCGACGTCCACCAGGGCCGCCTCGACACGCTCCTTCACCATCTGCACGAGGCGGGAATCAATACCGAGGGTGCGGGCGTATGTGAGCCGGATGTGCGGCAGTAGGGAACGCAGCCGTTCGATCTCCTCGGGAATCTCAGTCTTTACGTGCTTTCCGTCGAAGAGGAAGAAGGGCATTATGGCAATCGCCCGCGACCCCTCGCGGGCCAGACTCTGGACTGCCTCCTCCAGAGTGGGGCGGGTGAATTCAAAGCCGGCCATCCGGACCTTCAGGTTACGCATGCGTTCCTGGAGACGGCGCTCCACCTGTTGCAGTCCCACGTCGGTGTCCCTGCCCCGGCGGCTCCCGTGGCCCAGAAGGACAACGTCCACCACTATCCTAGGAGGTCCGGGCGAGGCGCGCTTCGGCTACGGCTTCGTTTCGAAAGAAACGTTGCCACAATGCTGCAAAGACCGTCCCCAGGATGGCCCACAGCGCCGTCATCCCGGATATGGACAGCCAGCGGAACTGCTGCATGATGTCCGCCGGCATGCGTACAGGGTCCGGATTTGGCGGCATCACAGCGTACACGGTCCCCGCATACGCCAGGTACCCGATGGCGACCCCGAGCAAGTGCGAGCGGTGCGAACTCGCTCTCTGGCGTTTTTCTAGCAGGTGATACGCGCCAACGGCGATTCCAACGCCCGCCACCGACAGCGCAATGAAGCCGATCGCAATGGCCTGTCGAAATCCTATGGTCTCCGGATCACCGACGCCCGGCGGATTGGCCGGGTACTTCAGGAACGGAAACAGCGAAACGGACCAGTAGGCCAGCGAAGCCAGGATGACAGCCTTCATACGGGCGCTGGCCCCGGGCAGCCACCGGTGGAACAGGGCGTAAGGACCGGCGAACAGGGCCCCCAGGACACCTCCAAAGATAAGTGTGCCTACGAGCAGGCCCACCTTCTGGAGGAAGCGCGACACTACGTCCGCCTCGGCGGCGGCGAACTGCTGCTCAACAACCAGGGCTTTCTCAATAACGGGCTCGGTGAAGACCAGGTGGAATAGTCCCAGACCCAATCCTGCCAAAAGGCCGGCCAGGACGGCGGCCTTCACGGCGGTCGATAATCGTATTTGTGGCACTAAACTGCTCCTTAGGTGTTACGCGGTGCGAGTATCAGCTTTTCGTACTTGCCGGATGCAGCATCACTTCGGACTGCCTTTGCGTCCTCCGTTATCTGCTGCACGTTTCAAGCCGCCATGCCGGGGCAAACCGATGCAACACTGTCGACGGCCTCACCCTCTAACCCCCTCTCCGTCAATGGAGGGGGTTAGAGGGTGGTGAGAGAATCCGGTAATAAGTTAGTGGCAGGGGAAACCCGCGGCATGCCGGGCGTCGTGGAAGAACTCATGGACCCAGTTCAACTGGTAGGCCGATTGTCCAAGGAAGGTGCTCAGGAGTTGTCCCTGATCGAAGGCAAGGACAAACAGGGCTACGGAAGCGAGCGTCAGGGGTAGTGCGTACCACAGAGCTCCGGTTGAATGGACCCTGGACAGCATCCGAACGGGCATCAAAGACCTCCTTATTTCAAACTGCTGTAAGAATACGCTTATCCAATTACTGATAGGTAGAGACCTGCTATGTCGCCTCTGGCACCACCTCCCTTTCGGCGTCCCGCGCCAGTAACATGAGTGCGTTCACCGTGGCCGCCGCCATCGCGCTGCCTCCACGTGTACCCTGAATAGTTATGAATGGGGTGTCCCGCCGGGCCAGTTCCTGTTTGGCCTCCGCGGCCGCTACGAAGCCGACGGGCATCCCGATGATAACGGCCGGCGCCGCCAGGCCCTCGTCGATCATATCCAAGAGGGCAAGCAGGGCCGTTGGCGCATTGCCGATAGCTACAATCGAGCCGTCCAACTGACGGCCAAGGGCTTGCATGGCCAGAGCGGTCTGCGTAAGATCTCTGTTACCTTCCCCAACAGTAAACGTAGTGTCCAGCGCACAGCGCACCGGACAGCCGAGAGACCCGGCCAGCTTGCCCTTTATGCCCGCTGCCACCATACGCACATCGGTGAAAACCGTGGTTCCTTTGCACAGCGCCTGGATCGCCGCATCCACGCAGCGCGGATGGAACACCACCAGGCCAGCTACCCCGGGGTCGCCGCAAGTGTGGACGATACGCACTACCACCTCCATCTCCGCGGGTGAGACGGACAGTGGAGGCAAGAGACCCCGAACGATCTGAAAGCTTCGGGGTTCGATCTGCGATGCCGCCAGGCCATACCTCTTGAGCAGAGATTGCGAATTCCTTACATGCATCACGTCCCCGAAAAAACAAAGTCTCCCACCTTGAAAAGGGCGGGAGACTTTCAAACTGCTATTTGCCGGATGAAACCGAGAGCAAATAAGCTTGTCCGCATCCCGGGCCTCTCCTCGAAGTCCCGATAGATCGGGATGGCAAGAGTTGGCGGCCTGGCTTACCCCGCCGAAGCAGGGATTACAGTTGCGGGACAGCGCCAGAGTTGCACTGGCTTCCCCAATTGCCCTTGCCTATTCAATTGTATAGGTTGAGTCTATCAGGGAAAAGGGCCACTGTCAAGGAGTTTTCGGGCAGTCATAGCGATGTCTGGATGCCTGTGTTTACTGTCTTTTGTTGCCTTCTGCCCCGCTGGCAGCGGACTTAAAGCCCAACTGATAGTGCGCTTGTATTTCACTATATGTATCGTCTGAATGACTATTTGCCCCGTCTTGCCAGCAAGATCACCACCCCAGCCGCTATCAAGAGCACCGGCCAGAACCTCCCCCAGGAAAACCACCAGAATGTAGCGAGGTTGCTTAGAAGAAGTATGCCTCCCGCGACCATTAGAATGATGCCGACTATGTAAGTCGAGCGTCCGCGTTCCTGCGTCTCTGGCGTCTCCGGGGCGGCCTCTTCCTTTTCAGAGAAAGCGCTTTTCAGAGTGCTCTGTGCTTGTTTCAGGTTTTCCTTTATATCGGCCACGTTTTCCTGAACGGCCTGGCGGCCCATCGCCTGGCTGGACTGCCGGGGCACGCTGATCCACAAGACGGCATATGCAATGATTCCGATACCGGAGGCGAAGGTGAGCAGGACAAAGGCCAGCCTGACCCAGACCGGGTCGATATCGAAGTATTCTCCCAGACCGCCTGCCACTCCACCTATGATGCGTTCCCGCTGGCTGCGATAGAGCCGCCTCGCCATAATGTCACCTCTTTCAGTGGGACCAGCGTAAGACGAAATCCGAAATCCCAAAACCCCAAGCCCCCCGTGCATAGGGGCTATCGCCGGCTTTGGGATTGTAGTTTTGGACGAATTTCCGGCGCGGTGGCCGAAATGGCGTTGCACGCCGTTCCCCATTCCTTGCCCCAGTCGCCCGTGATATAATACCGTCGTTGCGCTGAATGGATAAGGAGGGAGCACATGAGTGATGCCGCGAGCATGGTGTTACTGGCGGGCCGCATCGTCTTCTCCGGCCTGTTCCTGGCGGCTGCTGTGGGCAGCTTCACCCACGGCAAGATGATGATCGCCAACGCCCGCTCAAAGAAAATGCCTCTGGCCGGCCTTGCCGGATGGCCGGCAGGACTCTATCAGCTCCTGGTCAGCATCTCGATCGCGGCGGGAATCTGGCCTGACATCGGCGCCATACTCATCGGCATCTTTGTCGTCCCAACCGCCTTCTATTTCCACAACTACTGGACAGTCAAAGACCCTATGCAGAAGCAGCAACAGGTGTTTGGCTTTTACAGGAACGTGAGCCTGCTCGGCGCGGCCATCATCCTGTTTGCCGTCTTTGCATCGGCCGGCGACAACCTCAGGTTCGCGGTGACAGGCCCGCTGTTCCGGTTCTAGGCATGGCGAAGGGTCCCGAAATGACCATGCCGCCTTGACGTCATGTCACCCCTTCGAACAGGTCGGTCTCCCGCTGCCGATCATGAGCCGGCGGGTGGGCGCGCATATACAGATCGCGCTGCCCAATTAGCTTACCAATGAACGAGAACAGACGCGGCCCCGACCTGCCGCCCAACTGGCTGGCGTGACAGGCCGCCGCCTGGTCGCTGGTCGCCACGGCCCGCTTCGTTAGTCGTACGGCGGCGTGAATGGGGAAATCCACCGCCGCCAGGCTGGCGAGGTCAATGTCTTTGTTCCGTCCAAAGCGGTGCGGATTTTGTCCAATGAGCGGCAGTAACCGTACCAGCACCCTCAACAGCCGGCGGGGGAAGAGGGCAAAGTAGAGTTTCTGAGGCTGGAATGCGGGGCCGGTCTCGGGATACTGTTCCGGGTCACCCGCCGCAAAGAACGCCTTAACCGTAGCGTTGTGCATGGCAATGTGGTCGGGGTGCCGGTAGCCCCCAATAGGGTCGAAGGTTATCACTACTTCCGGCTTCAGTTCCCGGATCGCTTTGACGATGCGGCCTGCCACCTGCTCAACCGGCGCCGCCATGAGCGCTTCCGGGTGCTTGTTGTCAGCCGAGCCGGGCATGCCGGAATCCCGGTAGCCGAGATGGATAATGCCGGACAAGCCGAGGGTCTCCGCGGCGCATTTCAACTCCGCCCACCTCATGTCGCCGAACGTGGCATACCTTCGCATGTGCTCGGAGTCGGCGGTCCCCGCCTCGCCGCGCGTGGCGCAGACATAGTAGACCTTGACTCCGGCAGCGGCGTACTGCGCCAGGGTGCCGCCCACACCGAATGTCTCATCGTCCGGGTGGGCGCCTGCGAAGATTAGCGTTCTCGGTTTGTTCATGTTGCCTCAAAAATAGACCGCACCGTGGGGCATGGTCGTAGGGGATCCGACGCATCGGGGCCCCGGGCGACCACAAGGGCCCACATGTTCCAACACATTCCTGACCAGATAGCGATAACCGATTTGAGGCATCGAGGGGACGGCCCCGCAACGCGTCATTACTCTGAAAATAGCGCCGCGTCCCGACCTGTCGGGATCGAAGCGCCACGGCGGGGCCGCTCGTCCTTCGACAGGCTCAGGATGGCGGCCAAACCGCCGCCTCGCAGGGGGCGCAGATTTTCATCCTTCGTGGTCCCGACTCGTCGGGATGA
>JACQTY010000171.1 GCA_016210545.1 Chloroflexota bacterium
GTCATGCTGAGCTAAGCGAAGCATCTGGGGAGCGGGGAGCGCCCCACCCTTCCCGACTTGTTCCCGACTGGTCGGGACTACGCTCCTCCGAGTAAAACATCGGAGTCCGATGCGTCGGACAGAATGACAATGCAAAGACCCGGCGTCGTGATTGATCGCTCTTGACAGTGTCCGGGCGAGCGGCGGTGTAAGCGGGAGTAGGCGCGTTCGCGTATCTGAGGAGGTTTTCGCTGAAATCGACCAGGGTTTTATCGTATCTTGACTGCTCGACATATGCGGATTGTGGTAGGGCAAATAGATATTTCTTCAGGGCCACTATCCTTTGCTGCCACCCGGTGATATAATGGGCCAAAAAATGGAGGCGCTATGAAATACCAGACTATAGTCCTGACCAAAGAGGCTGGCGTAGCCACCATCACCCTGAACCGCCCCGAGGTCCGCAATGCCTTTAACATGCGCATGACTAACGAGCTGGTGGACGCCCTGCACAAGGTGGCCGAGGATGACAAGGCCCGGGTGCTGGTGCTCACCGGAACGGGTAAGGCTTTCTGCTCGGGCGCCGACTTCCGCTATCACGAGCAGAGGACCGGCAAGCTCCGCCCGGAGATGGCCGAGGAGATCCGTCCGGTGCTGGACGGCCTGAAGAGGGGCCGCTTCCTCCACGGCGTGACGGAGATAATCCTGGCCATCCATCACATGGAGAAGCCGACCATAGCCATGGTCAACGGCGACGCCGTGGGGGCCGGCTTCGACTTTGCCCTGGCCTGCGATATCCGGTACGCCTCGCCGAGCGCCCGGTTCGTGGTCGGCTTCACCCGCATCGGCCTGCCGCCGGACACGGGCACGGCCTGGTTCCTGCCCCGGCTCATGGGGGTGAACAAGGCCCTGGAGATGATCTACAGCGGCGAGTTCGCCTCGGCGGAGCAGGCGGAACGGCTGGGCATCGTGAACCGCGTCATCGCCGCCAGCAAGCTGGAGGCCGAAACGCTGGCCTTTGCAAGGAAGCTGGCCCAGGGGGCGCCCATCGCCCAGCGCCTTTCCAAGCACCTGGTCTACGAGGGCTTACAGGTGGGCCTGGACTCGGCGCTGATACAGGCCATGTCGGCCATTGCGATTGGCATCCAGACCGCCGACCACGCCGAAGGGGTGGCGGCCATGGCGGCCAAGCGCCCACCGGTGTACAAGGACAGGTAGCATCAGACCACTTTGTGTCCTTTACCTCATGTCCCCTTCTCCCGCGACGCAGGGTCTTGCGTCGAAATGTCATTCTGTCCGAACAAAGTATCGGACTCCGATGTTTTACTCGGAGAGGAGCGAGGGCCGTGCCACGCAGATATACCCACCACACCCCAGACCCTTCGTCCCGATTTATCGGGACTCAGGGGGACAGGGAAGCAACCACTTTGGGAAAAGCCGAAAAGGGGGCAAAGGGGGATTCTAGCTTGGAAAGTGCTGGAGCAAGGAATCATGACCGGTATCCCGACTCATCATGGCCCCCTTGAGGGCTATCGCATTCTGGACCTCACCGATGAAAAGGGCTGGCTCGCAGGGAAGGTCCTGGCCGACCTGGGGGCCGAGGTCATCCTGGTGGAGTCGCCCGGGGGCAACCCCGCACGTTATCGCCGGATTTATGGAAGCAACGCGGCCGCCCTTCGACAGGCTCAGGGTGGCGCATATTGGCTGGCCTTCAACACCGGCAAACGTTCGGTCACGCTGGACCTGTCGAAGCCAGGAGGCAAGAAGTCTTTTTTGTCTCTGGCCGGGACAGCCGATGCAATCATAGAGTCCTTTTCCCCCGGCTGGCTGGAGGCTCAAGAGCTAAGCTACGAGACCCTGAGTCGCGCCAACCCCGGGCTGGTGCTGACCTCGATCACACCCTTCGGACAGAGCGGGCCGTATAAGTCCTTTCAGGCCTCGGACCTGATCAGCATGGCGATGGGGGGACTGATGCACGTCACCGGAGACCCGGACCGCCGCCCCCTGCGCATCGGCCTGCCCCAGTCGTACCTCCACGCCGGCCTGCACGCCGCCATCGGCACGCTCATCGCCCTTCACGCCCGGGAGAGGCTGGGGGTGGGGCAATGGGTGGACGTCTCCATCCACGAGTCCGTCGTGCGCTGCCTGACCCACGACCTGCCCATGTGGGAGTTTGGTCACGACCTGATGCAACGCTGCGGCCCCGGGCACTACTTCGGCAAGCTGCCCTACCGGGAGATCTGGCCCTGCGCCGATGGTGCGGTGGCCTTCCGCATCGTGGGCGGCGTCGGCGGTAAGCGGATCAGCTACCTGGTGGACTGGATGCGACGGGAGGGAATGGCCGGGGCCCTGGACAACGTAGACTGGGACCGGGCCAACCTGGCTGACCTTACTCCCGCCGAGATGGAGTCGTGGGACAGGTCGTTCTTGGCCTTCTTCCAGCGACACACCCGCGCCGAGCTTTACGCCGAGGCCCAGGCCATCGGCCTACCCCTATGTCCGGTCAACACCGTGCCCGAGGTCATGGTCGAGCCGCAGCTCATGTTCCGGCAGTTCTGGGCCTTCCTGGAGCACCCCGAACGCCGCGCCTCGATCCCTTATCCCGGCGTCCCCTACCACTTCAGCGGCGGCAATGTTTCTGTCTCCCGCCGGGCGCCGCAGGTCGGCCAGGATACCCAGTCGGTACTAGAGGAGGCCGCCCAGCGAAGGCCGCCACGGACAGCGCCGTCCCGACCTGCCGGGACTTCCTCCACTGCTGCCCTGGCCGGCCTCAAAGTGCTGGACCTTACCCATCAGCTCACCGGACCGCTGATTACCAAGTACCTGGCCGACTTCGGGGCGACGGTGGTCAAGCTGGAATCGACCACCAGGCCGGACCTGACCCGGGTCAGCCAGCCATTCCAGGGCGGCAAGCCCGGGATAAACCTCTCCGGCAGCTTCGTCAACTACAACACTAACAAGCTGAGCCTGGGACTGGACCTGAAACGCCCCGAGGCCCGCCCCATAGTCGAGAAGCTGGTGAAGTGGGCTGACGTCTTTGTCGAGAACCTGGGGCCGGGCGCGGCCGCCAAACTGGGACTGGACTACGGCGCGGTCAGTCGGCTGCACCCGGATATCATCATGCTCAGCACCACCGCTCAGGGCCAGGGAGGGCCATCGAGTTTGGCGCCGGGCTACGGCTGGAACCTGAACGGGCTGTGTGGCTTCACCGACGTGGTGGGCTGGCCCGACCGGCCTCCTGTGTCGCCCCATGTGGCCTACACCGACGTCGTTGCCCCGGGCTACGGGGTTGTCGCCCTTCTGGCCGCGCTGGACCATCGGCGTCCCGATGCGCATCGGGACGAAGGTCAGTACATCGACCTTTCTCAGCTCGAGGCGGGACTGTCATTCCTGGCCCCCACCCTGCTGGACTACGCTATAAATGGGGAGACGCCCCGGCTCCAGGGCAACCGTTCCCCGGACCACGCGCCCCACAATGTGTACCCCTGCCGGGGGCAGGACCCTTCGGCAAGCTCAGGGCACGGCCGCTCGAAGACTCTCGGAACGGAGTGGTGCGCCATTGCCGTCTCCAATCAGGAGGAATGGCAGGCCCTGGTCAAGACCATGGGGGGCCCGGAGTGGTCACTGCAGGAAAGGTTTCAGTCGCTGGAAGGCCGCAAGGAGAATGAGGACGAACTGGACGCCCTCATATCGGCGTGGACGGTGCAGTACGAGCCGAGGGAGCTTATGCTCCGGCTGCAAGCGGCGGGCGTCCCGGCGGGCATGGTGCAGACCGCCGCCGACCTGTGGTCCGAAGACCCGCAGTTGCAGCACCGTCAGTATTTGGTGTCGCAGCCGCACAAGGCCATGGGGCGCTGCACCTTCCAGGGCTGGCCGGTCAAGCTGTCGCTGACACCCGTCCGACCGGGCACAGCCCCATGCCTGGGGGAGCACACGGAGTACGTCTGCAAAGAGATTCTCGGCCTGTCCGACGAGGAGCTGGCCGACCTGCTGGCCAAAGGGGTGGTGGAGACGGGGTGAGGGGGGGGGGGGAAACCCGGCTTTGGGCAAATAGTCCGTCCATCCGAAAAGTTCAGCTAACCTGCCTTTTGGGCCCTTTATTTTGGCGGATAGAACAGGCCAATTATTATCCATGCGTCGGGGTGGTCGTGTACAGTACCTACGTAGAAATGCGTGTCCCTCTCGGCGATCATTTCGAACTCAAACTTCTCCCGGAATTTGCTTTGCCAGTTTGCACCATATTTCATTTTCCAACTTCGGTAAGCAGCGCCCATCTCCCAATCCGTACAGGACAATGCGTGGGAATGGCAGTCGGCGTCGTCGCACCGGAACTCATATTTGAAGGTATAGGGGAGTTTTTCCAACTCAGACTTGGGGGCATTGCCGAACAGTGGGTACCGGCGCAGCTTTCCGAGCTCTTTCTCAGTCCACTCTGCGGTTGTTTCTTCAATCGTCAAGCTGGTGATGGCCTTCGGTTTGAAGAAGCCAAGAGTCGGTTCTCCGCTGCGGTTTCGCGCAGCTTGCAGGGCACATAACGAAGGGAATCGGAAAGGCAGCACCTTGTCTTTAC
This sequence comes from Chloroflexota bacterium, assembly GCA_016210545.1. Lineage (GTDB taxonomy): Bacteria > Chloroflexota > Dehalococcoidia > JACVQG01 > JACVQG01 > JACVQG01. The sequence continues at coordinate 4,547 of JACQTY010000171.1, forward strand.
GGCTTTGCCACTTGTTGTCTGGTGGAATCGGTGGCGACACAACCTCTATTGAGTCTACATTTACCTTGAAACTTTCTGGACGAGGATCTGACGTAGCTTTCGTGAATTCTGCCTCTATGTACTGGTACTTCGCGAAACGTTGGTCTGGAGTAAGGAATCTGTATGGAACGGGGAACAACCTTATCCAATGGCCATCATCCGTTATGCCCGCGGTGCACGAAACCTCAATCTCACTTCGTGACGGAACAGGATACGTGCGTGCGGTCACGAGTACCCGTTTCTTGACCCACGGCTCATAGACCATCATTCCCCGATTCCGAGCGGCAGCGCGCCTACAACTCGCACCCTCGCAACCCTAGACGCTCAAGAGCTAAGAAGAGCCTGTGTCTGTGGCATTGAGTGGGATCATATTCAACACACATGAGGCTAATAGGATGCTCCATTGAATTAAAGAATTCATCAAGGTTCTTCTTTACCACATTGGGCAACACGTTGGAGTCGTACCAAATCCAGATGTCATCCCGTGTTTCTTTTCCCACACTGAACGCTCGTATGTCCCGTGGCACGCCCCAGTCGGGCCGGTGGATGTAGGCTATTCCATGCGCTCCCAGTGCCTCTTTCAAATTGCTCTTGCTGAACTCTGGCTTAAAACGACTGACGGGCGCAAATCTAATATCGACCAAGGTGGCGACCCCTGCTTCTTCCAGTGCTTCAATGAATTCGCCTATGCTACGTCCAGAATAGCCAATAGTATAGAAGTCACGCTGCCCCGTATGATGTCTTGAATTCCATGAAAGCTTGCCTTGCCTCTGTGCCGCTGCCGACGCTTCGGGCAGCTTCAGATACTGACACGCGGACAATGTAGACACCTCCAGTCAATTGATCCACCATCGTATGATACCGTTTCTATCCTTCTCCCGCTTAAGGTTGATGTCCTGTTCCATCCGGTGCACCCACTGATTGTTAGGAAATGCTTGCGGGAGCTTGGCTTTGGTACGTATCTCAGTCCACGTCAGAGGCGCCAGGGACGAGCTCAGTAACTCCCTGACCCGGTCACGGAATTGCTCATATGACATGGTGGCCTCTTTTTGGGGCTTATTCCAATAAGCGCTCTTGCATTTCGGGCAAACCTTCGGTTCCTGACTCGTGTCACGAGGAAGCCATTCATGACTGCATCGCTCACATCGATACCCCATGAGCGTGATGGGGACTCTTCCCATGACCAACCCTCTTAGTAACTATTCGATAATAGTAGTATATACTGTGCTAAGGACCCACATCAAGGTATCGTATTATGGAACATACCGTGCAGTAATGTAGTCTGTAGGGTAGGTCGCGCAGGGGCGAGCCCGCACGGCTACGAGCCCGAAGCGCATGGTCGACGAACAGCTCGTAGACGCATTGAAGTATCTCTCTCGAACAATATGGAAAAGGCGGCAACACATGAACAAGTCGCAGCGGCCCCACGTCATCCGGAGCTCCCCTGAGTCCGAAGCCTGAGGCGAATTACAAAAGCAAATGTGCGATTCACTGTGATTCCTACGAAGGCCAGGACCCAAATGATATTTCGCAGGGTGGGTTCTAATTCGGCTCGTTCAGGCTAGGGTTCCTTGCTTGATGTTTGGGACCCGGTTCCCCTTGCTGCCCTTCTCACCCACCCCACCACCCTCACCAATAGCAACCCCGCCACCACACCCCCATACACCAACGGCTCAACCGTCTTCGCTTTGTCCTGCCAGGCGAAGTGCACAATCGTCAGGATAGCCGCCAGATAGATCAGCCGGTGCAACTGCTCCCGCTTCTTGCCCAGCCGACGCGCCCATCCGCTGCCCGAGGTCACCGCCAGCGGGAGCAGACTCAGAAAGGCGGCAAGCCCCACAAAGGCGTACCGTTTCTCGAAGATGTCCTCCCGCAGCAGGCGCAGGTTGAACCCATAGTCCAGGCCGATGAAGTTCAGAAAGTGCAAGCCGGCATAGGCGAAGGCATACAGCCCCAGGCTGCGGCGAAATCTCGCCACCCATTTGAGGCCCGGAAGCATGCTCAGCGGTGTGCACGACAGGGTGAGAACGAGGAGAACCAGGGTGTATTTGCCGGTGCGGAACTGGACTTCCCGTATGGGGTTAGCGCCCAGGTCGCCTCGCGCAAAGTCCCAGGCCAGCACCGCCAGCGGGGAAAGGGCCAGGACGTGGGTCAATATCCGCAGCCCACCTCCTTGCCCCTTGGGGGAGAGGATTGGGGAGAGGGGAAACACTCAGTTCTCCCCTGCGGCGCCGTCAGACATACCGAAATGATGAAACAGGTTCACCCTCTCTCTGCGCCTCTCCTCCGAAAGTGTTTCACCTTTACGGAGTCCGTCTCGGACCTTCGAGGGCGAGAGGAGTTCGTGTCCATCAGTAGGACGTTCTCAGGTCCATCCCCTCGTAGAGGCGGGCCACCTTCTCAGCGTAGCCGTTGAACGGTATGGTCTCCCGCCTGGCGCGTTCCCCAAGTCGGCGTTCGCTGGACTGCGACCACCGGGGATGAGACACATCCGGGTTCACGTTGGCGTAGAACCCGTACTCCTGGGGTGCGAACGCCGTCCACAGCGAGGTTGGCATCTCCTCCACCAGGTCGATCTTCACGATGGACTTGATGTTCTTGAAGCCGTACTTCCAGGGAACGACCAGACGAATGGGGGCGCCATTTTGCGGCGGCATCGGCTTGCCATACATGCCCGTGGCCAGGAGCGTCAGGTCGTGCATGGCCTCGTCCAGCCGCAGTCCCTCGATGTAGGGCCACTGGAAAGACCGGTCCTTCTGGCCCGGCATCTGTTTCGGGTCGTGGAGGGATTCGAAGCGTACGTACTTCGCCTTCGACGTCGGTTCTACCTCTTTCAAGAGTTTCGCCAGGGGGAAGCCGAGCCACGGCACCACCACCGACCATGCCTCCACGCACCGCATACGGTAGACGCGCTCCTCCGGCGGGAAGTTGCGCCGCAGGTCGTCGACATCGAAGGTCTTCGGCTTATTGACCAGCCCCCCGACCTGCACCGTCCACGGCGAGGTCTTGAAGCCCCGTGCCAGTTCGGCCACGTCGTCCTTCTCCAGGCTGAACTCATAGAAGTTGTTGTAGTGGGTAGCGGCGTCGCAGGCGCTCAGGGGGTCGCCCAGCTCGTCGCTAGTTGCGCCAGCCGTCGCCGACCCGCAGAAGTCGGCCTCCGGCGTCGGAGCCAGCTCGCTGAGCCGGCGGCAGCCGCCGAGGAACACGAGACTGGCCGTCAGGGCGCCCGCCCCCACCAGGAACTGGCGACGCCCCAGATAGATGTGCTCAGGCGTGATCTCCGACGAACGTATCTTGTCCATTAGACCTCCCGGGGCTGCGCCATCGGCTCTCAGGGGCACGGCGCGCTGCGCCCCTGGCAGCGATATAGGAAAACTCTATCACACAACCCCGCCTGGATGCAAAAAGGGATGACCTCACGCCGATGAGGGAACCGTTCATGCCCGCTTGCACCGGGCGCCGCGAAATATAAAAATGTCATTCCGGCCGCCGAGCCGGAATCCAGGGGCAGTGTCTGGGCGGAATTCTCCCGATGAATCGGGACTTTCGCGAGAATGGATCAAGGACCGCACAGGTAGCCGCTGCCAGGCCGGCCGGTCTCACCCCCAGATGTCGGGGCGCTACTTCCCCTCTTGTCCCAGGATGTCTCCCAGCCGGGTGATAAGGGGCGGCATGTCCCTGACATGTGGCGCAGCCGCGTCCTATCCCTGGGCGACGACATATAGCTCCCTGGCTTCTCTCAGCACCGCGCCGCGAAAGTCGGGGCTTAGGTCTGTGGGCGTCCTCAGGTCCACCTTCCGGCCGATGATCTGGGCCAGTTCCTCTTCAATGGACACGATGGCAAAGCCCGGCGTATGCCCCGGCTCGAACTCCACCAGCACGTCCACATCGCTGTCGGGCCGGAGGTCTTCCGGCAGGACGGAACCGAAGAGGGACAGCCGTCGGATGTGATGACGGCGGCAGAAAGACGCCAGCTTGCGCCGGGGGATGGCGATGCGATAGGCCCCTGCGTCAGCCGAAGACGGGCTTAGAGCGGAGGGCGGTGAGGACGATCGGCCCACCAGACTTTTCAGCTCTTGAAAAATGGGCGAGCGCGCATTGGCCCGGTAGTACACGCGCCGCCCCTGCACGCTGCGGAGAACGATCCCGGCGTCCGTGAGCTGTTTCAACTCCCGCTGCGCCGGACCCAGCCCGACGCCGGCCGCCCGGGCGATCTGACGGAGGTAAAGGGCCTCACCGGCCCGGCCGTAGAGCAGGGACAGTACCGCCCGGCGCGTCTTGCCAAAGAGGGCAGACAGAAAGTCGTCCTTAGCAGATCGAGTAGCCATTTCAGGATAATTGTAACCTTTTTGGTTACAGGTCTCAAGGGCGAAGCATGCTTCGCCCCTACCGCTTACAGCCTCGGCACTCCCCAGCCCCCGTAGTACAGCCTGGTTATCCGTTCCTCCACCTGGGCGCTTACCTCCTCGGCCATTTCCGCAGCGAAACGGGAGATGAACTTCGCCCGCCAGTCCCGCTTCGGGCGCACATAGACGTAGCGGCGGGGGACCACCCCCAGATTGGAGGCCAGGTCTATCGCCCGGTCGAAGTCGCCCAGTTCGTCAACAAGGCCCATCGCCTGAGCCTGCTTCGCCGTGAACACCTCGCCCGTGGCGTACTCGCGCACCCTCGATTCTTCCAGGCGCCTGGAAGTCGCCACCACAGACACGAAGTCATCGTAGAAAGCATCGTTGAGCGCCTGCAGCTTTGTGGTCTCTTCCTCGGTAGGCTCCCGGTAGAAGGCCCCCATGTCCTTGAGCCGGCCGCTTTTGGTGACGGCTATCTTAATACCCCATTTCTGGAACAGCTCTTGAACGATGGGCCGCAGGGACAGGACGCCGATGGAGCCGACAATGGAGCTGGGGAAGGCAACAATGCGGGTGGCCGAGACGCAGGCCAGATAACCGCCGGAGGCCCCCATCTCCCGGATGAACGCTACCACCGGCTTCTTCTCGGCGAGGTGGGCCACAGCCTGACGCAGGTGGTGCGATGCTGCCGCCGACCCGCCGGGGGAATCGACATCCAGCACCACCGCCTTGACCCGGGCGCTCCTCCTTATTCGCTCCAGCAACTCCAGATGAAGCTGAAGGGGTGGTCCGCCCCGGATGACGCCAAATATCTCTTTCACTGCGATGTGTTCACCCCACCGCTCGAACGCCATGACAGGTCCTCCTCTTCAGGAAGTGAGATGGTGGGATGCGAGTGACGGGACCCACTCCTCACCTCTCTGGTCTCACGTCTCAAATCGCACTTCGGATTTAGGATTTTGCCATCTACAGCCCCTGCTCCTTGTATTGCTTCGCCAGCGACGCCAGGTCTCGGGCGCTGTCCGCCAGGATTTTCTGGCACTGCTCCAGGGACAGGACCTTAATGGCGTGAGCAGGCACACCCGTCGCCAGGCAGCGGGCCGGAACGCGGCTATGCTGTCGAATCACAGCGTTGGCCCCGACTATGGCGTTGTCTCCTACCTCCGATTCCTTCAAAATCGTGGCGTGCGTGCCCACAAAGACCTCTCGCCCCACCTTGCAGGAGTCGGCCACCGCGCTGAAGCCGATGATGGAGCTTTCCCCGATCTCCACCGCGCCGACCACCAGTGCGTGCTCCGCAACGTGGCTGTTCTTACCTATCCTCACTCTCCCGCTGTCCCCGCGGATGACGGCGAAGGGCCACACGCCGCAGTCTTCGCCGATCTCCACATCCCCGATGACCAGGGCCGCCTGGCTCACGTATGCGGAGGGGGCAATGGAAGGGGTCTTGCCGTTAAAGCTTCTGATCAAGTTTCCCTCCTTCCCGCTACACGGGACGTGGGCGGAGAGCCCGGACCGGCCTGTCGGGACGGCCTGTACAGGCCGGTCTCGTAGATGTAGCTCTCCACTGCCTCGGGGACCAGATAGCGGATAGACATGCCCTGGGACACCCGCCGCCGGACCTCCGTGGAACTTATGTCTATGAGGGGTCCGTTCAGGAGTGTGATGTTGTCCCTGGCGTTGGGTACGGCCTTCTCCAGAACGTCCCAGTCCAGCGCCTCGAATCCGGGACGGGGCATGGCCACCATCTTGCCGTACTTCACGATGTTGTGGGGATCGCGCCAATAGGGGACATCTCTCAGAGAGTCCACACCCAGAATGAAGTAAAGGTTGGACGAGTCCCCGTATTCTTTCTTCAGGGCGCTCAGGGTATTCACCGTGAAGGAAGGCCCCGGGTTCTCCAAGTCCACAGTAGATATGTGGAAAAACGGATTCGACCGGATGGCCAGTTTCAACATGGCCAGCCGGCGCCGTGGAGACGAGATGGCCCACTTCGCCTTCATCCACGGGTTCCGGGCGGGAGCGAACAGCACCTTCTCCAAATTCAGCTTGAGGCGGGCTTCCTCAGCTATGATCAAATGGCCGAGGTGCACGGGATCGAAGGTGCCGCCATAGACTCCTATCTCCACACTACTCCCCATCCCGTCCAGATACCGGTTCCACAACGTCCACAGGCCGGGGGTGGAAAACCTTTTCCGGCTTTTCCTCCCTCAATTGCCGGGCTTCCACGTCTTGCAGCCGCGTTGCCACTCGTTTCATGAGGTCCTGGACGCCCTCGCCCGTAGCCGCCGATATGAAGTAGATTTCGGTCGCGGCTCCCTTGAATAGCCGTCGTATGCCAGACATTGCCTCTTGCACCTCCGGCATATCGGTCTTGTTTATGACCAGCACCTGTTCCTTGGCGCCTACGTCGGCGCTGTACAGCTTTAGCTCCTCATTCACCTGCGCCCAGTCGGCCTCTGGACTTTCCGAGGACCCGTCCACCAGGTGGATCAGGAGCTTGGTCCGCTCGGCGTGGCGCAGAAACTCCTTCCCCAGACCCTTTCCCAGATGGGCGCCCTCAATAAGGCCCGGTATCTCCGCCAGCACGAAGCGCTGCCAGCCCACATCCACGATCCCCAGCACAGGCTCCTTCGTCGTAAAGGGATACGGCGCTATCTTCGGCTTTGCCTTTGTGGCCACACTCAGGAGGGTCGACTTACCGGCATTGGGCTTCCCCACAACGCCCACGTCAGCCAGGAGCTTTAGTTCCAATACAAGGGCTTTCTCCTCCCCGGGCTCGCCCGGCTGGGCGATCTCCGGCGCCTGCCGGGTAGGAGTAGCGAAGCTGGCATTGCCCTTCCCACCCCTCCCACCCTTAGCCACGATGAGACTCTGACCAACCTCAGCAAGGTCTCCCAATAACACCTTATCTTCCCCAGCCTCCTCATATACCACTGTCCCCACAGGCACCGGGATGGCCCTATCTTCCCCCTTCTTCCCTGTCATCTTATCTGGCCCACCCGGCCCCCCGTTCCTGGCAGCGATGAAGCTCCTGCCCTTGAACCACGCCAGAGTCCTTTCGTGAGGGTCAGCCGCCAGGATAATCGAGCCCCCCGGCCCTCCGTTGCCTCCGGAAGGCCCTCCATAGACTACGTTCTTCTCGTGCCTGAAGGCGACTATCCCCCTACCGCCTTTGCCGGCTCTAACCTTGATTTCCACAATATCAACGAACATCTTAATTGGGATTATAACGTAATTCCGTTCCGTAGGGAATGCTTGTCTTACTCATAATAACCAATAAGTGAGTACGTGGGGGGTGTGGAAACAGGTAGGAGCAGAAGGTGGAGAGCCGGACAGAGATAGAGACAGGGAGCAAGGGGAGAGATAGGGGTTGGTATCGCGGAAGCCCATCGCGCGTCCGGCCTGGCTCGTGGACGGGCTCAATGTGCGCCGTCTTGGTAGGTACGTGTTTCAATGACCAGTGGAAAGGGAGGCGCGAGGAATCGCCACCGGCACGAAGGGCCGGAGACCGGAAATCCTGCGTTATCGCCCTGTGGCGGAAGGGGGCAAACCTATCGTCCCCACAGCTTGTTGGGCCACTTCTCCCGGAAGAGGCGGCTGGCGTTATCGACGTCTTCCGACGTGACCAGGATGGGCTTCTCGGGAGTGAATCTTATGGCCTCGGGCCGGAAGTCGGCCACGTCTTTGCGGACGCCCGCCACCTGGCGGGACTGGCCGTGGACTGTCTGTCCTTCGGCGGTCATTATCCAGTTGAGGAATAGCCTGGCAGCATTGGGGTGGGGGGCGCCGGACACGGCGGCCACTACGTTTGGCCCAATGGGTGTGCCATCCTTCATGCGAACTACCTTTATGGGCGCTCCCTCGGCCACCAGACGGGCAGCCTCCAGGTCCACGCTGCGCAGGGAGATAGCGTTCTCGCCGCGGGCCAGGGCCCTCAGTTCGTCAGGGATGGCCGTGTAGAACTTGGGGTTTTGCTGATAGAGGTTCTTTACCCACTCTTCATCTATCGCCTTCTCCCGCATGAGCACCAGGAAGAGCTGCTGAGCGCCGGGCGCCACGCCGGGGTCGACCATGGAGAGCTTCCCCTTCCATTTGGGATCGAGGAAGTCCTTCCAGTACTGGGGCTCCTGACCGGGCGGGACCAGCTTCGAGTTGGCGTAGGGGGCGTAAGCTATGATGGTGTAGGACAGGATGTGCTTGTCAGTGGGGTCGGTGGCAAAGGGGGCGACAAGCCAGACATCCTTTTCCTTTAAGGCAGGAAGATCATCCGGGACCTTCACGGTTAGCCCGTCCAGTTTCATGTTATTGGTGTTGGCGGCGTTGCCTTCCACGATGTCCCCGGCTATTTGCCCCATCCGCTTCTCGGTCTTCAGCCGCTCCAGGAAAGCCGCGCCCAGGCCGGTGACGATCTCCACCGATATCCCGTACTTGTCTTTGAAGGCCCTGGTGATGGCGATGCCTACTTCGCCGGTATAGCCGTAGGCGTACAGCGTAACCTTACCTTCCTTCTGGGCCGCTTCGACTACCTTCTCCCAGGCGTCTTGAGAGGCCAGAGGTGAGATGCGGGAAGTGGGAGACGCGGGTTGGGTCGCCGCGGGAGCGGGCGCGGTAGGCGTTAACGGCTTTACCTGCGGGGCGCAGGCGACGATCACCAGAACCGATACCAGAATGATTCCGAGGATGCTGAGCAACCGGCTGGACATGGCTTTCACCTCACGCTTTGTTATGCGGCAGCCCCATGTGGGCCTTTGCACCGGGGACCGCCCTCTACTTCCGACACGGGAAGATGCCGCATTATAGCAAGACACGGACTGAAGGTCAAAGGCGAGGCGGCACAGGCTGGCACAGTAGCGCGTGTTTCAATCCACGCACCCGCAGATCCATCTGCACGGAGGTCGGTTCACCCCCACGTGCGTGGGGACAATCGTTGCCAACCGCCGTTGAGGAACGCATAGTCCGGTTCACCCCCACGTGCGTGGGGACAATCAGCATGTCGGGAACTTCCGGTTTGTAGTGGGCGGTTCACCCCCACGTGCGTGGGGACAATAGGTTTATTCTACAGCCCGGAGGTCAGGTCAACGGTTCACCCCCACGTGCGTGGGGACAATATCTCCTGATACTCCCTGAGTACCCCCGCTTCCGGTTCACCCCCACGTGCGTGGGGACAATTTAGTCGTTACTACCGCGCACAGGGGGGTATTCGGTTCACCCCCACGTGCGTGGGGACAATTCTATGGTATATTCCCCGATGTGTCCCATAGCCGGTTCACCCCCACGTGCGTGGGGACAATGTGGTTGCGCCGGTGCCTGCACAAC
>JACQTY010000172.1 GCA_016210545.1 Chloroflexota bacterium
GAAATTGAACATCCCCTTAGGTATTCTGCCGGTAAACAGTACCGCGAACCAGGAGATGAAAGTGACAACAATGGCAGCCAGGGCTACGAAATACAGCACCACGATGTGGGGTATGACCAGGAGCAGACGGAAAAACGTGGTCAGCCGGGACATCTTCTCAGGGTATTCAGCGCTCACGCTGATCGGGTAGGGTTTCTCTTCGATCGCCATTTGTTGTGCCACAGCTTTGCCTCCTTCGAATTCTGCATCCCTCAAGGGTCTGGGGTGCTTTGACCGACCCGATGTCAACCTTATTACAATGCCTCCGGCATGTCAATGGTAGACATTACATAAGAGCAAAGGGACATTTCCCAACACTCTCAAGCCACACCACCCTCTGTTTCTTTGACTGACTATAGGATGACTATAGGGTATTATGTAGGTACTTGTTATATAAGGGAGCTACGCCCGTTCTGAGACTTCGCTCAGAACGGGTGGCGTGGTCGCGCAGTTGAATACTCGCTCTGATCGAATTACCATGCGCTTATGAACAACGAAGGAACTTCATACTACTGCGATCTCCTTGAGGGAACCTACGACTGCGTGGACAGGATTGTCCTCAATGCTTACAACCCCCTGTGCTCCTCGGCGGGAGGTTTTCGAGAGTGGTGGCGCCGACTGTTCAATGGCTCGGATGAAGACCTGGATACCGCCCATCTCATGCGGTTGGCGGGACGGTTCAGTCGGCGTATCCGGGCTTTCGCCAAAGCCAAAGGGGTTCCAATCGTGGACTGCACTAGGGAGCAACGAAAGCACGAGATTGCCGAGGAGTACCTGAGGCGGAAGCCGGATGTCCATGGCCTTTTCCTCATCCTCGTGGCGCGTGCCGTGGCTCCCGTATGGGAGGTAGAACGATCCAGGAAGGGAGCCATCCGGAACCTGGAGCGCAAGATGGCCTATGTCAACCACTACTCGTTCCATATCATGGACCGGGACTGGGGCCACCTGACGATCAAGTTGTCCGGGCACCCGCCCTTCGGTGCGCAGATCATCCTCAACGGACACGAGTATGTAGCCTTCCAAGGGGCGAAACAGGGACTTCTCTTTGGCAAGGAGGGCAACTGTTTCACTCAGATCGAGGATATCACAGCGTTGGCAAAGGTCGCAGACACCTTGTCCGACCCTCGGACTGTAGGGCGCCTGAGTCAACTCTGCGACCGCTGGATCTACACGGCCTGCTTGTGTTTCGCCCTGGACTTGGAAGAGCAGGAACGGTCGGGGTTCCACTATCGGTACTCCGTACTACCAGATGGAGTACAGCCGCAATCTCCTGTTCAAAACGGGAGCCCAGATGGAGCAGGTCTTCCAGGATATGATAGATCGCAACCGGGCGCGCCTGGATATCCGCCACATCCGGACTATTTTCGGAGCGAAGCACCGGCACGCTCGGACTCGCAAGGGGCTGGCTCTGGGCATACTCACGCTCGAGACTCCTGTGTACAGCCTGACAGTGTTCAAGCTGCATTTCGGCAAGCTGACACTCAAGGGCTACACCAAAGGCGAGCAGGTGCTGCGCTTCGAAGCCATCGCCCACAACACGAAGGAGTTGCGCTGTGGCCGGGTCATCGCTCAATTTCCCGCCATTGTCGCTCGGCTCAAGGGGATCCTCGAGCGGGCGCTGAGCAGCTTGCGATGGTTGGACCGGGCATTCATCAGCGATGACACCCTGGAACGGCTGCCAGTTCCCGGGCGGGTAGGCAACACCCGAGTGGGCGGGATTGACATCGGGAAACCCAGAATGCGGGCCGTGCTCGCTGCCATCGTGGCCCTGGCCCCGGCTCCTCACGGGTTCACTGTGGGTGAGTTGGCCAGAAAGGTCCAGGAGATCGGTGGCCGAGCCCTTCCTGACTATAGCGTGCGCCGGGCAGCGTACGACCTCAAGAAGCTTCGGGGCAAGGAGATGGTCAGCAAAGCCGGCCGTTCCAGACGCTACCAGGTGCTCCCTCACGCCCTGCGCGTCATCGCCGGGCTGGTATTCCTCCGCGACAAGGTGCTCAAGCCGCTGCTGGCTGCCATGGTCAACCCACTCGCCGGGAATCCTGCCCGTCCCAAACAAGGCCGCAAACCCAAGCACTGGACGCCCATCGATGATCATTACCAGACGCTCCGAATCACGTTACATGCGCTGCTCAGCGATTTGCACTTGGCCGCCGCATGAACAATGTTTTGTCGATCTCGCTTTAACAAGCGACTAA
>JACQTY010000167.1 GCA_016210545.1 Chloroflexota bacterium
CTACCTGGAACCACCATACCGTCCAGTTAATCGGTTCATGTTCTTGATCTCCAACCCTATTGACATTTAAGACAGTTGCTGGCCCCCTCTCCGAATCGGAGAGGGGGTGGCCCGCTAGCGGGCCGGGGGTGAGGTTGGAACCCTGACGCACCCCGTCTGGACTACCAAATTTTGAGATAGTTTCTAAGGAGTTGACGGAAAATGGCAAGAGCAATCGGAATTGACCTGGGGACCACTTATACCGTCATAGCCACCCTGGAGAACCGGAGGCCAAAGATAATACCCAACGCCGAAGGTCTGCATCTGACGCCATCCGTAGTCGCCTTCTCTCCCGGCGGACGGCTACTGATAGGGGATGAGGCCAAACGCCAGGCGGCAACCAACCCGGATAGGACCATATTCTCCATCAAGAGACACATGGGATCAAGCTTCAAACTTCGCGTCGACGGAAAAGACTACACACCCTCTGAGGTCTCCGGCCTGATCTTGCATAAGGTCAAGGCTGATGCAGAAAAGTATCTGGGCGAACAGATCGAAGAGGCCGTTATCACCGTGCCCGCGTATTTTAGCGAGCCCCAGCGAAGGGCAACCCGAGACGCGGCAAAACTTGCCGGTCTGCGCGTCATACGGATTGTCAACGAGCCTACGGCTACTGCGCTGGCGTATGGACTGCAACGGGAGGATGTCCAGAGAATCCTGGTCTGGGACCTGGGCGGCGGGACATTTGATATCTCCATCCTGGAACTGGGCGACGGCATCTTCGAGGTCAAATCTGTCAGCGGAAATACCTGGCTGGGAGGAGATGACTACGATCAGAGGCTGGTCGAATACCTGGCCGAGGAATACGAGCAGAACTTCGGCGTTCCCTTTCCGCGGGATAGAGGCGAGTGGCAACGGCTAAGGGAGGAAGTCGAGAGAGTGAAGATCAGGCTCTCATCTTCACTCAAGACCGAGGTCGTTTTTCCTTCGGGAGCTGCTTTACCCGGGACCAAGAACCCCGGCGCCGAGGTGACCAGGAAGCAGTTCCAGGAGCTCACCGCCGATCTCCTGCGGGAGATGGTCCCCCCGACCGAGCAGGCCCTGAGAGACGCTCACCTTACCCCCCGGGATATCCACCGTGTCATCCTGGCGGGGGGCGCCAGCAGAATGCCCGCTGTACGGCAGCTCGCCCGGGAATTCTTCGGAAAGGAGCCTTACCGCTATCTAAATCCTGACGAAGTAGTAGCCCAGGGCGCTGCCATCCATGCCGGCATGCTCCTGGGCAGTATTGACAAAGCAGTATTGCTCGATGTGCTTCCCCTCTCTGTGGGGGTGGAGACGCAGGGCGGCCTGGCGTCCAAACTGGTACAGAGGAATACCCCATTGCCGGCAACAGGGGGTCGCATTTTTACCACCGCAGCAGACCGTCAGACCTCCATGGACATTCATGTGCTCCAGGGCGAGAGGGAGATGGCAATGGACAACATCTCGCTGGGACAGTTTCAGATCAATAATATCCCACCCGCGCCCAGAGGGGTGGCCAAGGTCGAGGTGACGTTCGAAGCCGATGTGGACGGTATCCTGCACGTGTCCGCCAGAGACCTTTTGACCGAGTCCGAAATCAAGGTGAAGCTCGCTTCTACGAAGCTGTTAGACTCTGAGGAGATAGACCAACTGGCCAGGGAGGCCGAGGCAAAGGCAGAAGAGGACAGCCAAAAACGCCGTCAGGTACAGGCCGGGATTGAAGCAGCGAATCTCATCGCGGTGGCCGAGGCTATAGTGGAACATCTGGAGCGGACACCCCCAGGCAACACGAGGCGGGAAATCAGGGAGGCCCTTGACAGTCTAAGAGAAGCCGTCGCCTGTGGGTCCAGCGATAAGATGAAGGCATGCGCTAGCCAGCTACGCCAGCTACTGGAACAGAGGCAGGGAGCCGAGATGACCGGTCCGAGGGCGCGAGTCTAGCGCCTAGTTGCGGAAACTGGCGTTACATTGACATCCCTTCTCCCTCGGAAGGGAGAGGGCTAGGGTGATGGTGAACACCCCCTCTCTCTAGCTCTCTCCCTCGGCGGGGAGAGAGGACTACTATAAGGCCGACTTACGCAATCAGGTACCAGGGTACGTCAGCATGATTCCGCGCGCGAGAAGGGACCGCCACCCGGTCCGGCTATGAGGTAAGGAGAGAAGGCACATGGCGAGAAGCAAGGATAAGAGCCCGGACGGCTTCCAGGGGCTGTTCAAAGGCCTGAGCAGCCTCTTCGATCTGGTCTCCAGCATGACCGAGGAGGGTAAAGAGGAATACAGTCGCTCCGGGCAGGCCACGGATGCCAGCGGCAAGGTCCGGGGTGTATACGGGTTCAGTATCCGGGTTGGACTCGGAGGCAAGCCCATCGTCGAGCAATTTGGCAACATCAAGAAGAGCGAGAAAGGCGCTGAGATCGCCGAAGTCCGAGAACCCGTGGTAGATGTCTTTGACGAGGGCGACACACTGCTGGTGATCGCCGAACTCCCCGGCGTGAACGAAAAGGACATCAAGGTCGAGGCCAAGGTGAACATTATGGAGCTCACCGCCGGGACCAAAGATAGGAAATATAGTAAAGACCTGCTCCTTCCGTGCGAGGTGGAAGCCGCTCCCATCAAGTCATCCTACAGGAATGGGGTCCTGGAAATTAAGCTGACCAAGAAGAAATAGACAACATGTTATTGATGCCTGCACGGAGTTGCACGAAATGTCTCAAATAGGCTCTGATACGTTGACACTGAAGGTATCCGAAGCGATGGCCAAAGATGTGGGCAGGGGAATCGCCCGGATGGACCCGGAGCACCTGTCTCTGGCCGGCGCCCGTGTAGGAGATATTGTTCGCCTTACGGGCAAGCGGCCCACCGTGGCTAAGGCCATGCCCGCCTACGCCGACCAGCGTGGCAAGGGCATTCTCCAGATAGATGGCATCACGCGGGAGAATGCCCAGGTCGGCCTGGGCGAAAAGGTGCAGGTGCAGAGGGTGGATGCCCGGGAGTCAGCGCTCGTGGTCCTCGTCCCCCTGACCGCTTCAAGCGCCTTTCAGCAAGATGCAGACAAAAAGTACCTCTCCAGACTCCTGGATGGCATGGCGATATCTCGCGGTGACAAAATACGGGCAACCTTGATGGGCAGCCGGTATGCAGAGTTCTCCGTAGCCGACATCGACCCGGAGGGAGCCATGCTCATCGGCCCCACGACCAGTATAAGGCTGAAGCAGGAGAAGGCCCCGCTGAAGGAGAAGACCGGCGTCACGTACGAGGACATCGGCGGACTACAAAGGGAGACCCAGAGGATCAGGGAGATGATCGAACTCCCCCTCAAGTACCCGGAGCTTTTTGAGCGGCTGGGCATAGGGGCGCCGCGGGGTGTGCTACTACACGGTCCCCCGGGATGCGGCAAGACCCTGATTGCCCGGGCTGTAGCCAATGAAACGAACGCCTATTTTGTCTATGTCAGTGGTCCGGAGATCATCCACAAGTTTTACGGGGAGAGCGAGGCGAACCTGCGGGCCATATTCGAGAAGGCCCAGCACAACGCCCCCTCTATAATATTCCTCGACGAGATCGATGCCATAGCCGCAAAAAGGGAGGAGGTGCGCGGCGACCAGCAGGTCGAAAGGAGAGTCGTCGCCCAGCTCCTTGCCCTCATGGATGGCCTCAAATCACGCGGCCAGGTCATCGTCATCGGCGCCACCAATCTGCCTCAGGTGCTGGACCCCGCGCTGAGAAGGCCAGGGAGGTTCGACAGGGAGATATCCATCAGCGTCCCTGACCGGGCAGGCCGGCTGGAGATACTCAACGTCCACACCAGGGGCATGCCCCTGGCCTCCGACGTCGACCTCGGGAAAATCGCCGACATCACTCACGGTTTCGTGGGGGCGGACCTGGAGGCCCTGGGCCGCGAGGGGGCGATGACAGCGCTGAGAAGGCTTATGCCCAAAATAGAGCTGGACGCTGATTATATCCCGTACGAACTCCTCTCCGAACTCGAGGTAAAGATGGATGATTTCCTGGATGCGCTCAAGGAGGTGGAACCTTCAGCTATCCGGGAGGTCTTCATCGAGATGCCGAACGTAAAATGGAGCGATGTGGGAGGGCTAACAGAGGTCAAGAGAGCCCTCATGGAAACGGTGGAATGGCCGCTCAAATACCCCGGGGTCTTTGAACAGGCCCGCACCAGGCCGCCTAAAGGCGTCTTGCTCACCGGGACCCCGGGCACCGGCAAGACCCTGCTTGCCCGCGCTCTGGCCAGCGAAAGCGGGGTGAATTTCATCTCCGTCAAAGGTCCCGCCCTGCTGTCCAAGTGGGTAGGAGAGTCAGAAAGGGGCATCCGAGAGGTCTTCAAGAAGGCGAAACAGGCAAGTCCGTGCATCATTTTCTTTGACGAGATAGATGCAATAGCGCCTATCCGCGGGGGCGATGGCCAGTCCCATGTCACAGAACGCGTCGTCAGCCAGCTCCTGACAGAGTTGGACGGCATAGAGGAGCTAAAAGGGGTCATAGTATTGGCCGCTACCAACCGGCCTGACATCGTCGACCCAGCACTGCTTCGCGCCGGCAGGCTCGAGACGCACCTTGAGCTACCCGCTCCGGACGAGGAGGCCCGACTGGAGATACTGCGCATCTACACAAAGGAAAAGCCCGTGACAGGCGACGTTGATCTGCGAGAGCTTGCAAAGTCCACCGAGGGCCTTGTTGGTTCGGACATCGAGTCCTTATGCCGCAGGGCCACGATGCTGGCCATCAGGGAGTATATAGCCGCCCTGGATACAAAGAGCGCCGCCAGTGACGCTCCCGCTCTGAGAGTAACCCACAGGCACTTTGAGGATGCCCTGAAGCAGACAGGGAAGTGAAAGTAAGAGTGAGAAGACTTCTTTACGTCCCAATAATACACGATAGATCGGACCTCGGAAGCTTCGGCGCAGCCATGGACAGACGGAGCGCTTTGCTGTGGGGCAAGAAGCAGTGGGATCGTCACGGGGAGACCATGTTCAGGTTCTGGGCAAGCGTCACAGACTATCTGTCATCAGTGGACGTGTCAAGCTTGCGGATATATCAGGACGGCCTGGCTGCGGACGGGGAACTGGGCCTCCGTATCGTCGAGGAGGCAGTGCGCCGGGGCAGTATGAACCATCAGCTAATACTCCGCTTGCTGAGCCAGGGCGCCGAGTTAAGGAAGACAGAGGAGACCTCCCTCCTGATCCAGGAGTTGAAGCTGGCGCGGCATGGCACGGCGTCTGATGCATCGCTCAGCCTGCACAAAGCCCGGTTGACTGAAGAGAGAGACAGGTTCATCGCGGGCTCCATAGCCGAGACGCTGCAATCTTCCGAGATAGGAGCGTTGTTCATCGGAGCTTATCACGATGTGCTTCGCTATCTGCCATCGGACATTGCTGTCGAACAGGTCAAAGATCTGGGCAAGGTGAGGGCATATTTCGAAGAACTGACATCGGGAAAGGCCGGCAAGCGGTTTGAATTGCTGGCAAAATACCTGGTCTCGCCAGTAAATGGCAAGAGGCACACCAGCTTAGCAATTTGAAGGGAGGTGCTTTGCCCGAGTCCGTTCATCGCGGCGACGGGTGGACGGCTCGGCATAGGGGATGCAGGCTATGGGGGACCGGCCAACGAATTGCTTGTCCGCGGCGGGAACGGTTATGCGTCGCTTTAATGCCTCGTTTGGCCAGATTCCGGCCTTGCTTCATCCCAACTCAAGACTGGTCACTCCAAACCAACGGTTGAGGGGTATGTCCGGCTCCTTCTTGGTGTACATGCGCACAGTCTCTTCGACGGGCTGCATGGCGTGGTCTTTAGCCATGGTAACAGCGGCAGGATTGGCTGCGGGCGCATCCAGGAAAACAGGGTCGCCCAGATGGACGCTACCGAACAGGGCATGGAGAAGCTCTTCGGCCAGCGTCTCTTCATCTGCGAACAAAGGTCCGATCTTGAATCCAGTCCGGCACGCCCTCAACACGCCGTAGCCCGCAAGATGCCCTCCTTTCAATATGCCCAGGGCAACAGATCCGGGTTGATTGACCCAGCGCCGCAAGAATTCATGACGGGGGGCGGGGAAAAGGTGATCATCATACTGGGCTAAGGCTTCAAAGGGCACGTCAGCCAGGGGGACGACCCCCGGCCGGGGCTTCCCCACACCACTTCCTCGATACCTGATATTGCGATAGGCGTGCCTGAAACCGGATTTCATATAGGCACCTTCCTGTTCTATCACTCCATCAAGGCCAATGTTCCGGTCGTTCAAGTAGCGCATACCTGCATTCCATAGCCTGTGGCCAAAGCCCTTCCCACGGAATTCGGGCCTGACGATATGTAACCCCATGAAGCCGAACGACGTGCTGTAAGCCACTGCTGCGATACATCCCACAGGAACGCCGTCCAGTAAACAGATAAAGAAGCCCTGGGGATGCGGCCAATAGAATACATCGGCATCGTGAAGCCCCGGGTTCCAGCCGTCTGCCGCAGCCCAATCAAGGGCCAGGCCGACCTCATCCCGTGTCATCTGGCGAATCACAAGGTTACCGTTGGGCACGCCGGGAAACCTCCGTTCCTGCACTATCCATTGGACAAAGATACTGGGCTCATGTGCCAACCTGGGTCCATTGTCTTGGGACTACTATATGGCTGCGATCATATTCCTGTACTCGTCCTCAGTGAAGGCACGGAGCGTCTCAGTGCGCACATTGCCCAGCGAACCGACCTTGAGAGCTGCTTTGGCCACCGTCTCGTCATCCGGTGCTTCCACGATGAACACCGTATCATACCGGCCCATTACCGAGTAGAATACTTTGACCTCTGCCCCCATAGCCTTGAATGCCAGCCTGGCAGCGTCAACCCGCCGGGGGCTCTCCTTGACGTTCCTGATCCCTTGGTCCGTGAACCGGAATAGGATGATATACGTGTTGATTCTTTGCCTCCTCTCGTTCGGACAGCCGCAGGGGTACTGACTACACAGCGGCAGCTACGGACACCAGCTTGTGCCCGCTGCTCAGACTTCTGCCATCAAGTTATCACCCTGAATGGTCAGCTTGTATACCCTGAGAGGGCGGGGAGACCTGAGCATCTTGCCAAACGCCAATGCTATCCCGGACCAGTTGGTCCAGCGAATCACTCGCCCATCAATCAGATCAAACCGCGAGAAGTGGCGAGGACAGGTGACCACCGTGCCTTCCAGCTTGCCCAGCGTAAGGTTGCCCCCCATGTGCGGGCACACGTTGTCCGCGACATAATACTTATCTCCCACTCGCGCCAGCAGGATATCCTTGCCGCGGGCCACAACTTGTTTCATCGCCCCATCGGCCAACTCGCCGACCTTGCCCACCCCAACGAGATCGCCCATATCTGTCCCTCCGGCTATCGATTTCGGTGCTCCCTGCGCGCTATTTTCAGCCAAGTGTGTCTGGTAATGTTCACGTCTGGCCCGGCCACTTTGTCACCGGAGTCCCGGTGCACCGGGACGGCAGCCACTCGCCCTGTGCTTGCCAACTTGCCGATGCTTATGAGGATACCGGTCCATTAGCGGGAGAAGATGAGATGAAGTGCTCGGGCTGGCCCTCACTGAGGGCGCCCGTCCCAAACAGCATGATGGAAGTTGATGATTGGGGGTGGGAGTAAGCCTCAGTTTAAGGACTCGCCCGTCATTTGTCAACACACGTATCCGACACAAACGTATCCGACAAGCATGTTTGGACGCTTGTATCTGAAATGTGGCGCGGACTGGAAAGAGGCCATCGAAGCTGGTGTTCCACCCTCGAATCTGGTACCGCAACAGGCAACGGGGATAAGCGCAAACCTGGAAAGCAAGTCCGGGGACTCTATGTGTCTCATTACGGGCTTTCCATAGCGTAACTCCTTATTTCTACGGATAGCCAAACGACTCCAAAAGTCATAGTGTGAAAGTTAGCGGTTATCCTGAAC
>JACQTY010000169.1 GCA_016210545.1 Chloroflexota bacterium
CAACCAGGCACTGTAGTCGCTCTGGGCGGAAACATAAGGTGGGTGAAGCGAATCCCGACAAGTCGGGACATTTCGTAGCAACGGGAGGTGGTGGGTTTCGTCCCGATTTCATCGGGGCTGCACCCACCCTACAAAGCCGGTATCCGCGTTCCACATATCAGAAAACCTATTGTGTCCAGCGACCTGACTTATGGGTAAGGGTCAGTTTACTAAAGGGGGTGTAGGAGGATTCGGACGAAATCCCACTCCGCGTTATTGATTGCGATGGGATGTCTGGCGCGCCTCCCCGTCCCTGCTCAAGCCACTATCCCTTCTGCAAAGGCTACAACTTCTTGATGTTTAACGCGTAACGTTATACAATAAAGACGTGATTCGCTCCTTCAAGGATGGTGAGACCGAGAAGATATATAACCTGCAAGTTTCGCGAAAACTGCCACATGACGTCCAACAAGTGGCATTACGGAAGCTTCGAATGCTGAACAACGCCCAATCATTGCAGGATGTGCGTGTTCCGCCAGCCAACCGGCTGGAAAAGCTGGCCGGGGACCGCGTCGGGCAGTACAGTATCCGTGTCAACGACCAATGGCGCATCTGCTTTGAATGGCGAGATAAAGACGCATACAAAGTGGAGATCACAGATTACCACTAGGGGTTTCGCTATGACAGAGACAAAATTGCACCCAGTCCATCCCGGGGAAGTACTGTTGGAAGAGTTCGTCAAGCCTATGGGCCTGAGTCAGAACAGGCTGGCCATCGACATCGGCGTGCCTCCGAGGCGCATCAACGAGATCGTACTGGAGAAGCGCCGGATTACGGCGGATACCGCGCTGCGGCTGGCCCGCTACTTTGGCACGACTCCTCAATTCTGGCTGGGGCTCCAAACCGATTACGATCTCGATATGGCCAGCGAGGCGCTGGGTACCCGGTTGGAACGGGAAGTGAAAACATACACCGTGGTTGGGTAAGTGGTGCAATGCCAGCCAAACGGTTGGGTAGCTGAGAGCGGGCGATGTTGTTCGGGATAGATGTCTTCGATGCGGCCCAGGGCTGGGACGGGAAGCGATATCGTTGAACTAGCACCGATTCAACAGCCCGCTGGGACGTCTAGTTGCAGTCTCTCTATTGTGACCTATCCAACTTCAAGATAACTGCCGCACTCGCTGTACTATGGGATCTGCACTCGTCCTTGGTGATGCAGCTATATCCCCCATGCGCGATTGGTAACGCCGGACAGGGCGCCAAACAGGTGCATGTCCCCCAAGTGCGATACGGAAAACTGAGTTTTCCGCGAGCGATTATCCCCGTACTCTCAAGGGCAGGTCCCAGACCTGGCCCTACGCGTTCTGCGCTCTCCGCCTTGTCTGCGGTGAGTCTCCCCAGTTCCTATGGCACAATCACCACCTTGACGGGGTACACCCCCGGCATCTCCCCTCCGGCGGCCTTGAGAGCTTCCTCGGCCCTGTCCAGGGGGTAGCGGTGGGTGACCAGCTTCTCGAAGGGGTACTTCCGGGACTCGACGAGGTTGAGCGCTGCCAGCACGGCCGGGGCCGCCTTGCTCTTGGCCCCCTGAAAGCGGATTTCCTTCATCACTATCTTGTCTATCGACATTGGGGTCAGGGTCTCGCTGCCGGTCAGACCTCCGGCCAGGATAGTCCCCTGCGGGCGCACCAGGTCGAGGGACTTCTGAAGTGCCTGCGGGCTGCCCGTCACGTCCACCACAATATCGGCCATCCGCCCCCTGGTCATGCCCGACACCCGGGCAACGACATCCTCTTTCTGGACGTCTATCGTGTAGTGTGCCCCCAGCTCTTTGGCCAGGGCCAGCCTCGGAGTATCCACCGATAGGCCGGTCACAATTACCGGGCGGCACCCCGACTCCAGGGCCCCCACCAGGCAGGCCAGTCCTTGTTGCCCCGTCCCCTGCACCACCACTGAGTTGCCTATGGAGGCGCCGGCCAGGTTGCGTGCCCATTGGACGCCGTTGGCTATGACCGTGGTGAGGATGGCCGCCTCGGCGGGGACGCTATCCGAGACGCGGTGCACCTCTGAATTAGGCGCCAGGTACATATACTCGCTGTAGGAACCCCACAGGCCGGGGGGCGTCCTGGTGGACAGCTTGGTCCCGTAGCCCCGCTCCCGCTCGCAGAACTGGTAGTTGCCGGTGAGGCAATAGTAGCAAAGCCCGCAGTGGATGTTGGCCTCCACCACCACCCTATCGCCCTTCCGCACCCTGTAGCGCTCCGCTGCCACGTCGCCGATCTCGACGATATGCCCCAGCGTCTCGTGCCCGAGAATCATCGGCGTAGGCAGATTCCTTATTTTGCCGTGGTAGAACTTAGGGTCGCTGCCGCACACACCGGCCATCTCCACCCGCAGCAACCCCTCCTCCGGCCCTATGTCGGGCAGAGGCAGTTCTTTGACGGCCACCTTGCCAGAAGTCTCCAGTACGGCGGCCCTGGATTTACCGTTCATAGGGCGCTCCTTCAATTAAGCACGGGCACGGCGCGCCGTGCCCCTACGTCTCACGCTCGCGGCGCCTGCGACCTCATCCTCTCGTAGGCCATGCCCAGCAGGACAAGAACGATGGACGAGTCCATGTCCTCGTCTTCCAGCATCTCGGCGGTATCGACCAGACGCTGGATCACGTGGACGTCATCGCGCTCCGGTTTGCAGGCAGGGAGCACGTTGACAATGGCTTTCAGCCTGGCCTTCTCTGACTCGGTGAGGGGGCGGTAGTCCTCCCTGATCTCCTCGGCGTTCTTTTCCAGGGCGGCTACAACCTCATCGCCCAGGTCGGTCTTGGGTTTCTTCGAAGCCTTCCGGATTTCCCCGTGGGCGTGGCCTTCATGGGACTTATCGAATGATGATCTCGGCAAGACATCCTCCTTTGGTTATCACTCTGGCAGGGCTGTTACGAGATAGCGGCAGGCGGCTTCCGATAGTAAACGTAGAGGCCGGTGGCCAACACGCCGGCCAACAGGCTGACAGCATTGGCGGCTATGATTATGGCATCTTTGAGGTGGACACCGTACGCAAGCCACAGGGCGACGCCAATGCTGAACTGGACGAGCATGACCGGGCTTATGTCCCGGACGGACCGGGTGCGCCACATCCTTATTATCTGGGGCACGTAGCTAAAGGACGTACACAGGGCGGCAACAGACCCGATAAGGTACCAGATAGGCATCTATTACGGGTCCTAAATCTTGTCCAGTTCGTCTTCAGGAAAGGCCATACGGTAGCCGGTCTTGTCAGCCAGCATTATCACGTAGCCCTTGGGGTCGTCCTTCACCTCCGCGATCTTGCCTTCCCAATTGGCGATCTTGTAGCCCCCGGGCCACCCCGGCCGGTCCTTCACCTTAGCCCTGTCGCCAACCTGGAACTTAGCCATAGCAGCGGGTACCCCCTTTTCGAGTTTGTTGTCGATGTGCGGCGAAACGTTTCGCCTTATTATATCACGGCTTTGGAGGCTGGCAATCCATAATCCGTGAATTCTTAGTAGATAGAAAAGGCAGCTAAGAAGTGGTCTCTCCCTCAATGGGGGGCATCGTAGGGGCACGGCGGTGCCGTGCCCGATTGTCGGGAAGTCGGGCACGATGCATCGTGCCCCTACGTACGGCGTTTCACCGGGGCATGGCCGCGTAGCGGAGTCCGATGCCTGCTCGGATAAGGGGCGAGACTTGCGCGCGTAGCCCCCTTTCACTAGCTAGTTGTAGCCAGCCTTGAAGGTGGGCGTTTTCAATCTGAATTCACGGATTCTGGGCAATGTCCTGCGCTGGAAAATGCGAATCTGACGGCGTCCCCCTTTGAGCAAAGAGGCTGAGGGGTCTGCCACCTTCCGGGAACTTTTTCGCGCCTCGCAGCGTCTTAATAGTGAAAGAACATGGAGGAGGTCAGAACATGATGCGCAGGTTGGTCCTTAGTGTGGTCGTCCTCATTTCTCTATTCCTGGCCCTGACGCCTGTTTCGATTCCACAGGCAGGCGCTCAGGTGTCGCCCCCTGTCACCCCACCCCCGCTGCCGCCGCCGCCCCCGTTGCCGCCGATTATGCCCCGGCCTATCTTTCCCTTCCCCGAGATCCGCTATCAGCGGGTGGAGGTCAAGGTCGAGGGCCAGGTGGCCCTGACCAGGGTACAGATGCTTTTCGTCAACCGGTCCGGCGGGATGCAGGAAGGGACGTATCTCTTCCCCTTGCCCGCTGACGCCAGCATCTCCAGCCTGACCATGTGGGCGGACGGTCAAAGGATGACCGGGGAGATCCTGGACAAGGACAAGGCCCGCCAGATTTACGAAAGCATTGTCAGACAGCGCCGCGACCCTGCCCTGCTCCAATACGTCGGATCGAAAGCCGTAGAGTTGCGGGTCTTCCCCATCCCGCCAAACGGCGAGCGCAAGATCGAACTGGAGTACAGCCTGGTCTTGAAGAAAGACGCTGGCCTGGTGAGATACGTGTACCCCCTGGCCGGGACCTCGTTTCCGGGGCAGACCCTGAAAGAGCTATCCATATCCCTGAGAATCAACGCAGCCGGCTCCCTCAAGAACATCTACTCGCCCAGCCACGATGTCAGCGTGACCCGTCGGGGCGACCAGTCGGCGGATGTTGGCTTTGAGGCGGGCAATGTCACCCCTTCAAAGGACTTCGAGCTATTCTACTCCGTAGATGACAAAGATGTCGGCCTCAGCCTGCTCACATATAAGAGCGGCAAGTTGGGGGACAAAGGCTACTTCCTGCTCCTCGTTTCCCCCCGGCCGGATATCTCCAGGACGGAGATCGTTGCCAGGGATGTCATCCTGGTGGTGGATGTCTCGGGCAGCATGGGGGGCATCAAGATCCAACAGGCCCGGGAAGCGTTGAAATTCATTCTCGGCCACTTGAACGCGGAGGACAGGTTCAATGTCGTCTCGTTCAGCTCCGGGGTGGACATGTTCTCTCCTTCGCTGCGGCCCATATCAGACAAGGACAAGGCGCTGGACTACGTCAGCGGGCTTCGGGCCGCGGGCAGCACCAACATCTATGATGCCCTGCAAGCTGCCGTCAGCCTCGCGTCCCCTGAGCGGCAGGCCGTGGTCATCTTCCTCACAGACGGCCAGCCAACCGTAGGCGTCACCGACGACAAGCAGATACTGGCCGCTCTCGACAAGGGTCCCAGGGACTCGTTGCGCCTGTTCGTTTTCGGCATCGGCGACGACGTCAACGCCAGTCTCCTCGACAGGCTGGCCGAGAAGGGGCACGGCCTCAGCCAGTACGTGCGGCGGGACGACCAGGTACTACCGGTGGTGGCCTCTTTCTACGAAAAGATCGGCGCCCCGGTGCTGGTCGATCTCAAGTTGGACTTCGGTCCTGTGCAGGTGGAGGACGTCTATCCCCGTCCGCTGCCCGACCTCTACGTAGGCAGCCAGCTCACCATTGTAGGTAGATACCGCCAGTCCGGTGACGCCACGCTGGCGGTGGAGGGCAGGAGCTACGGCAAGACCCTGCGGGTTACCTACCCCAAACTGAGCTTCGCCGAGAAGAGTGACGAAGCCACCTTCATTCCCAGGTTGTGGGCCACCCGCAAGATAGGCTACCTGCTGGACCAGGTGAGGCTTAACGGCCAAAACCGCGAGGTGGTAGAAGAGATACGGGCGCTGAGCGTCGAGTTTGGCATCATGACGCCCTACACCTCCTACTTCATCCAGGAAAATGTGCCCATGCCGCTGCCCGGCCCAATGGCGCGGGACGGCTTCCCGATGCCGGCGCCAACCCCGGCGCCCATGTTCCAGGGCTCGCCACTCCAGCAGGGAGCCCCCGGCAAGATGGGTCCGGACGGGGCAGGGGGCGGCTCGGCAGCGGCAGGCGTAGCCCCGGCGATGCCTGCCCCGCCGGCAGGCCAGATCGACCAGAGCCAGCAGGCGCAGCGGCTCAAGGAATCTCGTAGAGGGGATACCGGACTGGCCCCGCAGACGCGAGCCGTGGCCGACAAGACGTTTGTCTACAGGGACGGCCGGTGGGTGGACAGCGCCTTCAAAGAGGGCATGTCTTCTGTGAAAGTTGTGTTTGGCAGCCCGGAGTACTTCCGCCTGCTGGAGCAGCATCCCGAGTGGGGACGCTACTTCTCGGTAAGCGACAACATGGTGGTGGTATTGGATGGGAAGGCTTACGTAGTGTCGGAGGGCGAAGGGTCACAGTCCGGGCAGACCGCAGTCCAGAATCCAGGTGGCCAGGTGCAGACGCCGCCGGTAGCCGTTCAGGGTCCGGATGTAAAGGTGGCCGGCCCGCTGCCGTGGCAGTCTGTAGGCCAGGCCACTCCGGGGGCCGGCCAGGTGAGTGCACCGCATCAGCCGGATGCGCCTGTGGGCCAGGACACGCCGAATGTCTTCGTGCGTATTTGGAACTGGTTGAAGCACGCGTTTACAAGATAGACGAGGCGCCTGAATAGCTGAAATTGAAGGTCCCCTCCCCTGACACGCAGGGGAGGGGACCTCTTATTGTTTCCCTCAAACTAAATGCACGTTCGCCGACAATACGTCAACAATGGGCCAATAGCACCCGTCTCCCGGGACGGACCTACTGTCCTCCCTTGCGACGAAGCCAGTTAAAGCGGAGCTTATTTCCGTTGTGCGGGTTCTTCTTGTTTACGGAGTTGACGAACTTCTCCAGGCTCTGCTTGCTTATCTTCTTGACCACCCCACGCTCCTTTCTCGACTATTTTACCATGTTTCCAGCGGGGTTCAAGCCTCTTGCCCACAAGACATGCGAGTGAGGCTGGATGGGCAACGGGTGTTGGGGTAGACGCTTATGTTCCATTCAGCGGGACTTCCAGCAAGATGCTCGTACCCTTGCCCGGGTCCGAGCTGACCTGCACGTTTCCGTTGACAAGCTGGGCGCGCTCCCTCATGCCCAGTAGGCCGAGCTGGCCGCGGGCCACGGCGTCCTTCCACGAGGGCAAGATGAAGCCCCGGCCATTGTCTGTGACACTCATTGTCACCTTGTGAGGCTGAAAGGAAAGGTGGATATCGACCTGGGTGGCCTGCGCGTGTTTGACCACGTTGTTTAAGGCTTCCTGGGCTATGCGAAACAGGGCGAGCTCAGTCTCCGGAGAGAGCCGTCGTCTCTCGCCCTTCACCGTGATCCTGGGCCTGACCGAGTCGAACCTTTCCATTCTATCGGCCAGCCAGTCGAGCGCCGGGACCAGGCCCAGGTCGTCAATTATGGATGGTCTCAGGTCCTGGCTGTAGCGACGGATGCTCTGCAGGCAACTGTCCACCACCTGTCGCAATTCCTCCAGGCGTGCCGCCGTGCTCTCCGGCAATGAGCTGTGTCGGGATGTAATCGAGTCCAGGCCGCGGGACAACGTTACCAGTTGCTGGGCGGTGTCATCGTGCAGCTCGCGAGCGATGCGTTTTCTCTCCTCCTCCTGCGCCCGGATAATTGTGGAGAACTGCTGCTGCAAAAGGCCAATGCGCTCTTCTTTTAGCTTAAGGGCCTCCTGGGTGAGGCGTTGGTTCTCCTCCATGCTTTGCTTGAGGGAGGACAGCATGTTGTTGAAGGACTCCGCGAGCTCCCCAAACTCGTCCTTGCTCTTGACCGATACAAGCTGAGACAGGTCCCCCGACGTTACCCGTCGCGTTGCCACTTGAAGTCGCCGAAGGCCTGAGGTGAGAGAATACCATATGTAGAAACCGAGACCTATCAGGCCAGCTATCGCGCCCACGGTCAACCATATGAAGAATGAGCGCATAGAGGCGGCAGTTGTGGTGGCCCGGGCGCTCGCACTGCGGGCGATTGCCGCCTCGTCATTCCGGATCCGACCCAGATGATATAACATCTCGTCAAAGGCATCCTGCGAGTTGGCAAAGACAGCACTGGCCGCAGCCGCGTCGCCCTGCCCCATCAAAGAGTTCAGTCTGCGGTTGATCTCAGTATAGTCGACAATGTGGACCAAGAAGGCTTCGTAGTCGGCTCGCCGGACCGGGTCTGTGATTATGTTGCTGTATTGCCTCACCAGACTTTCGGTGTCCGACACCACCTGAGGAAGCCTCTGTTGATAGACAGCCCTTTCCTGTGGGTTTTCACTGAGTACCATGCTCAGGTTAAGGCCGCGCCATTCCATTAGATTCGTGTTGACGTCGGCCATATACTCGATGCGCCGCATGGCGCGGCCGGTGATCTCTTGCGACAGGAGCGACAGACGGTTGACTTCGCTCTGGGCGACAAAGACGAGGACGGAGACCAACACAATGAGGGAGGAAATCAGTAGTATCAGGCGGATACGGATTGACATGGGCTACTCTGAAATGCCTTCCCGGATAATACGACTCATGCGAAGGGGGACCCTTTCGGATGGGACAAGTTCAGTACCTCAATTGTCGAGAGCCCCCTGACGGACCCAGTTCTCGATGTTCTGTACCTGGTTACGGGCGAGCGGCTCCTGGTGAAAGGGCATCCCGGAAGAGGCCGCCGTTTCCCGTTTGACATTCCTCAGGAGGATGCTGTCCTCAGGCCTGCCCGGCACTATGACCGGCCCGTCTTTGTGGCCCCTCATCATGGCTTGATAGGTGTCGAGGCGAAGCCCTTTGTGGGCGTCCCTGGGGTTGTGGCACTTGACGCAGTACTCGGTGAAAATAGGCTGAATGTCCTGGCTGTAACTTGGAGATTGCTTGACAGCCGTGTCCCGTCGTGGCGCGGGTTGCTCAATGTCAAGGTGTTGGCAGCCCGCCAGCAACAGCGTCAACATGCCTAATGCCGCAACCCAGCAGAAGTGGAGGGTGTAAGGCTTACCCGGGCGTATTCTGAACATCCTCAATCGACAGAATCCCCGCCCGAATCGCCGATATCACTGCTTCCGTGCGAGAACTCACGTTTAGCTTATTAAAGATGTTGCCCAGGTGGGCTTGCACAGTGCGGGAGGAAAGCCCCAGGGCCTGACCGACGTCTTTGTTGCTCAGGCCACGAGCCGCGACCTTCAGCACCTCTACTTCCCGTTTGGTAAGCAGCGGCTCCCCCGATTCCTGGGTCTTGCCCGTCCCGGCGAACAACCGCTTTAACACCTTGGCTGCAACCACGGGATGCAGCACCGATTCGCCCCGGATCACTGACCGGACCGAGTCGACTAACTCAGTAGCCCGGCAGTTCTTAAGAAGATACCCCGCGGCCCCGGCCTCGAGAGCGTTGAAGAGGTAGGCGTCGTCATCATACGCGCTCAGTATGAGCACAGCGGTGGAGGGCGCTACGGACTTGATTTCCTGGGTAGCCTTCACGCCGTTTATCCCGGGCATGGCGATGTCCAGCAGGACCACGTCGGGACGGGTTGCAGCGGCGAGTCGGATCGCCTCCTGGCCATCAGCGGCCTCCCCCACCACTTCCATATCCCCCTCACCCTCCAGAATCCGGCGCGTCCCGTCCCGGACCATCGCATGGTCATCGGCCAGCAACACCCGTATTTTGTCTGTTTTAGGCATTTCAGCGATCTCGCCGCTATTATACTCTCCCAGTGGCGGGGCGTTCAAGTTATCTACCGAGGCCAAGTTCTGATTCATTGTACTACACCCCCTTGTAGTGTAGGGGACTTGCTCACGGCGCGCATCCGCCGCGGCGACACACTGGACTGGGCCAATAAGCGTAGTCATAATTGGGCGCGTCTAGGCCAGGTCGCCCGACCGCTCAGCAATGAGTTGCCCAGACGAATTAAGTCATTAAGCGGATGTACCACGTGGGAGCTAGCACTAGAATAATAGTGAAAAAAATAACTTTACCCTAATCGGATTTACTTATATAATAACTGGTAGTGATTGGTCAGACATAATGGGCATATCTGGGGTGAGGCGCCCGGGGAGGCGGGTGAGGAGGCAGAGCGAGGGGTGGCGCCGGCGACATTCTGGAGGCGGCGAGGCAGGTCTCGAGTGGTGGAGAGATGGGGAGCGGTCCATCGCCATCGCTCGTAAGGTCGGTGATGGTCGAGTCGCGGGGTGTGGAATGCCCCGGCAGCATGTTGGCAGGCCGTTCTTGTAGCCACACAAGCGTCGAAAGGGATGGTTGGATGAAGCAGAACACCAGCGGACAGGGAGTGACGCGCAGGCATTTTCTGGGATACGTCACGGCGGCCTTGGGGGCTTTCGTGGCTACCGTAGTGGCGGTCCCGGTTGTCGGGGCATTCGTGTCACCGGCGCTCAAGAAGAAGGGCTCCGGACAGTGGATCAGCCTGGGAGCGATCGATAAGTTCACCAGGAAAGAACCCAAGATGGTAGGCATAACCGTCGTGAAACAGGACGGCTGGGTTGAGGCGCGGCAGCCGCGTGTGGTATGGGTGGTCGCTGAGGACAATAACAAGTTCCGTGTCTACAATGCCCAGTGCACACACCTGGGGTGCGTTGCCGACTGGGACCCCCAGGACAGGACGTGGAAAAGCCCGTGCCACGGAGGCGTCTTTGCTTTTGAGGATGGTAGGGTGTTGGCCGGGCCTCCACCCCGCGGCCTGGATAGCTTGGAATACAAGATCGAAGGCGGCGAGCTGGTGGTGAATTATCAGGACTTCCGCCTGGGCATAGAAGAAAAAACGGCGCTCTGACGTAAGGGAGATAAGCGTGGGCACAAGCGTTGCACAATGGTTGGATGAACGGACTGGGGCGGGCACGGTATGGCAGGCCCTGTTCAAGCGAAAGATCCCCAGGGGCGTTAACTTCCTGTACACCTTTGGGGCTGCTACCATGTTCATTTTCATGCTTCAGGCGGTTACCGGGATAATCCTCGCCATGTACTATTCGGCCACTCCCGAGACCGCATACGACAGCATCATGTTTTTCACCACTCAGGTCGGCTATGGTTCCATCGTTCGCGGCCTGCATCACTGGGGCGCCAGTTCTATGGTAGTCCTGGTAGCTCTGCACGCACTGGTTGTCTTTGCCCTGGGAGCCTATAAGTACCCCCGCGAGTTGACCTGGGTGGTAGGTATTCTACTGCTTGGCATAGTGGTCGGCTTCTCTTTTACCGGCTATCTCTTGCCCTGGGATGAGAAGGCCTACTGGGCGACCACCGTAGGGACTAATATGGCCGGGACGGTGCCCTTCGCGGGCAACTTCTTGCTTCTTGTGTTGAGAGGCGGCTCGGAGCTGGGAGCGGTAAGCCTGACCCGGTTCTACGCCTACCATACGGTGCTGTTGCCGTCCCTGGCGCTAATGCTCATCGTCGTTCACCTTTACCTGGTCGTTAAGCACGGTGTGTCGGTACCTCCATGGCTTTGGGAGCGAAAGCCGAAGCTTGAGGCGAAGAGGGTTGAGGCATGAAGTTGCGGGAAGACGTAAAGACTAAGCTGGAAGACCAGGTCGAGGAGTACCACGCCAGATATCACGAGTTCAAGGAGAAGGGGCATCCGTTCTGGCCGGACATCATCTTCGAGGACACTATCGCCATGATAGTAGTCCTGGCTGCCATCGTCGGTTTGACCCTCATTGAAGGAGTACCCCTGGGCAATGTAGCCAACCCGGCTGACACCGGCTACGTGCCCCGTCCTGAGTGGTACTTCATGTTCCTCTTCCAGCTTCTGAAATACTTCCCCGGTTCTCTGGAGTGGGTCGGCGTGGCAGTTGTCCCGGGCCTTGCCGGGCTTTTCTTGATATTGCTGCCATTCCTGGATAGGCGCCCCGCCCGGTTGCCCATAAGACGCCCGTTCGCCATGTTGGTGGCAGTGGCGGCGGTAGTAGGGATATTCTTGTTGACCGTTAAGGCGTATGAGACGACCCCGGCTACTGCGGAAGAGGCAGGAGGCATCAAGCTATCTGCCATACAGCAGATGGGTAGAAACATCTTTATCTCTAAGGGCTGCACGGGCTGCCACAGCCTGGATGGAGCCGGATCCGGGATGCCACTGGAAGGGATAGGCAGCCGGATGTCCACGGAAAAAATACATAACTACGTAGAGAATCCCCAGACGGTCAACACCAGCAGTGTCATGCCGGCCTTCATACGGACGATGACACACCAGGAGGTTGAAGCCGTTGCGAAGTACCTGTCTGTTTTTAAGTAGGAGGCTTTGGATTTGAGGCAGAGAGTTGAACCGACCGTCAATCCCCTGGGTGTAGCGCTGATTGTGTTCGCTGTCGTGCTGGGTCTCGGGGCGGGCATTGCCCTATATGGATGGGAATCCACATCCAGAGCGGAGAGTGCGGCCTCAGCGGCGGCAGCACGTGCAAACGTGCCAGCGACGAACGGCGCCGCGGCAACAAAGCCTTCCGCAGCCCTTGCCCCACAGAGTTCGGCGGCGCCCGCTGTGAAGCCAGCCACACCGGTCCCTCAAGGCTCCGGCGCACCCGCGGCGCAGCCATTTGCTCCTGCGCCTGAAGACAAGCCTAAGACAGAAGAGGTGGCGCCGAAGCCAGCGCCGTCCGCGTCGACGACTGCACCTGTCGCTGGAGCGGTCAGTTTCACGAACGACGTTATGCCGATCTTTCAAAAGAGCTGCGTCATGTGTCACGGCACCATGGGCGGGTTGGACCTGAAGGACTTCAACGGACTGATGACGACAGGCGCAAACAAGCCTCAGGTGGTGGCAGGGAAGCCGGGGGAAAGTAGACTGATAAAGCGTTTGGAAGAGAAACCCCTTATGCCGCCTTTTGGCGCCGCCCTGCCTGCCTCCGATATTGAGAAGATCAAGCAGTGGATTGCCGAGGGAGCTAAGGACAACTAGGCCACCCCGACCTGCGGGTCAGGTTCCCTGACATGACTCGGGCAAAAGGGGACATTGGTACAGTCGTTGGGCAACGCCCCGTGCGGCGTTGCCCAACTGTGTTCTTTTGAGGAATGGCTCGTGGATGTGGCCTATAGGGGCGACTGGCAGTCGCCCTTGCCGTTGTGGTGCCCGGTGGTCGCCCGCCGATCAGCAGTGGCCACCCTTCCCATCCACCGCCCTGTATTCACCCCACACCTCCCGGAGGACGCCGCACATCTCCCCTAATGTGGCGTAGGCGCTTGCCGCTTCGACGAAGTATGGCATGAGGTTGACGTCCCTGTGCGCCGCCATTCGCAGCGCATCAAGGGCAGATCCCACTTTCTCGGCGTCCCTCTCCCTGCGGACCCGGTGGAGCCTGTCCAGGTGGCGTTGCTCGGCGTGTTTGTCCAGTGTGAACAGCGTAACGTCCGCCGGCTCGTCTACCGTGTACTCGTTCACACCGACTACGACTTGTTTCTTCTGCTCTATGGCCTGATGGGACTCGTATGCCCTACGGCCTATCTCCTCCTGGAAGTAGCCGTTCTGGAGCGCCCCCATGAAGCCATCTTTGATGTGACCGCGGCCTTTGCCCATGCCCTCTATAGTTGCCAGGTATTCGTTAGCCTGCCTCTCGATTTCATTGGTCAGGTATTCGACGTAATAGCTGCCCCCCAGCGGGTCCACCGTGCTGGCCGCTCCGCTCTCTTGAGCGATGATCTGCTGGGTGCGCAGGGCGATGCGGGCCGATTTCTCGGTGGGGATGGAAAGGGCCTCATCCAGGGCATTGGTGTGCAGCGACTGTGCCCCGCCCAGCACAGCGGCCAGGGCTTGCAGAGTGACGCGGACTACGTTGTTCTCCGGCTGCTGGGCGGTGAGAGTGCTGCCCGAGGTCTGGACGTGGAAGCGCAGCCATTGCGAGCGTTCGCTGGCGGCGAAACGCCGCTTCATCTCCCTGGCCCAGATGCGACGGGCCGCCCGGAACTTGGCTATCTCCTCGAAGAAGTCGTTGTGTGAGCCAAAGAAGAAGCTGAGGCGGGGGGCGAATTCGTCGACGTTCAGCCCTCGCTGGATTCCGGCTTCCACGTAGGCCAGGGCCTCGGCAATAGAGAAGGCGACCTCCTGGATAGCGTTGGCCCCGCTGTCCCTTATCTGGTAGCCGCAGATGCTGATGGTGTTCCACAGCGGGACTTGCTTCGCGCCAAACTCGAAGGTGTCCATCACCAGTTTCAGGGATGGCCCGGGGGCAAGGATATACTGGTTGGAACTGAAGTACTCCTTCAGCGCGTCGTTCTGCAGGGTGCCGCCTAGCCTGGCCCTGGGGATTCCCCGCTTTTCGGCGGCGGCTATGTACATGGCCCAGATAGGCGCTGCCGGGCCGTTGATAATCAGAGACGTGGTGAGCCTGTTCAGGGGCAGGCCGTCGGTGAGGACCTCCATATCCGCCAGGGAGCACATGGCAACGCCGCCCCGTCCGAACTCGCCACGGGCCTCCGGGGCGTCGCAGTCGTAGCCCATGATGGTAGGCATGTCGAAGACGAAGTTGAGCCCGGTCTGGCCGTGCTCCAGCAGGTACTTGTGGCGGGCGTTGGACTCCTCGGCTGAGCCGTAGCCGGCCACCATGCGCATGGTCCACAGTTTGCCGCGGTAGCCGGTGGGGTGGAGACCCCGGGTGAATGGGAATTCACCCGGATTGGCCAGGTCAGCGAAGTAGTCCAGACTGGAGACATCGGCGGGCGTGTACACCTGCTTTATGGGGATGCCCGATGCAGTATGGAACTCCGCCTGGCGCTCGCCCTTGGGTGGGGTCTGATTTCGTTGCTCTCGCCGGCGAATTTCGTCCATCTTTGCCTGATCGAACATGGGCATAAGATGGCACAAATAGGATGGGGTTGTCAACTCCTGTTTGCGGTTTGCCTGTTCCTTAATCCGCCATCAAAATCCCTCTCAATCTCCCCTTCGGCAAGCTCATCCCGATTCATCGGGCTTTACTAAAGGGAGGCCGACACTTCGGCCCCAAAGGCGAGTGTAGCACCAGGCTGGCGAAAGAACTTTCGATTTGAGTAGATTGGAGAGGTGGTGGATTTTGGTGTTGCGGTTCGCCTTGACAATCGCCTGCGAACAGGTATACAATAACGCCCCAAGCAGGGCGCGAAATGGCCCACTCGCCGCCACATGGACTCGGAGGACTCAGCTATCACCAGAGGTCCGGCCCATGGAAACATATCTGACCAGAAGGAGCGTGACATGAACACGAGGTTCAGCCGGGTAGTTCTCACATCGTTGGTATTGTTCGTATTGGTATCTGTGGCCTGCACGCCCAAGGCCTCTCCGTCGCCGTCTACTCCGGTCCCCACTGGCCAGTCCCCCGTTGCCGCGCCAGCCCCGGCGACCAAAGCTACCACTGAGGAAGATGCCTGGGCAAAGGTGGTGGCTGCCGCCAGGAAAGAGGGAGTAGTTACCATATACAGCACTGGTTTTGTTGCTGATATTGGGAAGAGGATTTCCGAGGATTTCGGGAAGCAGTACGGTATCCGTGTGGAGATCCTGTCCGGCAACGGCCGCACCTTGATGGAGCGGATCTTGCTGGAGCAGACCATGAAGAGCCAGGTCGCTGATATATTCAATATTGGCGGAGCGGGAAGTACCAGCGATCTGGTGTTGAAGGGAGGAGCCGACAAGGTAGCGAATGAGTTGCCGGTCCTGAGGGACCGGAGCGTATTTAAGGTCGACCCTGTATATTCTCCGGGAGGGGAGATTCTGGTATGGTTGATAGCCTACTCCACGATAGTAGTCAATAGTAACCTGGTCAAGCCGGAGAACGACCCCAAGTCGTACAAGGACCTGTTGTCGCCCCGGTGGAAAGGACAGATGCTGGCCCCCGATCCAAGGACCACCGGTGGGGCCAGCCCGTTCTTCTATATCCCCAGGTATCATAAGGTGCTGGACCTGGACTATTATAAGCAGATAGCCAAACAGGACGTGAAGGAGTTTGGCGGCAACCCCAGAGAGGCTATCAGAATAGTGGCCCGGGGTGAGTTCGCCGCATATCTGGGAGGCTCGACCGATACCGCCGCCCCGATAATTGCTGAAGGGGCGCCCCTGAAATGGGCAGCATTGGAGGAAGGAGCTACGGTCCACCTGGGCAATACCCTCGTGGTGAAGGGTGGTCCCCATCCTAATGCGGCGCGTCTTTTCACCAACTGGCTGCTTTCTCCCGAAGGACAGAAGTCTTACGCTGAATCGGCTACCTCAACACCCGTCCGCAAGGACGTGCCCGATGCTATTACTCCGAAAGGCCGTGTGCAGAGCAACATAAAGCCCCTGCCCCGGAGCTGGGAATTCGAAGAGTGGGCTATCAAGGACCAGGCGGCCAAAACCATGGAGCAAGCCTTCGGGAAGAAATAGTCTTTAGCTTGGTAGCGCCCATGTCTCGTTTCTTTGCCTGGCCGAGCTCGAAGTACGGGGGATGCCCATAGCCAACGCCGCCATGGGAATCGACGCCATCCTGAGCTCGAAGGACGAGCGGCCAGATTAGACGCTCTGACGGGATTAGCGCGGGGCTCTTTCCAGGGTAGGCCCATGCCCCGACAAGTCCTGAGGCGAAATCCCTCTGCTCCATCCACCTCTGGCGGACCGGCGCGTCCCCCCCTTTTCTAAAGGGAGATGGGGATTCCCTTCCTCTTCCGAGCACGCGGTCGGGTTGGACCCGATTAATCGGGACGACCTGCAGTGCACGTCCTCAGATGGAGCCTTCGCCGGGGCGGTCCACCAGACGTTGCGCCCTGAGATTGTACGACATGAATGTGGGCTTGGGGTTGATCACCATGGCCTTGGCCGGGTTATTGGGGTCGGAGTTGACGTGACGGTGAACGGAGCCATTGGGGATGATGACCAGGTCTCCGGCCTCCCAGGGGAACTTCTCGCCGTCGTGGATCTCGTAGCCGCGGCCCTCCAGGATGTAGAACACGGCCTCGTTCAGGTGGCCGTGGCGCTGGGAGACGCCGCCCGGAGGGAACTCCGCGAAGAAACAGACGAAGGTCTCCAGGCCGACCTGAGTGATGTCCGGGAAGCGCACTTGAAAGCCCTCGTGGGGCGACACGGGCAGGTCCTTGCCCTTTATCACCCGAGGCTTGTCGAGCAGGGCGGTCCATTTGGCGTCAATCTCCTTGGGCTGTGTGGTGAAGCTGGGAGCACTCAGGTCCAGGCCGCTGCTCATGCCGTCCATCTTCTTCTGCACGTATTACCTCCTGGTTGTTTGCATTCTGATGTGGCGTCTGAAAGGGATAGGTGGTTGTCTGCCGGGCTTACGGGGATTGGCAGCCCCGATGCATCGGTGGGCTCGGAGCAGGTACGTGGGAGAATTATAGCACAGCACAGGGCGCAATGCAGTGGGGCACGGCTTGGACGTAAGAACAGGGGACTTGGAAAGAAATCGCCGGAAACCGCTGGTGTCCTGATATGTCTTTACCTCGAAAATAAGGCGACCAAGCGCCGCGTCCCGACTTTGTCGGGGTCCTTCGACAAGCTCAGGATGGCGCCTGCCCTGCGCTCCACGTGACATGGAAGCCCATTTTCATCCTTCGCGGTACCCAGCGCAAGCGGGCATGAACGATTACCCGCAACATGCTTACTGTCACAGCAGTTCGTCCAACTGTTCAACGTCTATTGCAGGGGTGCGCAGTATCCCCCGCGGGATAGTTCTATCCAATTATCGGCGTCTTGGCACTGCGACCGGATTGCGCTTGGTGGTGGTCGAAGGGCGGCCCCGGTAGACCGACGCGACCCGATATGGTTACCGCAGGGCTGTACTCGCATTAGTCTCAAGAATGCATTACAATAAGTCAAGATGACCAAATGGTCATCTTGATGGAGGTGAGTGGTGGTTAGGAAGGTTAGCGCAGCGCAGGCCAAAGCGCAGTTTTCGGCGCTGGTGGCCGAGGTCGCCTACGGGGGCCAGCATATCATTATTGAGCGGCGGGGCAAGCCCCTGGCAGCCCTGGTCAGCATGAGGGACCTGGAACACCTGGAGGGCGAGCGCGCCGCCTCTGCCCAGCCGCGGGGGGCCCTGGCCCTGGTAGGGGCATGGCGGGATATTCCGGATAAAGAGATAGAGTCGCTGCTGTCGGACATCTACCGGGCTCGCGAGCGGGATACGGGCCGCCCGGTCAGCCTGGAGGCGTGATGTACCTGCTGGATACCGACATTCTCAGCAATCTGTTCCGGCGCACGCCCTCCACCACGCTAATTGCCCGGCTGGCGTCGGTCCCATCGGAGCGCCAGTTCACTTCAAGCATCACGCTGGGTGAGCTGGTTTATGGGTGTCTCCGGCTTGGTGCAGGCGGCAGGGCGTTGCTCGAGCGCCTGGAGAACATGCTCCTTGCCCATTTGCCTGTGCTTCCCTTTGATGCCCCGGCGGCGCGCAGCTATGGCGAGATGAGGGCCGAACTGGAGGTACACGGGACGCCCATAGGCGATGCGGACATGCGGATAGCAGCCATTGCCCTGGCCCGCGGCCTGACAGTGGTCACGGGAAACGTGCGTCACTTCCAGAGAATCCCCGGCCTGCGGGTGGAGAACTGGCTGGAGGGGTAATGGGGCTTTCACCGGGTGGGTCAAGTCGGCGGAGCGTCCCATGCCTGTGACAGTCGGTTTGGGTGGACACTCTTAAAGGGGGGGATGCTCGATGCTGCAAGGAACCCAAGCCCGGCGCTCGGATTTGCCCGTGCCCTGACTGCTTTGCGCCCTCTGGCGAATGTTATCTGTTTCTCTCCTGTCGAACATGAGCATAACATGGCACAAATGGGGAGGGGTTGTCAATGCTGGAAGGGGCGCGTGACCTTCTGTCCGAATGCTGACATGACGCGATTTCGCACCAGCAGCAGCGAACGGCCACGCTGGCAGCGATAGCGTAACGGAAAACGGCAGACTTGATGGCCACCACATAGCGCGCTTGCTTTTGTCCACGACGTGTGCTACACATAATGGCAGCGGAGCAGGAGGTTCCTGTTAATGGCGAAGGTTTGTATTATTGATGACGATTACTTGTTGGCGATCTTGGCAGAGAACTTGGGTTTCCGAGGACACGATGTTACGAGGTATAGTTCCGCGGCGCAGGCGATTCAGAACTTGCCGCACATCCGTTCTTCGCGGCTTGTGATACTGGATGTAATTATGCAGTGGCCAGAGAGCTTCCCGTCTGGTGAGAACGCCAGTGGTGGTCGCTCAACAGGCATGTACATATATAAAGAGCTACGTTCGCGTGATGCAGATTTGGCTATTATCGTCTTTTCCGCTATCCAAGACAAAGACCTTATTGCTGTGATTGCCGCAGACAAGAAAGCAAGGTTCCTGTCCAAATACAATTCACATAGCATGGAAGAAATCGCAAGTCTCGTTGAAGACATGGCTGGTGGAGGTTCGGTTCCTGTGGGACCACTTGCCTTCATTGTTCACGGTCACGATGAGGTCAACAAGCTTGGATTGAAAAACTATCTTCAGAACATAGTTGGGCTACCAGAGCCGATAATTCTACACGAACAGCCGAATTCAGGCAGATCCATAGTTGAACAATTCGAAGACTACGCTGCGCGTTCGACTGTAGCTTTTGTGCTGTTGACACCCGATGACAGAATTGCGGAGGGCCACCAAGGCAACGATGCCCTGCGGCGTGCACGGCAGAACGTGATTTTTGAAATGGGCTACATGATGGGGGTTTTCGGGCGCAGGTCTGGAAGGGTGATACTGCTTCACAAAGGTCCTCTGGATTTACCGAGCGACTTGTCTGGCGTGGTGTACATTGATATCTCGAACGGAATTGAGGCTGCCGGCGAGCAAATCAGGAGGGAACTGCAGAATGTCTCCAAGTGAAGCTACTTCCGATGCCCAGTTGCAGGCGCGTATAGAAGCTCTCGAGCGGAAAATCACGATGTTAGACAGGGACGCTGCCGCCTTGAATGGGCAGATGGAGCAGATCAGTAGAGACCGCATTGAGTACCTACAAAATGTCTCTCATCAGTTGGTGGCTCCGTTAAACGCAATGAAGTGGCACATAGAGAATCTGACTGAAGGCAGAATCAAGGACATCGAACGTATACGGAAGGTACTGAGATCTGTTTATTCTCAAGCTACCCTCGCAGTTCACCTCGCTAAGAATTTCGCACTTATGTCTAACCTGGAAGCCGATCATAGTTTGAGCGCCTTGAAGGAACCTCTGCAGCCCGTGGATCTTTACAGGTTGATGGTCAACCTAGCTGACGACTTCCAACCTTTGGCGTGGGACAAGAATATTCAGATTAAGGTAATCGATCAGCCGCTTAAGTCAGCCCCTGAAGTTCTCGCAATTAAACCTCTGCTTAGCCAAGTGTTCAGCAACATTCTTGAGAACGCGGTCAAGTACTCTTCGCAAGGCACTCAAATTGTGATTGACGGCTCTCACGATACGGGAGCCCGTACAGTGTCGGTACGGGTCAAGAATAGCGGAATTCCCTTGAGTCACGAAGACGAGCAGCATGTTTTTGAACGCGGTTATCGAAGCAAGGACGCACGAAATCTGTACCCGGCTGGCACAGGGTTCGGTCTATACATCGCGAAAGCAATAGTGGATATTCATGAAGGAACCATCTTAGCTTCAAGCGACGAATCGGGGAAAAGTGTGTTTACGGTGACTCTCCACGTGGACAAACTCATGGGGAAAGCGAGGCAGCGTGGTCAGAAAGACAGTACTGCTCATTGATGACGAACTAGGGTTCATCGAGGCGCTTGAGGATGCTTTGGTTTATGAAGGTCATGCGGTTCTAAAAGCATCAAGTGCCGAAGATGCACTGCAGATACTGAGAACCGCGCATGTTGACCTTGTTACGGTCGACATAATGCTTCCTCAAGGTAAGTCCCTGGAGTCCAAAGTTGACAGCCACAGGACAGGTCTCATGCTGTGCGACACTATTAGGCGCTCATACCCGAAAATAGACGTCTTCTGTATAAGTGTAGTTACTGACATCGAAACAATTCGCATCGTAGAAAAGTTGGGTGTCCGCTTCTTGCGAAAGGGAGAAACTCCGCTGAGAACGGTCTTAGATATGATAAGATCGCGGTTAACGGGCGTCGCATATTCGTCTGACCGCCTACCACATGACCGTCCACGCTAAAAAGAACAAGTCCACAGAACGCCGTGCCCAAAATCCACCACCCCTCCAATCTACTCAAATCGAAAGTTCTTTCACCAGCTTGGTGCTACACTCGCCTTTGGGGCCGAAGTGTCGGCCTCCCTTTGCTAAAGGGAGATTGAGAGGGATCTTGATGGCGGATTATGGTTGCTAAGCCCTCTACCCCTTTATCTTCTTCACCCCCATCTGCTCCGTCAGCCCGTCCAGCCGTATCACGCCCCGGGAAGCTCATCTACCGTGTTGCCTGCCTTATCCTGGCAATCAGCTTCTCGGTCTGTTCCAGCATGTCGGCTACTTCCTCCGGTGGATAATCGGCAGGTAGCACGGGCGGATACCGGCTCCGCACGTAATAGGCTGAGAGTTTCCTGGCCAGATGCAGAAACTGCCCAAAAGCCTCATCGACTTGGCTGCCTCAGCCACCAGCACTTCCAGGTCGTGAGTCTTTTGAAGCTTCCAACCTCTGGCTAATAGATACCCCTTAAGATACTTTTCCGCAGCCTGCTGGATAAGGACAGTGATAGTATCGGCTGGCCCCTGTTGCTGAAAAAGAAGTTTAGCACTCTGAAAGTCGTGGCCTCCCACCGTGAACCACTGATCAGGAGTGCCTTGCGGGCTCGGCTTCTCTGGCATACAGCACTTCCCCTTTCGTCAAAATCTCCTCTACGAACTCGTCCCCCAAAGCCAGGCGCTCCGCCACCTCTCTAGGAGTGTAAACGACGGGCGAGACGGAAATACGGCGGTCCGGGTCGAATATGAGAGTCTTGACCTCCACAAAGCGGTCCACCCACTTCTTGCCCGTATCCTTCACTATTAAGAGGTCTATGTCGCTATCCTCGGTAGGCTTTCCGTACGCATAGGACCCGAAGAGGATGATCTTTTCGGGACCATACTTCTCCCTGATCTGGTCAGCTATTTCCAGGATGAGCTTTCGCATCTTCCTATCTTTGACCATTCTTCGGCTCTATCCCCTCAGCTTCTTTATCCCCATGCGCTCCATAAGCCCATCTATCCGGTCTATGACCTGGGCCTCGGAAAGCTCCCGCTTATCGGCGGCGTTGCCCTCGTAGATGATCGTCGGGATGCCCGCCTTCTGCAGAGCCAGGTAGTTTTCTACCTGTCCGAATGATAGTCCGGGGCAGCCGCGGTTGCTGTGCATCATCACACCATCAGCGTGCCAGTCCTGGACAATCCGTAGAAGCTGGCGGCTCTTGATCTCGGGGAGCGCCATGGCGCGGATCATGGGCTTCTCCTCGTACCACAGGGCGATGGCCCTCAATATGTCCTCGCGGGTCTTCATTGGCATGCCCCGTTCCTGCGGCAATCGGGCCGGCGCCCACGAGCCATCGGGGAAGTCCTCCCACGCCCCGTGCAGGGCATAGGTGTACTGGGAACCAAGCACTACTGCGCCGTACTGCTCCAGGTAGCGGTAAAGGCCGAGGAAGTACCACGGCGGAATGCCGTCGTCCCACAGGCGACACTGCTCCACCGGCAGGGCGGCGATCTTGTTGGCTACCCGGTCCTTCACCTCGGCCAGGACCTCCTTGTAGAACTGGAGCGTCTCCGGCATGTGGCGCAGGGCCACGCTGGGGAAGTACAGGGTGTAGATGGTCTTCTGGTCCAGGGGGGCGGGTATGGTCTTGTTCAGGGCGCAGATCTCAGCCCAGATCTTCGTGCTCTGGAAGTGGTTGTTGGCCGCCTTGAGCAGCTTTTCGTCGTCGAAGGTCCGGCCGGTGACCTTCTCCATCCACTTGATGCAGGCGCCCAACTGGGCCACCACGTAGTCCAGGACGTCCTCGTCCTTCTCCTGGCCGGGGAGCAAGGGGAAGTCCAGGGCGTAGCCGGGAATGTCCATATGGTCGCGAACAAGCTGGTAGAACTTGCCCTCGCTCTCGCAGGCGCTGCGCCAGATGGCGAACTCGCCCTTGGGGAACTCGCCGCCGTACAGGTACTCGTTGAGGAACATGGAACCCCAGAAGTTGCGGGTGTAGGCGCACATGTCCCGGGCGAAGCCCCTGGCCTCCGTGGCCTCGACGCATCGCTGAGAGAATGCCGGGTCCCCGCCGACGCTGGCCCCGTAGGGATGCCCCTCGAAGGGGACATAGTCATCACCCAGCCCGGCGGGCAACTCCAGGAAGCTGCCGCTATCCACCATGGCCAGCAGCTTGCCGTCCTGTTTGGCAGTCATTACCGATTTGAAGTAGTTCAACCGGAGCTCTTTGGCCTTTTGCCAGCACTCCAGAGGTTTGGTCTGATATTTGGTCATTGTCATTTAATCGTTCTCCTTGATATAGAAACCGTATACACGGAAAAGTAAGAATCGTCCTGTAGACCTAACCCTAAATCCCTTCCCAACTTGGGAAGGGACTTCATACTCCCCTTCCCGTGTCGGGAAGGGGTTGGGGGTTAGGTTTTTACGCGAACGCCGGCTGTAGCATCTCCAGGAAGCTCTCCAGGCGGGTGCGATACGCTCCCAGCGGCCACACGATGTCCATCTCGATGTGCAGGCTGGGGATGCCCAGTTCCTTCATAAGGATTTCCTTTACCGGCGGGATATCGAACTCATGCGGGTCGCAGAACTTCTGCTGAATGAGGACCGCCCCCTGCGCCCGGAAGTCCTTGGCCAGCTTCGGGATATGCTTGAACCGCCGGCGCTCCTGGGTGATGTCCTTGGCCGGACAGGCAGGGCGATTAAGGTATCGGCTGGCTATAGCGGAAAGCCTGTCCTCTTTGGGCATGACGTAGTTCCAGAAGTAGCGGCTGCCCGTGCAGTGATCGTCGATGACCACTGTCGCCCCCAGCGACTCGATGAGGCGCACGAACTCCGTGTCATCGTTCTCGCTGCCCAGGATCATCAGCCGGATGCCCGGGTCCGGGCGGTCAGTCTTGGCTACCGCCTCCTCGTAGGCTTTCTTCAGCCATATACTGTGCTCTGCCTTGTCGGAAAGCTGACTGGATACGACCATCTCCATGCACTCGGCGCCGGTGACCGGAGGACGGTCGTCTTTTCTCAGCTCGTAGATATCTCTCAAGTAGCGGCGGTTGGTATTGTATACGTCTATCGCCCTGTTCAGGTCGTCTTCCTTTATTGGCTTGCCGGTCCACTTCTCCAGGGATTCCTTGAACTTGGCCAGTTGCTTTACCCAGAAGGGCTTGGCCGCGGCATGATGGCCGATGGTGGGGACATAGAGATAATAGCTGTACTCCAGGGGGATGTGCAGCCGCCAGCTTGCGAACGCCTGCCGGATATGGAGACAGGAGAACGGGCCCACGATGCCGTCCAGGTATTCGTACTTCCCCGATAGGCCCTGGGCCAGGCAGTCCCGGCACAGCGGGCAGTACATGCTGGAGATGTGGCGCTCGGCCATCTCCTGCGGCTCGTGGCTGCCCAGGATGCGCACCGGCAGGATGCCAGCGGCGTAGACTATCTCCTCGGGCAGCCAGGTGCAGAAATACCCCACCACTTTTCCCCCCGTCCGCTTCTTCCACTCGCGGGCGTAGTCGTGGCGGTTGGCAAGCAACTTCTGAAACTCGGTGGTCATTATGAAAGCTCCCTCTTATACTGCAATGGGTCGGCGGTGTGCGGGTTTCGGGGGACGTCAGCCGAGCCGTGTAAGACTG
Source organism: Chloroflexota bacterium (assembly GCA_016210545.1). Taxonomy (GTDB): domain Bacteria; phylum Chloroflexota; class Dehalococcoidia; order JACVQG01; family JACVQG01; genus JACVQG01. The sequence continues at coordinate 24,464 of JACQTY010000169.1, forward strand.
GAAATATTTCGCAATATGGGTAAATTTTACCACGAAGCACACCACGTTGCAAAGCTGGCAACCCTCCATCCCTCCCATCGCCACCTTGACATCGACAGCGGCGTCGGCTACAATAAGAACAATAGTTCTATGTCGGATGGGGTGCATATGCACAGACGGATATTGCACGTGGACCTGGACGCCTTCTTTGCCTCCGTAGAACAGGCGCTGGATCCCTCTTTGGAAGGGAAGCCGGTGGTCGTGGGCGGCAAGCCCGGCGGCCGTGGGGTGGTCTCCTCGGCCTCCTACGAGGCGAGGGTATTTGGGATCAGGTCTGCTATGCCATTGTCACGCGCCTACCGGCTTTGCCCCCAGGCTGTTTTCGTCGACGGGCATTTCTCTTACTATCGAATCGCCAGCCAGCGCTTCATGTCCATTCTGGACGACTACTCCCCACATGTGGAGCCTGGGGGCATCGATGAAGCTTACGTTGACTTGACTGGCTCGGAGGCCCTTTTCGGGCCGGCGCACGGCGTCGCTCAGCGGATCAGGGAACGAGTGTGGGACGAGTTGAGGATCACCGCCTCCGTCGGCCTATCCACCTCCAAAGTGGTGTCCAAGGTGGCTTCTGACCTGGACAAGCCGGATGGACTGGTGGAGGTGATGCCCGGTGAGGAGGCTGCGTTCCTGGCGCCGTTGCCGGTGCGGCGACTGCCCGGAGTCGGGCCTAAGACAGAGCAGGTACTGAAGGGCGTTGGAGTCGCGGCTATCGGCGATCTGGCCGCCTTGTCCCCTTCCTACCTTTGCTGCCTCTTTGGCAAAACCGGGGCGCTGCTGGGCAGTTGGGCGCGAGGCGAGGATGGCAGCCCGGTAGAAGAGCGGGGGGAAGCCAGGTCTATAAGCCGTTGCGCCACGCTCTCCCGGGATACCCTGGACAGGCCGTTTCTCCTGGGGATGCTGCGTTACCTTAGCGAGAAGGTGGGAGCGGAGTTGCGGCGGATGGAAAAGAGAGCGAGGGTTGTGGCGCTCAAGGTGCGATATGCCGATTTCGAAACGCTGACGCGCCAGTGTCGCCTGCGTGGGCCCACCGATATTGACCAGCTCATATTCGGAGCCGTCGCAGAGCTTCTCCAGCGACAACTCGCCGGCGCCGCCAAGCTGGTGAGACTGGTGGGCGTAGAGGTATCCGGCTTGCAGGCTGAAGCGCAACTCCGTCTGTTGCCTTCGGTGGAGGACCGGCTTGAGCGCCTGGACCGGGCGCTGGACGGCCTGCGGCTTCGCTATGGGTATGATGCGGTCCAGACGGGGAGAACACTGGCAGTGCAGAGACGCGCCGGAGTCTTCTCCTAGCGAGCCGCCGCCGGGCGAATTAGTCCTCTATCCTGAGATAGAAGGGTTTGCCGTAAACACTGTCGCATTCCTCCAACTCCGCCAAAGCCTTCTTTACCCGACTATCCGATACGGGTTCGACAGTTATGATGTCCGGCACCACAATATCGCCATTGACTTCTCGTTTGAATTTGTTTCTCTGGACAGAGTCCCTGATGCTTATTCCGTGTCGAGCCAGAATATCTGCAACCTTCGCCAGGCTCCCGGCAACATGCTTCAAGTCCAGTCTGAAATACCCACCACTGACCGAGTCTGTGGCCAATTCATACTTCTCATCGAGAGATGGCAACTCGTCGCGGACTCCCCGTCTAAGGTTCCGTGCAATGTGCATGACGTCAGCCATGACGGCGCTCGTAGTCGCCAAACGGCCTGCCCCCCTGCCGTAGAACATCTGGGGGCCGCAGAAGTTCCCGTCCAGATATATTGCGTTGAACTCGTCAGCGATCTTGGCGAGCGGGTGGGAAACGCTGACCAATGCGGGACTTACTCTGAGCTCCACTTTACTGCTACGTTTTCTAGCCGTTGCCAGCAGCTTGATGGCATAACCAAACTCGGCGGCAAAATCCATATCCCCTGGCGTGATCTGTGATATACCTTCGCAAGGAACAGAAGCGGGGTCGATCCAGGAATTCCAGGCTACCGACGCCAGTATGGCTAGTTTGTGTTTGGAGTCCTGCCCGCTCACATCCAAGTATGGGTCTCGTTCAGCGAAGCCTTTCTCCTGAGCTGTCTTCAGGGCGGTCTCGTACTCCATACCTTCGCTCATTCTGGTCAGGATGTAATTGGTCGTCCCGTTAACTATTCCGGTAATGAGGGTAATAGCATTTGGAGCCAGGCCTTCCTGGAGGCTCTGAATTATCGGTATCCCACCGCCTACGGAGGCTTCGAACCTGACGTCAACCCCCCTACTTCGTGCGGCCTGAAATATCTGCCTGGAGTATCGTGAGATAGTGAACTTGTTTGCAGTCACCACTGCCTTCCCGTTATCTATCGCGTCCAGCTTTATTTGTCTGGCGGGGTTTTCGCCTCCGATGAGCTCTATTACTATCTGGATTTGGGGGTCTTTAGTCACCTTGCTAGCATCATCGGTAAGGAATGTGCCTGGCAAGCTGGCGTTCTTGAGTTTTCCAGGGTCAGCATCCGCGACTGCTTTCAGACGAAGGCCGTGAGAAACGCCGTAGTCTCTCAGATACTCTGCCACGCCAGTCCCGATGTTGCCTATGCCTATCAAGCCAACGTTGATGGTCACCTTTCTCCTTTCACCATATAGCTCAACAATTAACCATGGCGTGTTGCGCCACGGGCGAACAATGTAACTTCCGCAGGTATTTCCCACGTAAGTCCAAAATCGTTGCAAATCAAGAAAAGAGGGGTAACTCCCGCTCACGGGGGGCGCCTCGACTTGTCGAGGCGGGGAGATTCTAACTGCTGATCGTTTGGGCCAGGGCGCTCTGGCGAAGCACTAAGAATCTATCTCAAAATGCCGTAGGTCGGGTTTCCCAACCCGACTGCGCTGGCAGGTTAGGAA
>JACQTY010000176.1 GCA_016210545.1 Chloroflexota bacterium
ATTTTCATCCTTCGCGGCGCCCCTATGAACGATTCCTCGTCTTTGAGCCAATGATACCCAATTATGATGGATTCTGTTCGACTTGTCCAACCATGCGGGCGTTGTCTTGGACAGTAATGCAGGTATATAATGGCCGTCGGGAAGGGAATCGCTTTCCTCCCCGGTATTGTGTTTGGTGGAAGCGCTCATGAAGCATGTCAGCATGTCACGAAGGAAGTTCGAGCAACTCGTGGAACGGGCGCTGATATCTCTTCCCGAGGAGTTCAGCCGTTACCTGGAGAATGTGGCCATAATGGTGGAGGAAGAGCCGCCGCGAGGAATGGAAGAGGACACCATGGGCCTGTATGAGGGTGTACCCCTGACCGAACGAGGGTATGCCGACCCGGTTATCCCGGACCGCATAGTCCTTTACCAGAAGTCAATAGAACGCGCCTGCCGGACGTCGGAAGATGTCGAGCGGGAGGTGCGGGAGACCGTCCTCCACGAGGTGGGACACTTCTTCGGACTGGATGAGCCAGATTTACACTGAAATTGAGCTTTGAATGCAATTGACCACAACTGGGCCTCTCCGGAAACCCGGCCTGTCAGGATGAAGCAGCCGAAGGTCTTCTACGGGTGGATTGTGGATGGCGCTTCGGCTGTGGCGCTGCTGTCCGCCGGCGGCGCCTATTATGGCTTCGGGGTGTTCGTCAAGCCTCTTCAGGCTGAATTCGGTTGGAGTCACTCCCTCATTTCGGTGGTCCAGACCGTCTTCTACATGGCGTACGGGCTGTCGCTCTACCTTTCCGGCAAGCTGTCAGACCGCTACGGACCGCGCCCGCTGTTCGCCGCTGGCAGCCTGTTGCTGGCCCTCGGTTTTGGCTTCAGCAGCCGAGTGGATAGTGTGGCTCAGTTGATCGCCCTGTACGTAGTTGCCGGCTTAGGCACCGGAACCACCTGGACCACTGCCGTGGGAACGGTGCAGCGCTGGTTCGTAGCCAAGAGAGGTCTGGCGGTTGCCGTTTGTAGCAGCGGCGTAGGCCTGGGCACGCTGGTCTTCTCTCCTCTGCTCGGTCTTTGGATCTCCCAGTATGGATGGAGAACGACGTACATCATCTTCGGTCTCAGCGCGGCTGGCCTGCTGGCTTCGAGCATCTGGTTCATGGCGGCGAAGCCCGAGGACAAGGGCCTCAGGCCCTACGGAGCGCCTGCGGGACCGAATCCGGGCGCTTCCGAGGCCGCCGCGTTACGGCCTCATCCGGCGCCAGGTACGTGGCGTACTATTCGGAGCTACAACTTCATAGTCCTGTCCCTCAGCTACTTCTTCAGTGTAGTGCCGATCAGTCTTATCGCCGTACATTTCGTGCCCCACGCGGTGGAAAGTGGAATGGGTACAGCGGCCGCGGCCAGCGCCATGGGCTTTATCGGCGCGATGAGTGTTCCGGGGCGGATCGCAGGCGGCGTGACGGCAGATAGGCTGGGGTGGAAGAGGGCCATGGCCTTGTTTTGTTTCCTGGGCAGCGGCACGCTGGCATGGCTCATGTTCTCCAGTAACGCCTGGATGTTTTTTCTCTTTGCGGTGCTTTTCGGTTTCTCTCATGGCACCAGAGTGCCTCTCCTCCCGGGACTGGCCGCCCAGATGTTCGGGACTCGTTCCGTGGGAGAGATAGCAGGGCTGATCACCGGGCTGGGCGTGGGGCTGGGCGGGCTTGGCGCCCTGCTTGCCGGATTTATCGTGGATGCGACGGGCAGCTACGCAATCGCCTTTGGCGTAGCGTCGGCGTCGTTCGTGATAGCGGCCGTCCTGGCGGCTATGCTGAGGCCGCCGGAGACTGAAACTGCCGAGTAGCGGTCCTAGCGAGGCCTGCTCTCGGGAGCGCCCTTCGCAGCCTCGGACCCGCTCACGTGCAGGTAGCGGATGGCGCCGTCCGCCACGCAATATGTATACCGCCACCGGCGTCGCTCCCAGGAGGACAGGCAGCCCCAACGCTGTCGCCGCCAGCAGGCCTGAAACAACCATAAATACGTTCAACACCCCGCTGGCCAGTCGCTTCAAGGCTTTCTCCCAGGCATCATTGTCGTATGCTCAATCGTATCCTCATCCGGGCATCCTCCGGCGCAGGCTGGGCGGCATTGGGGACAGACGGTACTGTGCGACGAAGGCCGGTGTGGCGACTAGCTTTGTCTCCTGAACAAGCTTTCCAATCGCGCCGTTGTACGCCTCAACAGGCCCCTCCTGCCTGGCGCAGGGGGCCATTTCATAATGGCTGCCGCGGGCTTCGGCTGTTGCTGGTGTCTCCCGGCTAACCGATTATCTCGGACCAGCAGTACGACAGCCAGCACCGTGAAAAGGCCAGCCAGTATGCGGAGAAGATAAACTCCTCCTTCTTCCACAACGGCGATTTCTACAGGCAACTCAACGATACCCCACTCTTAATGCCACGAGTTGTTTCGCTACGGCTGACGTGTCCATCATTTTTCCGATTCTGGGCGATTTGAGGTCCGGGGGGCGCGCCCTCCTAGTCCTGGACCAACTGGAATTGAAACGACACGGCGGCAGAGTCGCCGGCAATTATGTCGCCTTGTGGTCTACAGCCGTTGTCATTGTGATCGTTACCGTTACCGTTGTGGTCGTCGTCGTCATCATCGTTACGATCACGGCAATCATTCTCCGAGGAGTCTCCGAGCGCCGGCAGGAACCAGTCAATGGTCATCTCCACGGTACCCCCGGCGGGCGTATCTCTAACCACTACTCAGATTGTAGTAGGGCGAACACCCACATTCCATCACGAAACATCACGACTTCATCAATGCCACATGAAAATCGGATCAATACCAGTAACGGCAAGTAGAGCCAGGCCCATTCGCCATTACATGTTCACAACGACAGCTAGGAGAAAGGGTAAAGAGCATGGGCGTCAGGCTTTCCTTTATTGATGGTGGGCAGCCTCCGCGTCGGGCCGAAAGCGGTCCGCTGGAGATCCCTCGAAGATAAGGTCCCCCGTCCCGATACATCGGGCCTGCCCCCTTGCGTAAAGGGGACAAGGGTTCCACCGCCTTCATCGTTTGTCGAAGACCCTAGGTCTATTGGGGTGGCGCTCCGTCAGGGGCATGGCGACCCCCCGCCAGGGAATTGCGGTTGGGGAAGGGTACTTGGGGATGGAGGATGTTAGGTCAATTGAGGTTGGGCGTGGCGTTTCGGCGAGCTGGTCTTTTCCGGGGAATCGTTCATGCCCGCTTGCGCTGAGCACCGCGAAGGATGAGAATAGCCCTGGTAAACGCCTTCTCCCTTGAAGGGAGAAGGCTGCGCCGTGAGCTCAGCCGAATGGCTGGAGCCTGCCCTGAGCTGTAGCCCTGAGTCCCGATGGATCGGGACGAAGGGGCAGCGAGCGGGATGATCCCGACAAATCGGGACCCTCTCTAACCCTCTCCTTCGGCGGCCCTTCGGCGGGGAGAGAGGATTCGGAAATGGCTATTTTCGGAGCATATACCAGGCGAGCGAGTCGTGCATCCACAAATCTCAGCATTCCTCATACCTTGCGGCGGCGGCCGTAGCCTGAATGTGGCGTCTCGGCGGCGATTGTGGATACTGGGGACAACGTTCGGCTGATCGGCGCGACCAAGCGCAAGCTAACCGCGTCCCTCGCGGGGGTGTTCGCTGTGGGGATGACAGATGTGGGGCGCAGTGTCAGAGAGGCTTTACAAATCGGTAGCCCGTGCTGCGGTAGCTTTCGATGACGCATGAGGAGTTATCGTCGTCTCCCAGTTTGGCCCTCAGACGCCAAACACATGTCCGCAGTGCGGACACGTCCTCGATGAACTCGCTCCCCCAGACGTTTTCCCACAGTTCTTTGAAGGGGACTACCCTCCCCTCGTTCTGGATCAGGTAGTTGAGCAGTCCCCATTCCATGGAGGTCAGCTTGATCCGGTTTCCTCTTAGCGTGACGTCCCGTTTGGCTAAATCGATAACCAGGCTCCCACATACTACGGGGCGCCCGCTCTCGCCGATGTCGGCGGTGTGGCTCCGGCGGAGCACGCTCTTTACTCGGGACACGAACACGACAGGGTCAAAAGGCTTGGTAATGTAGTCGTCAGCGCCCGAATCCAATCCCCGGGCGATAGCACCCTGGTCGGTGCGAGCCGTAAGCACAACCAGGGGGACGTCAGATAGCTGTCTGATGCGTCGCAGGACGTCTATTCCGTCGGTGTCGGGAAGGCCAAGGTCAAGGATAACAAGGTCGGGGGACTCTTTACTTGCCAGCTCAATGCTCTCGATGCCGCTATGGCTGGACACGGTCTTTGCGTCAGGCCAGCTAATCTCAAAGATAAGTGAGACGGTGTCAACTATTGCCGGGTCGTCCTCGATTATCAGGACTTTCAAGGCCTCTCTCCAGCCCTGGACGCTGGCCCCGACAGGCTGAGTGCGAAGCAAAAGATACTGCCCCTGCCGGTCTCGCTCTCCACCCATATTCTCCCGCCGTGGGCTTCTACCAGCCGCTTGCACAGCGCCAGGCCGAGGCCTGTGCCGGGCAGCCGCTGGTTCTCCGGGGCGCCTCGCCAGTAAGGCTGGAATATCTTCCGCTGTTCCTCTGCGGAAAGGCCCGGGCCATTATCCTGGACCTCTATTACCAGTTCACCGTCTCGGACCGCCGCGCCCATCCGGATACTGCCATCCTGGGGGGTGAACTTCGAGGCGTTATCGAGCAGGTTTGCTACCACCTGTTCCAGCCGGCTACCATCTGCTCTCAGAGGGGGCAATGTCGCCGGCACATCGGTCACCAAGGACTGGCCCCGGCTCTGCGCCAGAGGCTCAAATCGCGACGCCGCCTCGCAAAGAAGGGCCCTGGGGTCCACCGTCTCTATCTGCAGGGTAAAGGCGCCAATGCGGTACTGCGCCATGTTCAGAAGGTCAGACAGCCTCGCTTCCAGGTCCCTGGCGCCGGTTACGATATTACGTATGCACCTGTGTTCCGGGGTTCCCGCCTCTCGAGGAATATGCTCCGCCAGCAGAAGGGCGGAGGCCTTGATCGGAGTTAGTGGCGTGCGCAACTCGTGGGCCAGGAAGGAAACAAACTGCTCCCTGGCCTTATCCATCTCTTCCAACTCCTGCCGCTCCATTACCTCCAGGGCGACCAGGTGCTGGTACCACAGGATGGACGCCAGCACAGAGCAAAGCTGTTCAATTGCCTTACGTTCTTCGGTCCCGTAGATGCCGGGCAGCCGGCTCTCCAACTCAAACGTGCCGAATGTCTGGTCCCGAAAAGACAGAGGCACCCGGAGCACCGCCCGATACCCCGCCTGGGCCAGCCGCTCGTCGCTATCAAGCTGCCTCTCTCGGGCGATGTCGTCCTCAATCTGAGTCCTGTTCTGGCTGACCAGCCAGGCCGTGGCGCTGCCCTCCAGGTCCGTTATCTGTCCTGACGTCACCAGCACCTCGTCGCCGGCCCGAACGGTAAAGACACGATACACCTTGTCCACGTGGTCAAGCAGGTTCATGCTGGCTTCGTCAAAATGGACAAGGTCGCGAAGCCTGGCAGCGAAGGCCGTGTACACGTCCCTGGTCACCAGACCCTTGGAGGCAATCCGCACCATATCCAATATGGCCCCCGTTAGCGATAGGCTCTTCGACAGCGCCTCCTCAGCCTTTTTCCGTTCCGATATGTCCATAGTTGTATGCACCACGCTCAGCAACTCCCCGTTGTGGTCGAGCACGGGGTCCACCCGCTCCTCCAACCAGCGGTTCCCGAGACGCGGTTCCTGAAACACCGCGTCACTCGGCTGTTTGCCGGCCATGCACTGGCTGGCGGGGCATCCTGTCGTGGGTTCCCCTGTCCCGTGGATGGCGCGGTAGCAGTGCTGGCCCACCAGCTCATGGGGTGTGGAGTTGAGCATTCGCGCCAGGGTCCGGTTGGCCCGCATTATCTTATAGTCTGGCGTGAGTAAAGCTATTCCTTCGCTCACGGAATCGAAGGTCTGTTCCCACTCCCTGCCTTTGGTCTCTATTGTGCGGAAAAGGCGGGAATTGGAGATGGCCATGCCCACCATATTGCCCAGGCTAGCCATCAGCTCCAGGTCGCCGGCTGTGAAAGTCCTCGGCTTCTGAGCGAACCCCGTTATTACGCCTACAACCGTACCCTTTACTTTCAGGGGTAGAGAAGCCGCTGACCCAAGCCCGGAATCGCGGGTGGCCCGGTAGGCCGTATCGGGGTATTGAGAGACGCTCTCAATCACCAGAGGTTCGCCGGATGCTGCTGCCTTACCGGCAATGCCCTGACCTATCTTGAGCCGGGGATTGTCGTCAATCTCCCGGGTGAGATCGGGCGGCAGCCCCCGATGGGTGAGCATAACCAGTTCCTGGCTGGCTTCATCCACGTACCTGATGGTACCTGCATCCAGCTTCAGGGTGTTGAGCGCCGCGTCCAGGGCGCGCGCGCCGATGGTCGGCAGGTCCAGAGACAGGCCCATCTCCTGGCTCATGTGGTACAGGGACTCCAGTCGCAAATTGCGCTCGTCGGTCTCATCTTGCATACGGCGCACCCTGGCGATCATCAGAATGCCGCCCAGCCCTATGGTAGTCCCCAGAGACAGGCGAATAATGTCCGGCGGCCTGGCGTCGGCGCTGAGGAGGAGGTTGGGCACATGGGCGACTACGTAGAGGGCCAAGCCAGCCGCACCCAGCCCGGGGCGCCACCGGTAGGCTACATACAGCACCAGCGTAAGGGTCAGGAAGTCGTGGGCATCGCGTGCGACGTTGAAATACGGGGAGGCCACTGCTTCCTGCAGAGAGGGAATGGCCTTAGCGATCTCCACGCCGGCAAGGAAAAGAACGCCGAGGCCAACCGCGACGGCTCGCATGGCATATCTTCTCATGGCCGGCTCGCTCGTCCTCGAAGCATCGGGAGGGCCTCTTTGGGTATTGTCATTGTGTTCTTGGATCAGCCGACGACGCTGACGCGTTCACTTTTGGCGCGATTAGTGCAATAATCCGCAAATTTACTACATTGTACACGCGACTGTAGTGGAACACAACCACCTTACATAAAGTATTCGGGGAGGGTAAGAAACTATCTCAAAATGACCCTGGTAGGCAAGATGGGGCGCGTCGCGAGTCAACCTCACCCTCGGCCCCGACTTGTCGGGGCTCGGAATTTGGACATCTACTCTGAAGGCGCCCTCTGCCAAGACCACGAAGGTCAAGGCCACTGAGATGGCCAAGCCCGGCCCTCGCGGGGGCGAGAGGCGCTCGTCCAATGTACGTGCGACATGTCGGATGCCGCGGGCGACCGGCTCCGTCCCGTTCGGAGATCCCGCTCGCGGGAGGGTCTTCTACCGGCACATGTTCCAACATATTCCTGACCAGATAGCGTTAACTAATCCGAGGCAAGGGGGAGATGGTCCTGCAACGCGTCATTCCCGCGAAAGCCCCGATGCATCGGGGGGCCCCGCAGTGCTCACGTCTCCTGGATTCCGGCTCGGTGGCCGGAATGACAGGTGGTGTGGCGCCCCTCGCTATCTGTCTAAGTACGGGTGCTCAAGGCATCTTGTTGGAACGAGTGTTTCTACCGGTCGCCCCTACGGTGGGTGGGACCGGCGTCTCCCGTAGGGGCGACTGCCAGTCGCCCCACAAGCCCCTACCCGGCGTGCGGCAACGGTGAGGCAACGCGCTGGGATGCGCCTTTGTAGTCCGGGTTGAGGGTAACCTGGACTCTTTCGTTGCCCAGGGCATCCAGGATGGGCATGTAGATAAAGGCCAGCCACTCCGCCGGCTTGCTCGGGTCGAGGTTGAAGTGTTCATGCTCGCAGCCGTTGGGTACGACGGGGATAATAATCAGGTCGTCCTCCTCCCAGTCGTACCTGACGCCATCGACCATCGTGTACCCTTTGCCCTGCAACACAAAGATGCCGATGCCTCCCTGGTGGCGGTGTTTCCCTGAATGTTTCTTTATGTAGTGCCTGAACACCATCCACCCCGGCGCCCCCGACTTGTCCCAGTTGGCGGGGTGAAGATAGGGCTTTATCAGCGACATGGGGTTCTGCTCCCAGGAAATACCCTCGCCCTTAACCACCACCATGCCTTCCCGCATCTGCCTGGTCCGGTCGTCCATATACCGGTTCATGATATCTGAAAACGTCTCCAGCGGTTCAGCTTCGCGGCGCCGTTCGACGGCCCTTTCCATAGCTCGCGGTTACCTCCTTCCATGGATTCAATTCGGGGTCGCAGGGGCGCGGCGCGCCGCGTCCCTGCGACCGCACCACTTAGAAGCTATCTCAAAATGCCGTAGGTCGGGTTTCCCAACCCGACTGCGCTGGCAGGTTAGGAAACCTGCCCTACAGGGGCAGATACCGGCCAGTGCTCTGCTCTAGCACGCGAGTGTATCGCTGGCCTTTTTGAGATAATCTCTTAGCGCCGTGTCTCTACTGGCCCCAAGCCTTGACCATGACCTTCTCATTGAAGCTCTTCGCCTCGTCGTCCAGTATTTCCGGGGTCGACATAACGATGCGAGAAGCCTTCACGTCGGCGGCCGGGGGCAGGAAGCTGGGCGCTCCCTTGATAATGGACGACGTCCCGCGTGCCTTATTGTGGGCCAGTTGGCCTTCGGGTGTGTACATCCAGTTTATCAGCAGCTTCGTGGCATTCGGGTGCGGGCTAGCCTTTATGGCCGTCAGGGCTACGTCGCTGGCTGCCATGGCCGGTTCCATCGGTATAGCTTTGATAGGCGCACCGCTCAGGATTGGACCGGAGGCGTCAACAGGTGTGCCAAATATTGATAGAGGTCTTTCCGCACGACTTAGCTTTTGTATGTCCTCAACCAGGCCGGTAGTCCAGAGTATATCCTGCTTACCCAATGCCTTCAGATACTCCAGGTCAACCACCCCCGCTGCTTTAAGCGGCCAGAATTGCATATACACTTCCATACTTACATTGGCATTACCCAGCAACATCTTGCCTTTCCATTTAGGGTCAAGCAGGTCTTTCCAGGCCTTAGGTTCCTCTCCGGGCTTGACCAGATTGGTGTTGACGTACGGGCTGTAAACGAAGATGTTGTAGGCCAGCACGTTCTTGTCAGGGTCGGGGCTGAAGGGAGAAGCCACAAAGGCGCTGGCGTCCTTGAGCGCGAGCAGGTCCGCCGAGCTTATCGTCAGCCCGGACTTCTTTATGTTGAGAGCATGCGGGGTGCCACCTTCGAAGAGGTCGGCTACCATCCGTCCGCTGCGCTGCTCTGCCTTGAGCCTTTCTATGAATTCCGCGCCCCGACCGGTGATTATCTCCACCTTTATGCCATACCTTTCCTGAAAGGCTTTGGCTATGGCTATTCCGATGTCCCCTCTCCAGCCGTAGCTATAGACTGTTATTGTCCCTTCTTTCTTGGCCGCAGCCACCACATCTTCCCACGCCTTCTGCTCAGGAGTTAACGATGGGGCAGTGGCGGGCACTGGCGCGGGCGCCGCCGTTGGCGCCGGCCGTGGTGGAGCGGGGGCTGCGGTGGGGGCGCAACCCGCAACTAGAAGGGCTGCCACCGCCGCCAGCATCAGACCTACCAGAAAGCACCGTTTCATTGTCGCCTCCTCGTTTTGTTCAGCCTTGGCTTCGCTGCCAGGCTCTTGAGACTCCCTTTAGGACATGGAGCTTACCACTGGTTCGGGCTCAGCCGCAGCTACAGTGCGCTCTTTGAGACCTGTGGATTCCTACTACTTTTCGAGGCCCAATATTTTGGCAAAAGTGCCCTCGCGCTGTACCCTGGTTGCCTCGAGCTGTATGGCCAGGTCAATAGGTATGACCTTTTTAATGTCCGCCTTTATGGCTGCGGCCCGGGCATCCGGGACATCCTTGCGGTATACGGCAATGCCGCCCGCAGCCTGGGAATAGGTATTCTCTCCCTCCTGCGAGCTCAACCAGTTCAAAAAGAGGCGGGCGGCATTGGGGTGCGGAGCATTCTTGATTATGGCAATGGCCACGCTGTAGGGAGCAACTAGAACGCCGTCCTCCAGCGGGACTGCCTGGACCAGGGCCCCCTCCTTAACGAAAGGAGCTATGGAGCCATCGGCGCCATCTATGGCTACCTGGGCCTCTCCCTGAATTAGCTTCAGGAACATTTCGCGGAAGCCGGGTGCAATTACTGGCTCCTGCTTCGTAAGTTGACGCCAGTAGTCGTCGTTTGTTACGCCAGCTTTAAGAGTAGCTAAATACATCCATATAGAAACAGGGGAAGTCAACGGTGAATCGATGGTCACCTTCTTTTTCCACTGAGGCTCCAGCAAAGAGCGGTAAGACCTTGGCGCATCTCCCGGTTTGACCAGTTTGGTGTTGATGTAGGGAGTTATTGTGGAGGACCTGACTCCAAGAAGGTGGCCTTCAGGGTCGGCTTTAGGGTGGATGTTCCACACATCCTTTTCCTCAAGCACCGGTAGATAGCCATAGGGTTGCGTCAGCCCGTCTTGCTTGGCTATGTTCACCAGACTGAGAGCTGAATCAAAGACATCGGCGGTTGCTTGCCCGGCTTTTTGCTCGCTTTTAATACGTTCCACGAGCACTGTGCCTATACCGGCCACGATATCCACCTTTATGCCGTAGCGGTCCCCAAAGGTCTTTATGAAAGCCCGGCCGACGTCGCCAATAAAGTTGAAAGAGTAAAGGGTCAGCTTACCCTCTTTCCTGGCTGCCGCTACCACCTCTTCCCAGGCTTTTTGCTCGGGAGTGAGTGTTGGAGCGACAGCGGGTAGCGCGGCTGGCGGCGCGGTTGTGGGCGCCGGTCTTGCCGGTGGAGGAGAGGCGGGAGAACACCCAACTGAAAACAGGGAGAATACCACGACCAGGGCCAGAAATGGGAACAGAGACTGCTTCATGGCTACCTCCTTTGAGAAGGACCAACCCGGTGCGGCTGCACCTTCCTGCGCGTTGTCCCTAGAGGATAACGCCATTTTCCTTGAACCCCCCGATGTCTTCCCAGGTGTAGCCCAGGTCGAGCAGAGTCTCTTCAGTATGCTGCCCCAGTTCGGGAGCGCCGCTGCGCACCCGGCCGGGCGTACGGCTGAAGTTTACCGGCAGGCCTACCAGGGGGATGCTCCCTTTCGACTGATGCTCGACCTGGACAACGTAGTCGTTTGCGGTCAACTGTGGATTGCGGGCTACTTCGGAATAAGGGACTATGGGGGCGTAGATGAGGTTCTTGCCCTGGAATCGTTCCAGCCACTCTCGGCGAGTCCGTGAGGCCATGACCTCATCGATAATCCGGATGAGCTCGTGGCGGTTGGCTTCCCGGGTGGGGTGGTTGCTGAAGCGGGGGTCGTTTTCGTACTTCTCCATGTTGAGGGCGGCGCAGAAGTCGTGCCAGTGGCGGTCCGGCTGTACCATGGCGAACTGCAGCCATTGCCCGTCTTTGGTCTGATAGAAGTTCCACAGGGCGTTGGCCATGTCCTTGCGGGATACAGGCCCCACCTCTTCGCCCGTGGACAACTGGGCCTGAAGGGACAAAGCCCCGGCCTCGATGAGGCTTCCCAGGATGCTGGCGTGCAGTAATTGTCCTTCCCCCGTCCTCTGGCGGTGATAGAGGGCCGCCATGATGCCGTAGGCCAGGGTGATAGCGGTGATGTGATCGCCGAAACCGGGGCGGCACTGCACCGGCAGCCCACCGGGTTCGCCAAACGAGTGCGCCAGCCCGCTCTCGGCGAAGACGGCGTAGTCGAAGCCGGGCCGGTCCTTGTCCGGTCCCCGCATGCCCCACCCTGTACACAGCGCATAGACAAGTCGGGGATTGATGGCGGAGAGGGCGCCGTAGTCCATTCTCAGCCGTTTGAGTACGGGTACCTGGAAATTAGAGATGAAAACGTCCGCCTGCTCCACCAGCCGGTGGGCTATCTCCTGGCCCCCCTCCTTGCCCACGTCCAGGGTGATACTCTTCTTTCCCCGGTTCTCCAGTTCGAACATGAAGTTGATGTCCTTCATCGGGGGAAGGGCGCCGCGGTTGGTGGTGGTGGTGCGCATGGGGTCGCCGCCCTGGGGGTGTTCTATCTTGAGGACTTCCGCGCCGAGGTCTGCCAGGTGGGATCCCGCCCGTGGTCCCACCAGAAAGAGGGTCAACTCGACTACCCGGATGCCGTCGAGTAACACGTTGCTCCCTTCTCGATGCAGGCCCCATGCCCACATCGAAGCACCACTCCGACAAACCCAGGGTCCTGGACAAAGAATGAAAACGCTTGCTTGTCTTTGCGAGCCAACGCGCTGAGCCGAAGCCCTGAGCGAAGCGAAAGGGAAGCAATCCGTCCCATGTTTCTGCGGCGTGGAGCAATCCCGACAGGTCGGGACTTCGTCGCTACGCTCCTCGCAACGACTGCCAGGCCATATTCCCCAGGCAGGGGCGACCAACTCCGTCCCGCTCGGGGGAGAGTCTTCGACCGGTCGCCCCTGGTGCTACGCGATCACCTTTTCGGCTGCCATAGCGGCGATCAGCTTTAGCATCTCCTGTGTGGACTTCACCTTCATCAAGCCCTTGTTCATCCGCTCCAGGGCGTCTTTCTGCAACTGTTCACTGAATGTAGCGGTGGCATCGCTGATCACGAATACCTGCCATCCCCGGTCGGCCGCGTCCCGTACACTGAGCTCGACGCAGGCGTTCGTAGCTACCCCGACGACAATGAGGTTCTCAATGCCCAGGTTCTTTAGCACCTGGTCAAAAGCGGTGGAGTTGAATATGCCCGATGAGGTCTTGGAGATGACCATCTCATCCCCCTGCGGCAGCAATTCGTCGAGGATTTGGGCCTCTTTGGAGTCTCTGGCGCAGATCAGGTTGCGCGCCCAGAGGGCCGGACTCATGTCCCGGCAGTCACGGGTAGCCGCAGCTACCACTGAGTAGATGACCTCTATCTTTGCCTGGCGGCACGCGGACAGAAGCGCCTGAATGTTGGGGATGGCCCCGGCGACTTCCCGGAAGAAGTAGGCGGTCTCCCTTAGCAACCCCTTCTCTTTGGCCATTCGCCCCATACCCCAGTCGGGGTGGGCGTCCAGGTACTGCATATCGATGACCAGCATCGCGGTCTTGCCCGGCGCCGGGAAGAATTCCGGGGCAGAGGGCAACAGTAGATTTAGCGGGTTCTGCGGCATGGGTACCTCCCTGGTCTGAGAGCGTCTGGTCTATTCATGCTGACGGGTGAGGACGCATTTCAAAGAGAGCTGCTGCTGAGCCGACAGCCTACCTAACCCTACACCTTACTTTCCTTCTTCAGCTTATCGGCGATCTGCTGCCGCAGCAGCTTCTTGTCCACCTTGTCGTGGGCGGTTACCGGCATCACATCAACCAACTCCAGGCGCTCCGGCAGCTTGTACGTGGCCAGTCCCTGGGCGGCCAGGAAAGAGGTCACCTCTTCCAGCGTGATGTTCTGGCCGGTCTTGGGCTTGATGTAGGCGCATGTCCGCTCGCCGAGGCGCGGGTCAGGCATGCCTACAACGGCCACGTTCTCCACCTTGGGGTGCTTCAATAGCGGCTCCTCCAGCTCCACGGGCACGATGGTCATGCCGCCGCGGCGGATCCATTCCTTGATGCGGCCCGTGATCATGTAGCCGCCCTCTTTGTCTTTAACAGCTATGTCCCCGGTGCGGAAGAAGCCGTCGTTGGTGAAGGAAATGGCATTCTCCTGCGGGTTCTTGTAGTACCCGCGGAAGACGTGAGGCCCCCGCGTTACCAGTTCGCCCTCCTGTCCCTGGGGTACCTCTTTGCCGTTGGAGTCTATTATCTTGTACTCGTCGTCGGCGCAGCAGGGGCGGCCCAGGGTGTGGAACCCCTTTTCGAACGGCTCATTGTGGTCCTGTAGAATAATAGGCCCTTCGGCCATGCCATAGCCGCGGGTGATCTTGCACGTGGCCGGTATCTTCTGGCGGAACGCCTTCAGCAGGTCCGGCGCTAGATAACCGACCCCACACATTATGTGGCGGAGAGAGCTGAGGTCGTATTTCTCCAGATCGGTGAAGGCCAGGATGTCAACCACGTTGGTGGGCGCCATAAGGACGTGAGTCGCCTTGTCCCGGTGGGCGGCTTTGGCCAGGGCCTCGGCGCTGGTGCTGGTGTTCATTACAAGGCTGGCCCCGACGGCCAGGAAACCCACGGCTCTCATGAGGGAGGCGTTGAGGGCCACCGGCAGAGAAATCAGGGCTACGTCGCTGCTGCTGTATGCCAGGTGTTGGCCGAATACCGAGGAAGCCAGGATGTAGTCGTTGTGGGTGCGGGGCACGCCCTTGGGCAAGCCGGTGGTGCCGCCGGTGTGGAGTATCTGGGCCACGTCAGTGCCCTTCTGCTTGAACTGGTCCAGGTAGTCGGCGGCGTACTTCTTTTCCAGCGGGGTCTGCATAACCTCGTTCAGAGAAACAGCGCCCTCGGGCGCCGGGTCGCCCACGACCAGCACGTGTTTCAGCCTGGGAAGGTCCGGCTGGACCTCCTTGACCATCTGGGGGTAGCTGAATTTGCCGAACTCTCTGGGCACGATGATGGCGGCGGCGTCCGTCAGCCTCGCCAGGTGTCTTACCTCGATTGACCGGAACTGGGGGACGGTGAGCGTGGCGATTAGCCCGGCCCGCAGGATGCCGTAGTAGGCGATGATGAACTCCGGCCAGTTGGGGAGCTGTATGAGGACGGCGTCGTCCTGTTTGAGACCCAGTTCCCTCAATTTCAAGGCCACCCGATCGGCCTTCTGCTTGAGCTCGGAGAATGTTATCTTGCGGCCATCCTCGGCGATGATGGCCACCTTGGAGGGGGTAGCCTTAGTGGGAGCGTCTATGGTCTCTCCCAGGCTTTTCCCTGTCCAGTACCCCTTTGTCACGTATTTCTTAGCCGAATCCTCTTCCCAGGGGACAAAACCTGCTAGCGCCATGTCCGTCTCCTTTCGGTTGTGTGCCAAGCGGAATTCATCTGGGCCATTTTGGCCAGGACTGCCTCTTAGTCAAGCCGTTTTGCTTCCTTTGAAGTACCCTCGCCCTTGTCCTGAGCGGACTCCGCAGGGCGGAGGGAAGGATTCAGGGCTTCGGATTCAGGATTTAGTCGGTCTTAGGAGTATGCGCAGCTATTCAGGACGCTACATATGAATCCCAGACTTACGCATTATGGCTCGGCGGGAATCGCCCGTTCATCGAACATCGGCGGCAATACACAGTAGTAGACGAGAAAATGGCGAGACAGAGAAGCGGTCTGGTGTGCTCAGGCTGTCGCCACAAGCTTCTTGCCTATGTAAGCCTCGATAACCCCGGGATCGGCGATGACTTCTCGGATGTCGCCCTCAGCGATCTTCTTTCCATAGTGAAGGACTACCAGCCTGTCGGCCAGGTCGCCGATCAGCTTCATATCATGTTCCACCCAGAGCATCGGGATGGCCAGTTCGTACTTGATGCGCAGGAGAAAGCGAGCGAAGTCCTCCTTTTCGGGGCGGTTCATTCCGGAAGATGGCTCGTCCAAGAGCAGGACCCTGGGCTGCATGACCAGGGCCCTACCCAGTCCGACCAGCTTGCGTGCCCCCAGCGGCAGCCCCGCTGCCGGCAGCTTGCGGTACATCTCCAGTTCCAGGAAATCTATGACATCCTCCACGCGGCGTCGAATAGCGCATTCATCCTTCTGCGCCCACCCCCAGAAGACCCCTGCGGAAAAGATGTTGCTCTTTATGTCCTTGTGGCAGCCCAGCAGAAGGTTCTCCAGGACGGTCATCTTGGGGAAGAGCTCTACGTTCTGGAAGGTCCGCGCGATGCCCATGACGGCGATTTCGTGGGAACGAAGGCCGATGAGGTCCTTGCCCTCGAAAAGCACCTTGCCTCTGGTGGGCCGGTAGATCCCGCTGACGACGTTGAGAATGCAGGTCTTGCCGGCCCCATTGGGGCCAACCAGACCCAGGATCTCACCCGGGCGGAGCTGGAAGTTTACCCCTTCCAGGGCTTGAATGCCGCCGAAGTTCAGACTCAGGTCCGTTACTTCCAGAGGTAGAGGCTTGTCCATGTCAACCCATCCACCGGCGTGTCCGCCGGTACTGCTTTACTTCTCTGTAGCTCTTGGTCCCCTTCTCACTAATGCCCAGATAAAACTCCTGCACGTTTTGATGTTTCAATAGCTGCTCTGCGGTGCCGCCAAATACCACATGCCCGTTCTCCATGACGTAGCCGTATTCGGCGATGTTCAACGCAGCGGCTGTCTGCTCAACCATGAGTATGGAGAGACCCAGCTCCTTGTTCAATGCCTGTATTCGCTCCATGAGGTGTTCCACCGTCATCGGGGCCAGGCCGAGGGAGAGTTCATCCACCAGGAGCAGCGTGGGGGAACAGAGCAGGGCATTACTTATGGCCAGCATCTGCCTTTCCCCACCACTGAGATAGCCGGCCACCTGGTTCCGTCTCTCATAAAGAATGGGGAAGAAGTGAAATATCGTTTCTACTTGTTTCGACCAGTTGGATGCCGCGCCCTTCAGACAGCCCTGCAAGTTTTCGGTGACAGTCAACGTGGCGAAGATCTTTTCCCGTTCCGGGACCAGGACAATACCGCATTCCACCACTTCGTGCGGCATCTTGTTGTTCAGGGTCTCGCCGCAGAAGACGATAGTGCCGTCGGTCACCCTGGCGTTGTCTATGCCCAGGAAGCCGGATATGGCTCGAAGCGTAGTGGTCTTGCCCGCACCGTTAACGCCCAGCAACGCGACAATGCTCTTTGCCGGCACCGACAGTGTTGCTCCCTGAACAGCGATGATGCTGCCCTGATACACTACTTCGAGCTTGTTCAATTCCAGGGACTGGTTCTTTTCCATATGAAATCCCATCACTCTGAGGTCGAGGGATGCCGCTAACTGCTTATCGTGTTGAGCTGGGCGGGCGATGATACTTCAAGGGCCACATTTCAAAGTAAGTCCTTACCTTACGCCATATGGCCACCAGGCCGTCCGGCTCCAGGAGCAAGAACAGGGCTATGAGCAGACCGAAGGCAGCAAACTGAATAGCAAAGACATAGGTCTGAAGCCTTGGGGGGACGTTGATCGATTGAAACAGTCCGTCCAGTAGATAGGGCATCAACGTGATAATCGCGGCGCCAAAGAAGGAACCCAGGATAGAGCCTATGCCGCCAACTATGATCATGGCGATGTAGAAAATGCCCAGCCAGATAGTGAACTCCTCGGCGGCGGCATAGTTCAAATAGTAAGCCCCCAGCGCGCCCGCCATTGCCGTGACACTGGAGGTAAACGTGAAAGCCAGTATCTTGTAGAAGGCTACGTTCACCCCCAGCGCGGCCGCAGCTATGTCTTTGTCCCTGATTGCCATCCAGGCCCGGCCGATCCGTGATCTCACCAGATTGATCGAAAATATGGTCACCACCACGGTCACTACCAACAGGAAGTAGAACCACGTCCTGGAATTCTCCAGCTTCAGTGGTCCAAGCGTTGCCGTGGGTATGTTTATCCCGGAAATGAACCCCGCGTTTGACTGGTAGAGTGAGACAGTCAGCGTGACAATGTAGTGGATGGACACGGTGCTCAGGATGAGATAGACGGCGCGCAAACGCAAGGCCGGGAGGCTTGCCAGTAGTCCCAGGATAGCCCCTACTGCTCCCGCTGCGGGCACGGTCAGCCAGAATGGAGGTGGAGGCTTGAAGTTGATCACCAGAGCGGCCACGGTGAAGGCGCCCGCGGCCAGAAAGGCGGCATGGCCCAGGGATATCATCCCGGTGTAGCCGGTCAGCAGGTTTAACATCAGGGCGGCTATGCTGGCCAGAAGCACCAGGTTGCCGAGGTGTATGAAATAGCGGGGGGCGAAGAACGGAAAGGCAACAAGACCGAGCAGCAAGATGATCAGCCATAAACGACGGAATGGCGTGTCGAAAACGGCCATGTCTTGCGGGAAAGAGGTCTTGAAGTGCCCTGAACCTGGCATTATACCCTTTCTATTTCTTCTTTGGTTCCCCAGAGTCCCCACGGACGCGTCAGGAGGACGATGAGCAACAGAATCATCGGCGCCACCGAGGCGAACTTGGGGTCGAAGTAACGCATTGCTATGTTCTGCGAAAAACCTACCATGACAGCGCCCGGTATGACTCCCTTCAGACTGTCCATGCCTCCCACGAGGGGGACGGCGAAGGCGGCCAGGCCGACAACCCCGATCTCGGGCGTGAGGAAGTTATTGGCCCCATAGAGAATCCCGCCCAGGCTGGCCCCAAAGGTGGCCAGGCTCCACGAAAGGGCGAAGAGGAAGTATATGTTTATCCCCCGTTGCGAGGCCAGAAGGGGCGCCTCGGCTGCCGCTCTCATGCGGAACCCCAGCTTGCTGCGCTGGAAGAAAAGAAATAGGAACAGAAGGTAGAAAGCAGCGGCGGCGATTATGGCCAGGTCAAATGTAGCCAGCTTGGCTCCCCAGGGCATAGTGTGAGGCGAGTTCTTCACGTTGAAGGCCGCTGTCAGGTACCGGAGGTCTCCGCCCCAGACCAGGGTGGCTATGCCCCTCAGGAGGATGCTCAGCCCTATGGTGACGATGATGGCCGCGTGAAGCGGCTGGCCGACCATACGGTACATTGCCAGGAAGTAGATGGCTGCCCCCGCCGCGAAGCTAAAGAACAAGGCGATGGGGACGGCTATCCACATGTTACCGTCGGTGGGAGAGGCCAGCACAAAGGCGAAATACCCCCCCAGCATCATAAGCTCGCCGTGGGCAAAGTTGAGCACCCGGCTCGACCGGTAGACGATGACAAAGCCGCTACCCAGGAGAGCGTAAAGGGCTACGAGCACCAGCGTGTTGCTGAAAAACTGCGCCATCCTACTTAATGTCCTTTATGTCCTTGACAGTGGTCCTGACCTGCCCCGTTGAGTCGCTGACAAACCACGGGCCTGAACCTACGATGCTGTTCCCCTTCAACTGATAGATCCGGAAGGAGAAAGTCCCCACGTGGTCCTGCGCCGTCCATTTCAGGGGAGGCATCACGGGGCTGCGGTCAACCTGCAAATTCTGCATCGTGGCCACCAGTTTGTCGGTGGTCACCGGCCAGCCCGTCTTCTTCAGTATTTCGGTAAATACTATCCCGTCATGCCAGCCGATGAGGTACAGGGAGTTCAACGACTGGGCCCCGTATTTCTGGGCGGCTTCTTTCAGCGCTCGGTGAGTTGACGTGTCTTCGGAAAAAGGCGCCATGTTGCTGGCGATGTACACGTTGGGATTTCCCTTATACTTCTCTTGCAGGGTCTCAAAGGGACTGCTCATGGCCTGCTCCATGAGATTCCCCTTCCAGCCTGTCTTTTGCAGAGCGTCGAAGAGCATGGGAGCGAAGGCGCCCGGGCCAAAGTAGAAGACCCAGTTCGCCCCCCACTCCTGGAAGGCCTGCGCCACCGATGTGATGTCCACCGTGTCGGCGGGGACTACCTTCATAAGTGTTTGAATCCCCATGCGCTTGGCCTCTTTGTCCATGTTCTGGATTCCAAGGGTCGATATGGGGATCTGCATAGCCAGAAGCCCGATCTTTGGATTCGGGGTTATGCTCTTCATAGCATCAAGCAGCAGGAAATTGGACTGCGCCGATTGGTCGTGGGAGGCCATGTACACCAATTTGTCGGGGGTGGGTGGCATTGCTTCCGTGGGCGAGATCATGGTGGTTACCACGGGCACATTGGCCCTTCTGGCTTCCTGAATTGTGGGTGGAAAGGTAGCCGATGGGCTGGTGTTGCGCACTATGTGGACGCCCAGGTCGGCGAACTTACGCATGTTGGAAGCTGCCTGCGTGGGTTCACCGCGGTCGTCCTGCATGGTCAACTGCACCGGACGGCCGTTTATTCCGCCGGAATCATTCAGTTTCTGCATGTATATACGGAAGCCCTCGGCCTCAGGGAAGGCCGTTGCCGAGGCTGGACCGGTGAGAGCCGCGGTCATGCCTATCTTGTACGGCTCCTTGGTGGATGCCGCCGGCCGGCAGGCTGCCAGGACCAGAACCACGATGACCATTAATGCCGCGAGAACGCGATATTTTGTCATTATGCCCTCGTTACTTCATTTCTTTGAGGTCTTTCACGGTAGACCTGTTCTCCCCTTTGGCATCGCTAACAAACCAGGGCCCGCCGCCTACCATGCTATTCCCCTTCCACTGATAGATCCGGAAAGAGAGGTTACCCACATGGTCCTGAGGCGTCCATTTCAGCGGGGGCATAGCTGGGCTGCGGTTAACCTGCAGATTCTGCATTGTTGCCAACAGCTTGTCCGTTGTCACTGGCCAGCCCGTTTTCTTCAGTATTTCGGTAAAGACCATTCCATCGTACCAGCCGATTATAGCCAGGGAGTTCAAAGATGCCGCGCCGTACTTCCCGGCAGCTTCTTTGATCTCCCGATGGGGTGGAAGGTCCTCTGAAAAGGGCGCATAGGCGCTGGAAAGGTACACATTGGGATTCCCTTTGTATTTTTCCTCTATGGTTTCAAACGGTGTGCCCATGGCCTGCTCCATGAGGTTTCCTTTCCACCCCGTTTTCTGCATGGCATCAAACAGCATGGGAGCAAAAGCGCCGGGGCCAAAGTAGTAGATCCAGTTAGCGCCCCACTCCTGGAAAGCCTGGGCCACCGACGTGATGTCCACCGTGTCGGCGGGGACTACCTTCATGAGGGTTGGAATCCCCATACGTTTGGCCTCTTTATCCAAGTTCTGGATCCCAAGAAGCGATATGGGGATCTGCATGGCGAGCAGTCCCACTTTGGGCGACGGGGTCAGGCTTTTCATAGCATCCAGATACAAGAAATTAGACTGGGGGGATTGACCGTGAGAGGCCATGTAGACCAGGGGGTCGGGCGTGGGCGGCATGGCTTCCGTCGGTGGGGCCAGGGTGAAGACTACGGGAACATTAGCTCTTTTGGCTTCCTGGATGGTAGGCAAAAAAGTGGCGGACATGCTGGTGTTGCGCGCTATGTGGATGCCCATGTCGGCAAACTTGCGCATGTTAGAAGCCGCTTGAGTAGGTTCACCCCGGTCATCCTGTATGGTCAACTGTACCGGACGCCCGTTTATTCCGCCCGCATCATTCAGTTTGGCTATGTAGATGCGAAACCCCTCCGCTTCGGGGCCGGCCGTGCCTGCGGCCGGGCCGGTCAAAGCCGCGGTCATGCCTATCTTGTACGGTTCCTTCGTGGACGCCGCCGGCCGGCAGGCGGCCAGCGCCATGACAGCCATCACAAGGGCAACGGCGAGGATGTGACACTTTTTCAATGCTTGCTCCTCTTTTTACTTGATGTCCTTGAGTTCCTTCACCGTGGACCTGTTCTTCCCCTCCGCATCGGTGACATACCAGGGCCCGCTGCCTGTCATGGCCTTCCCGTCCCAGTGATAGACCTGGGCGGAATAGTTGCCTACGTGGTCCTGGGGCGTCCACTTCAGCGGGCCCATAAGCGGACTGCGGCTGACCTGTAGATTCTGCATAACCCTGAGTAGCTTTTCCGTGGTTACTGGCCAGCCCGCCTTGCTCAGTATCTCTTTGAACAGGACCCCGTCCTCCCAACCGATTATGGCCATGGAGTTCAGGGACCCGTAGCCATACTTCTGGGCGGCCTCTTTGATTTCCTTGTGAACAGGAAGGCCACCCGTCAGGGGAATGTAGGCGCTGGCAACGTACACATTGGGATTGCCTTTGTATTTCTGCTCTGTGGTCTCAACCGGCACTGCCACCGCCTGGTCCAACAGGTTACCTTTCCACCCCGCCTTTTGCAGGGCGTCGAAGACCATGGTGGAAAAAGCGCCGGGGCCAGAGTAGAAGACCCAGTTAGCCCCCCACTCCTGATAGGCCTGGGCAATCGAGGTCATGTCCACCGTGTCAGCCGGGGCTATCTTCAGAAGGGAAGGGATCCCCATGCGCTTGGCCTCTTTGTCCATATTCGTCATTTGAAGGGTGGACACGGGGATCTGCATACCCAGAATTCCTATCTTCGGGTTGGGGGTGATGCTTTTCATAATGTCGAGGTTCACAAAAGGGGACCCCATGCCGAACCCGTGCGAGCCCATGTAGATTAAGGGGTCCGGATTGGGTGGCATAGCCTCCGGGGCAGCAGTTAAGGTGAAGACCACGGGGATGTTGGACCGCTTGGCCTCCTGGACAGTTGGCGCAAAGGTGGCAGACGAGCTGGTGTTACGGATTATGTGAACGCCCTGGTCGATGAACTTGCGCATGTTGGAAGCTGCTTGCGTAGGTTCGCCCCGGTCGTCCTGCATGATTAGCTGTACCGGACGCCCGTTTATTCCGCCAGAGTCATTCAGTTTCGCTATGTAGATACGGAACCCCTCCGCTTCAGGGCCGGCTGTGCCTGCGGCTGGGCCGGTGAGAGCCGCGGTCATGCCTATCTTGTACGGCTCCTTTGTGGATGCAGCCGGGCGACAGGCTGCCAGTAACAGGACCACTATCGCCGCCACCACCGCCAGCACGTGATGCTTCTTCACTATGTCCTCCTTCACTACTTACGGGTTTTACCCGATCTCAGCCTGTTTGGCAACAATGCGAGCTTCTTCTTCCTGGCAATACATGGAGTCCACCAGGTCCTTCATCTTTTCATACATCTTCTTTCGCTGCACTTTCCGGGTAGCCGTCACGGGGTCGGCTTCGTCTTCCGGGTCCAATTCCTTGGGCAGTATGCGGAAAACCCTGATACGTTCCGCGTTGCCCAGTCTTTGGTTTGCCCTTTCCACCTCTCTGTTGACCAACTTAAGGACATCGGGATGGTGGGCCAGGCTTGCGTAGGAGGTATAAGCAATGCTGTGGGCACGCGCCCACTCGGCCACCGTGTCAAAGTCGATCTCTATCAGAAGCACCGGGTACTTTTTCCCGTGGCCGAAGACCACGGCCTCGCTGATGTAGGGGCTGGACTTGACGGCCTTCTCGATCTCAGAAGGGGTTATGTTCTTGCCGCCCGCAGTGACGATCAGGTCTTTGACCCTTTCCACAATCGCTATGGAGCCGCCGGAATTTACCTGTACCACGTCGCCGGTATACACCCAGCCGTCCTTCTTGGCAAGGAGCGTGGCCTCTTCGTTTTTCCAGTAACCTGCCATCGCGGCCGGTGAGCTGATTACCAACTCTCCCTGGTCTGTCAGACGGTAGTCCACCCGGGGCAATGGTATGCCGGTATTCCCGGGCTTTGAAAAAGCGGCCCTTTGCGCCATGCCCAACCCGAACTCGGCGCAACCATAGAGCTCCAGCAGGTTCACTCCCCACGTGTGCCACAGGGCTACGGTCTCAGGAGGCACCGGCGCGGTGGCCGTCAGCGCCAGGGTGATGTTCTTGAACCCGACCTTGTCCAGTAGCGGGCGGAAAACAAACCAATGAGCCAGCTTGTAGGCGACTTCCAGCCGCCAGTCCTGCTTGCCCTCCCATCTCAGCGAAGCATACTTCCTCCCGGCTTTCATGGCCAGATGGTATGCCCCTTTCTTGAGCCAGTCGCTGGTCTCTATCTGGGCTGCCAGTTGGGAAGCGAACTTGGTGAAAATACGGGGTGGGCCCATAAGGGCAGTCGGTCCGACTTCAAATACCGTTTCCGCCATGTTTCCCAACGATTCACCGAAGTGGGTCACGTAGCCTCCCAACATGGGGAGATAGATGTCCTGAAGCTTGCCCAATATGTGCGCCGGACTCAAATAGGCTACGGTCCTGGTACGGGGATTCAAGAACGTCTCGGGATAGACGGCGGCAAGGCCCAGGTGACCCCAAAGAAAGGCGTGGTGGGAAAGCATGACGCCTTTGGCCGGTCCGGTGGTGCCCGAAGTGTATACGAGAGTGGCTATGTCTTCCGGCTTGCGCCTGGAGACCAGGTCCCGGAACAGGCCGGGTGCAGCAGACCTCTTGCGTGCCCCCAGCTCTTCGAGGTCTCGAAAACTCATCAGCCTTGGATCATTGTACAGGAACATGGCCCGGGTGTCGGCCACGATAACCTTCTTGAGGTGGGGCAGATCGCCGCAAACAGCCAGGACCTTGTCTACGTATTCCTGGTTCTCGGCGACAAAGAACTTGGCGCCAGCGTCTTTTATCAGATACTGGAGCTCTGAGAGAGAGCTGGTGGAGTAGATCCCGAAGCTTATGCCCCCGGCGCACTGGGTCGCCAGGTCCGCGTATGCCCAGGCGGGGCAGGTATCCCCCATAATAGCTACTCTGTCCCCTGGCTCCAGCCCCAGCTCCAGCAGTCCCAGGCAGAGGCTCTCCACCCGTTCCAGATACTCCCGCCAGGTGACCTCCCGGTATATCCCCATTTCCTTTACCCTGAAGGCCACCTTGCCGGGAGTACGCTGACACCGTTCAAGAAAGAGGGCGGACATGGTGGTCGCGGAGAATCCGGCGAGCTTGCTCCACGGATCGCTCGGAGGCAACTCCACGTTGGCCATTGTCCCGTTTTTCGTAACAGCCATGCCTTCCCCTCTGTCTCAATGCCGACGGGTACAAGATTGGGCAAATTATACGGCTTCAAAAAACCGCTTGTCAAGTCAGAGTCTCTTCAGTAACATTCTTGTACGGGTTGGCGCCGACAGACAGCAAAGACAGCAAAGACCCCCTTGACATGGGATTCAACCTAAGCTATCATCCGCAATGACTGTCTCTCCGACGCCGGGCGAAACAATGGCGCAGGGAAGGTGTCGCCCATCGTCATCCTTTGGTTGCCGTGGCGCCAGGCATTACGGACTCATTCATTTGGATTTGCACCGAGGAGGTGACCGCCGTGGTAGAAAAGGTCCTCGAACGGGGCAAGGAGCCGGAACCTCAGGAGAACATTTACGATTTTGGCTACCGTTTCCGCCAGAACTGGCTGCGCCTGCGGCTGGAAGGCGCGGTCGTTCTAAAGGGCAAAGACACGCCCTGGGAGCAGAGCCGCCAGGGTCTCATAAAGTATTTTTGCCATCCCAAGTTCTGGGACAAACAGGCTGTCCCCGACTGGTCTATTTTCATTCACCGGATACAGAAGCATTCTGGCAGGCACGTGCACCAGGGGGGGTTGGGGCTGTTCGTGTTGGAAGGCAAGGGCTATACGGTGGTGGACGGCGTCAGATATGATTGGGAAAAGGACGACCTCATTCTCCTTCCGGTGAAGCCGAACGGATGTGAACACCAGCACTTCAACGCCGACCCGTCCGGGCAGCCCGCCGAGTGGATGGCGTTCATCTTTAATCCGTTCTTCGAGACCCTGGGCGCTCCCCTGGAACAGAAGGCCGAGTCTCCGGACTGGCAAGGGGCTGCCACGCCGCCAATTCGGCACGTAGCTTGACACATCGTTCCAAATCATAGTAAGGAGGGACTCATGACATCGAAGTCGAAGAAGAAGCCTGATCTGCTGGACCAGCTCTTCCAGTGGCGTGATGAGCAGCGGGACATGGTGAAGAAGGGGACGAAGGTGGTGAAGGGGGCTCAGTTGCCGGTGGAGACCAACCGCATGGGGGTC
>JACQTY010000175.1 GCA_016210545.1 Chloroflexota bacterium
ATTTAAGCCAGATGCTGGCCCCCTCTCCGATTCGGAGAGGGGGTGGCCCGCTATCGGGCAGGGGGAGAGGTTGGAACCCTGACGCACCCCGTCTGGACTACCAATATCATTTTGAGATAGTTTCTTAGAATGTCGCCCTGAGCCAGAGCGAAGGGTATCTGAGGAGCTAAGGCGGGAAGGTGCTCTCCCAGCATGAGGAACTTGGATCCAACGTCAAAACCCTCTCAATCTCCCCTTCGGCAGGCTCAGGGTAAACTCTGGGCACTCGTTCCAGCAGAATGCCTTGAGCGCCCGTACTTAGACAGATAGCGGGAGGCGCTACACCACCTGTCATTCCGGCCGCCGAGCCGGAATCCAGGAGACGTGAGCACTGCGGGGTCCCCGATGTACCGGGGCTTTCGCTGGAATGACGCGTTGCGGGGCCATCTCCCCCATGCCCCAGATCAGTTAGCGCTATCTGGTCAGGAATATGTTGTAACAGGTGAACTCTGGGTTGCCCCTACGCCGTGGGCCTATTTTGGCGCCTATGCGCAAAGCGGGAGACGCTACTTCCGGGAGATGAGATGACAGCATTATGGGTAGGGGCTATCGGCTTTCTGATAGCTTTTTCTTTGGATTTGGTCTCCTTAAAGAGGGTACCTGTGCTCAAGCCGATCATTATTGCAACTGTGGTCGCCATGCAGCTCTACGCCCTTTACGGGGTATCGGTGGGAGTGGAGAGGTTTTCCCTGCCGGCGTGGCTGCCGCCGCTGGGGTGGGCGCTGGCCCCGGTGGGCTTTTGTCTCCTTGTCTACTCCATCTTCATCGAAATACCGTTCCTGGCCAGCTACGCCCGCCGCGGCGCGGGGAGCCAACTGGTCACCACTGGCACCTACGCCCTGACGCGGCACCCCGGGGCCCTGTGGTTCGCCGTCTTCCTTGCCGGCCTCTTGCTGGGCACTCGCTCGCAACCTCTCTTAATAGCTGCTCCCGTCTGGCTGGCGTTAGAGATAGTGTGGGTGGTGCTGGAGGACAGGCTCTTCTTACCCCGGGCCTTTTCCGACTACCCGGCCTATCGACGGCAGACCCCTATGCTGATACCCAACGCGGCCAGCTTCAAACGTTTCCTCAACACCTGGAAGAGAAAGGAGCCTTGAATGACCACCTCGGTAGACGTCTGGCATAGCGGCAGGAAGGACTTGATCTGGGAGAGGTTCTGCGGGCATTTCTATCTAAATATCCCCCAGTTCATGGCCGCGCAGGAGGAGCTGCTCCTGGAGCAGATCGGTCTCCTTTCCCGGTGCGAGCTGGGGCGGCATTTCCTGGGGGAGAATGCTCCCCTGACCGTGCAGGAGTTCCGTACCCGGGCGCCTTTGACTACCTATGCCAGCTATGACCCCTATCTGCCCGAAAAGAGAGAGGCAGCCCTGCCGGCGAAGCCACGCCTGTGGATGCGCGCCAGCGGCCCCGGTGGAAGCCGGAAGGCCATCCCGGTTACACCAAAGACGTATGAACTCTTGCTGGATTATGTTCTTGAGATCTTTATCCTGGCATCCTCTCCCGCCGAGGGGCGCTTTTCTTTAGAGCCAGGCGATGCCGTCCTCAATGCCTCGCCCCCGCTTCCGTGGTTTGCCGGCACCGCGCTTCGCGGCGCGGCCGAGCACTTCGGTTTCCGCCTTATCCCGCCAACCAGTGAAGCTTTCGACCGCTCGACCATTGAGGAGAAGTCAGCCCAGGCGTTCCAGATGGCCCTTCGCAGTGGCCTGGACGTCATGTTGGGCGTTACGAGCGTATTGGCAAGAATGGGCGAGCAGTTCGCATTGCAGTCGCCATCCCTGCGGCACATAGGTGGTCCAAAGGCCATGTCTCGCGTGGCATCCGGCAGGTTAAGAAAACTCTCGACGAGAGGCCCCCTGTTGCCCAGGGACCTGTGGAAGATCAAGGGCGTTGTGGGCGGCGGAGCAGATTCAGCTCTCTTTGGACAACGGATAAAGCGCTGTTGGGGAGCGGACCTGTTTGATATTTTCCCGATGACTGAATACTGCTCGTGCATCGGGACGCCGACATGGGCCAAGGGGCACTTTACTTTCCAGCCGAACTTCGGTTTCCTGGAGTTCATACCTGAGCCCGAGGTTGTCATCAATCGACGGAACCCTTCCGTCCAACCGACTACAGTTCTGTTCGACCAGCTCAAGGCGGGGGAGGTCTATGAGGTGGTGTTTACCAGCTTCCACGGCGGGGCGTTCGTCCGCTACCGCACCGGGGACCTGGTGCAGATAACCGCTCTGGAAGACGCGAAAACTGGAATAAGGCAACCTCACTTCACGATAAAGGGGCGGGCCGATAGGCTTATCAACATGGCTGCATTCGCCCGGATCGACGAGCGGTTTATCGGGGCCGGCCTGGAGAGGGCGCAGATATCCTGCGACGGCTGGTTTGCCAGAAAGGAGATCGAAGGCGGCTACCCGGTACTGCACATCTACGTGGACACAAACCATGGCGCCCAACCGGGCGAAGCAAAGAGGCGGCTCAATGAGAGTCTGTCGGTCCTGGACAGGGACTATATGAACATAGAGAAGATGCTGGGATGCGACCCATTGCGTTTGACCTTGCTGCCCCATGGCACGGTCTTCAGATGGAGACAGGAGATGTCGAGGGAGGGCAGGGACGCGCCGTGGATGAGTGACCAGCGTATGCAGACATCGGATGAGGTCATAGACAGGGTCCTGCAACTGAGTAGAAAGGCCGGGGCAGTGGCGTGAGCTGGATTATCCTCGTCCCGTTCGTTTCCTTCGTTATCAACACCCTGCTGCTGGCATCGCTGGCCAGGATCTGGCTCAGGACCGTAGTCGGCCGCATATTTGGCGGCTTTCTGGCCGCAACCGGGCTGTGGGGGCTCTTTTCCTGGATGATGCACGCCGATGTGCCCCCGTCCCCTTTGTTCTGGTTGAGGATGGAGATTGGGTTACCTACTTTCGCTATGACCTTCATGATGCACATGTCAACCCAGTTCCCTCGCCCTAAGCAACGGACTACGCCCATAGTGCTGACATGGTACGCCTGGGGCGCCCTGATTATCCTCTTGGATATCGCCGGTCTGCTCGTCAAGGATGTCCAGGTGATACCCAACACCGGCGGAATGGTGTCCATTCAATTTGGTCAGTGGATGCCGGTAGTATGGCTTTACGTGCTGGCGACCGTCATCGGCTCGGCGACACTGTATTTCCATTCCTACTTCAAGAAGCCCCTGCACCATGAACGTAGTGACTTGAGGTACCCCATCCTGGGAACCATCGTTGTTTTCTCCGGTGTCCTCCTCAACGCAGTTCCCGGCCTGAGCGGTTACCCGTTCGACCTGCTGGCGAACCTGATGTTCAGCCTCATCGTGGCCTATGGGGTCGTCAGACACCAGTTCCTGACCCCGGGCATCATCCTGAGGAGAAGCGTCTTCTACCTGGCTATTGCCCTGGCCTTGAACGGGGCCTACGTCGGCATGATTGGGCTGATACAGAGATATAACGCCCAAATAGGGGACGTCGAACTGTGGCTATTGCTGGTCCCCGTTGCGCTACTGCTGGTCATAGCTTCCCAGCCCCTGAGGAAAATGTTCCAGGTGTGGATGGACAGGTTATTCCTGGGCCAGCAGTACGGTTACGAAAAAGCCCTACAACAGATCAGTTCCACCACGGCATCGGTCCTCAATATGGACGAGCTGGCGCCGGCTATTGTGAAAGCTGTCCTCCAGGCTTTCGATTGCCGGAACGCAGCTATCTTCGCGCTCAACACCGAACAAAGCGCTCTTGAGGTCAAAGCTGTCGCCGGGGAGCGCTCCGAGGTCTCTCAGGGCGTCAGCATACCTGTAAGCTATCCCGGCCTTGCCTTGCTGCAGAGGCACAACCTGCCTGTTTGCCAGCGCGACCTTGAGATCATGTTGGAGTCCACTGTCCTACGGGCAACTGAGAAGCACGGCCTGAACGGGCTGGAGTACGAATGGCTGGTTCCCCTCGTTTGTCGCCGCCGGCTGGTGGGCATCCTTACTCTGGGGCCTAAACGGGGGCAGCGGCCATACTTCGCTGACGACATCGCTGTCGTCTCAGCCATTTCAAATCAGCTAGCTGTGAATATCGAGAACGCCCGGCTTTACAGCGACCTGCAAAAGGCTTACCTGGAGCTCCGCTCTGCCCAGGACAGCCTTATCCGTTCGGAAAGAACTCGCGCCGTCGGTCAGGTGACAGCGGGGATAGCCCACGACTTCAACAACATCCTGACGGCTGTGCTCTCCCGGACCGAGATGGCTTTGGAAAGAGCAACGGACGGCCGGGTGAAAAGCGACCTGGAGATCGTTCTTAAAGCCGCCCAGGACGGGGCGGCGATCGTCAGAAAGCTGCAGGGATATGTCAGGCAGCAAGGCGTGGAGGGCGCCGCGGCCATCGACATCAATCAGATAGTCAAGGACGCCCTGTCCATGGCCGAGCATCGTATAGCTGACCGCCGGGAGAAGTCCGGCATATTCATAGATACTAAACTGGACCTCAATACGGTCGGCCCTGTCCGAGGAGAACCTGCAGACCTGAGGCAGGCTTTGCTCAACCTTCTCTTCAATGCCATCGACGCCATGCCCGCGGGCGGCAGGCTGGGGGTGAGCACCAGGGAGCAGGCGGGCTGGATAGCCATATCCGTGAGAGACACGGGCATCGGGATTGCCCCCGAGTCCAGGCAGAACCTGTTCAAGCCGTTTTTTACCACCAAAGGCGCCCAGGGCACAGGTCTGGGCCTGAGCGTGGCCCAACTCGGCGTGGACAGGTCCGGCGGCAGGATCGATGTCGAAAGCGAGCCAGGCAAGGGGTCTACTTTCACCGTTCGGCTGCCTGTTTCCGCCCCGGTGGCCGGGCCGCATCCGCCTCCGTGCCCGGAAGTGGAAATGAGCACCGGCCGCGTACTGGTAATCGAGGACAGCAAGGAGGTCGGCGAATCGATCAAGGCGGCGCTGACGGAGCAGGGATACCGGCTTACCCTGGCCCATGCTGGCGTTGAGGGCCTGGCGTCGTTTCAGTCTGGCCCGTTTGACGCGGTTATCTGCGACTGGGGCCTGCCGGATATGACGGGGGGCGATGTAGCGCTATCTGTACAGAGAATCAGGCCGGGGACGCCGGTGCTGCTGGTCACCGGGTGGAATGTAGAGCTGGATGAGAACCAGAGGAAATCCATGGGAATCGTGGGCATCGTTAACAAGCCCTTCACCGGGGAGCGCCTGATTGAGGCGGTCTCTTCCCTGTTCCCACGCGACGGCGATGGGCGCCTGATGAAGTCTGGCGTCGGGTCAGACAGGGTGGGCGCGAGGGCAGACAGCCATGGATGACAACCTCCGGCAGGTGGCCCTGGCGCTCCTGGTGCCCGTCGGCGCCCGGGACCCGCAGCTACGCAGCCACTGCGAGTACGTGGCGCAGGTGTCGGCGAATATCGCCAGGGGATTGCAGCTATCACCCGGGGAGGTAGACGAAATCTGGGTCGCGGCCATGGTGCATGACGTGGGCAAGGTCGCCATACCTCTGGAGGTATTGCGCAAGCCGGGAGTGCTCAACGAATACGAGCGCCGGCTGGTGGAGTCTCACGTGAATATCGGAACGGCGATGCTGAGGGAGTGCTGCTTTCCAATTCAGGTTCATTCCATGGCGGCCCAACACCATGAACGGCTGAACGGCAGTGGCTACCCCGGACACGTGGCCGGGAACGAAATCGTTTTGGGAGCTAAGATTCTGGCCGTGGCCGACGTTTTCGCGGCCATGACTTCGGAACGGCCCTACCGCACCGACCTGCAGCACGACGAGACTGTGCGCTACCTTCAGCAGAACACGGGGGTACTCTTCGATCCGGCGGTCGTGGAGGCCATTACGAAAAATGTCACCCCTATGGGTGTGGCGGGGAGATAACCAGAGTCGTTCACCGCCGAGCGCGCGGCGGGGATCCCTTGGCGCTGGCTTCTTTGGGTCCGCTGGGTCGCCAGGTTCTTTGCATTATATAGGAGAGTCCCATATCGGAGAGGCCATGTCACCTGTCATGCTGAGCCCCTTCGGCGTTGCTCAGGGTGAACTCCGCGAAGCATCTGGGGAGCGGGGAGCGCCCCACCC
>JACQTY010000177.1 GCA_016210545.1 Chloroflexota bacterium
AGCCAGGCGAAGCCCAGGTCTATGGTCATGCCCCGCTCCTTCTCCTCCCGGAGGCGGTCGGGGTCTGTGCCGGTGAGAGCCCGGACCAGGGCGGACTTGCCGTGGTCCACGTGGCCCGCCGTGCCGATGACGTGCATGGGCAGGGTCTCGCGCGTGTGCGGGTGACTTTAGGCCAAGTATAGGAGGCGAAGACTGAGGTGGGGGGTGGAGACCCTCTGTGCTCCCGCATCGCTGAGCTTGGCGAACCTCAAGCGCAGCAATGCCTGCTCTATTTTTGGGCACGGTAGCGGGTATTGGGCGAGCTGATGTGGCCTGATCTCGGCAATACCGCAAGGTATTCGGGCCTTCTAGGACTATGAGAGCCAACCCTGCACTGGTATCATAGTATCGGCTTGCTGCTTGTCGCCAGGAAAAGGGGTGGGTCACCATGCTAACGTCCTTTGTCGTTGAGAGATATCGAGGGTTGGAGGATGTCAAAGTGCCAACCCTGGGACAGTTCAACCTGTTTACAGGAATGAATGGAGTCGGGAAAACCAGCCTAGGTGAAGCCCTCTGGCTCTTCCACGGTAGGGACAACCCACCACTCCTATGGAACCCTCATGTTCAGCGCACCGAGCGTGTTGGCTCTAACCCTCTACTAAAGCTTGGTGGAAGCCCGATTTCGATTAAAGCAAAGGAAGCAGGCGTATGGTCCCGCCTTACCATAAACTACGAAGAGCAAGTAAGCCCTTTGATGCCGCAGCGGCTGGTACCCCCGGCATCCACCTCTGCGGGGGAAGAGAGATTCCGAAGTGCTGAAAAGGAACCTGGAGTTCGCGAAGCGTTGCAGGTCTCCACACCTTTGGGTCGCCTTGTGATCGAGTACGAGGAAGACGGGCAATCCAGAAAGGAAGTGCAAGACGTTGTACTGCATCCTTTAGCGGGACAAGTCCTGTTGCCCGGAGTCCGGAAAAGGACTGCTCGCCCCAGTGCTATCATCCTTGTAGGCTCAATTCCGTGGTCTCCTGTCGGAGACACGGTTGAGCGTATGTCGCGTGTTATTCAAGCTGGCCACAAGGATAAGCTTGTTGATTTTCTCCGATTGGTACACCCATCTGTCAAGAATATCGAAATCATTACCGAGCAGGCAGCCTTTTCGATAGTTGCCGATATCGGTCTCGGACAGCTAGTGCCCATAGAAGCACTTGGCGGTGGTGCGGTTAGAAGCCTCATTTTGTTCGTGAGCGTGTACACTGCCCAGAACGGGCTTCTAGTGGTTGATGAGATCGAGAACGGTATTCATCACCAGGTCTTGCCGGTCTTGTGGTCTCAGGTCTTCCAACTTTGCCGACAGTTTGATGTGCAGTTGTTTGCGACTACCCACAGCCTAGAATGCGTCAGGGCAGCAGTGCAGGCGTCGCAAGCGAAGTCAAAGGGCGGCATCGGAGAATCCAAAGAGGGCTACGACCTTTGGATCCACAAGCTTTACAAAGCCAGAGACCTTGTCCGAGTGGAGTCATATTCCAGGGAAAAACTCCGGTCCGCATTAGAACTTGATCTGGAGCTGCGCTAATGGCGCAAGGTCCTAGGCAGGTCACTAAAAACCGTCTGCTGTGGGTCGAAGGTCGCGATGAGCAAAACCTTATCGAAGGTTTGCTGAAACATTTGGACATCAGCAGCCTTGATGTTTTCGATATAGCGGGTGAGACGAACTTCGTAGCTCGAGGGCAGGCTGTTCTAGCTCAGGCGCGGTCGATGGGAATTACACTAATTAGTGTAGGTATTATTCGTGATGCAAATGACAACTCTAGCCAGGCATTCAAGAGGGCTCTAAGTGATCTTGAACGCTTGAATTTGGCACGCCCATCGCAGCCCTCCGAGTTCACCCAGGGTAATCTCTCGGTAGGAGTTTTCATATCGCCTGACGGTCAATCACCGGGTAGCATAGAAACGCTGTGCTGGAACTCAATAGAGGGGACGGAGCAGGCCGCTTGTGTTCAAGAGTTCATACAGTGTTTGCGCGACAAGAATGCCCTCGAGTCTTCGAACGAATGGAAAACGCGGACACACGCCTTCTTGGCGTCAAAAGCAGACCCCGTCGCGAGAGTGGGCGAAGGCGCGCTCAAGGGATATTGGGGGTTTGAATCCCCGGCGTTCGATGGTCTCCGGGTGTTCTTGCGAACGCTGGCTGGTCAGTAACTGCAAGCCCGCTTAGGCAACCCTGAGCGGGCCCGTTACCCGAGGACCCGGACGAAGACCTCGTTGGCCAGGAGGCGGCCCCGAGGCGTCAGGCGGAGGACGCCGCCCCGTTCGCTCCGCTCAGGGCAGGCCTCCAGGGCCAGGAGGCCGTCGGCGATGGACTGCTCCAGGGCGGGGCGGTAGAGGTCGAGAGGGCTCGCCCCGTAGCGGGCGGCGTAGCCTTCTAAGGAGACTCCTTCATTGAGGCGGAGGCCCAGGATCAGGGTCTCCCTGCGCTCCAGTTCCTCGGAGATGGGGTCGAAGCCGTCCACGGGGGCGATGGCTTGCAGGGGCTCCGGGCCTGACAGGCGCGGGCCCTCGGGAGGTAGGGCGGGCGGTCCTGTTTTGCGGGACTCCAGCTGCTTGACGGCGGCGATGTACTCCCGGGGCCCGGGCAGGATGGAGAAGCGGGCGCCTCGCAGGAAGGAGTGGGCTCCCGGCCCGGCGCCGACGAAGGGGCCGTTCCG
>JACQTY010000173.1 GCA_016210545.1 Chloroflexota bacterium
ACCTGAAAGTCATGAGATTGCTTCGCTTCACTCGCAATGACGGGGGTTGTTTGTTTTCAGAGCAGTAACCGCGACCAATGTCCCACAACCCCGAAATCCCCCTGTGTCCAGCAACCCAGGATATGGGTAAGGGTCAGTTTAGTAAAGGGGGCGCGCCGACGCATCGGCGCGAGGGATTCCCCAGCAAATAGCCCTCGGCAAACGTGGTTGCCCGATTTATCGGGCCAAGTTTGCTCAGTGAATTGCGGGACTACGGGCCGCGGGAAGCCCATCTTCATACTTCGCGGCGCCCCGTGCAACCGGGCATGATGGATTCTCCGTGGTAGTGGTGTGAGGCTGTGCCTGTAGACAACCGCCCCATCTTTTGATAACATAGGTTGTGCCCTAGACCGCAGGCGCCCGCGAGGGCTTAATACGGGCCTGCCGAGGCAAGGTCAGCAAATGGTATCGCCCCCCGGTACATCGGGGTATACAAAATCCTTGCCTTCAGGCAAGGATTTCTTGTTTCAGGAGGTGAGATGAAAAAAGAGGAAAAAGCTACCCTTATCGACGAGGTCGAAAAGCAGTTGGCCGAGAGTAAGCTGGTGGTGGCCACGGACTACCGGGGACTTACCGCCGCCGAGATGACCAGGCTGCGCAAGCAGTTGCGGGATGCCGGCGTCGAGTTCCATGTAGTCAAGAACACCCTCACGCTCATAGCTGCAGGGAAGACCGGGAAGTCTGCCGTGGAACCCCTGCTGAAAGGCCCGACGGCGATGGCCTTTGGCAAGAAGGACGAAGTGACGGCAGCGAAGACGCTCACCAACTACATCAGGATGACCCGTAGCGCTTTGCAGATCAAGGGCGGGCTGCTGGGGCAAAAGCTGATCACCACCGCCGAGATACAGAACTTGGCGATGCTCCCTTCCAAAGAGGTGCTGGTCGCCAGGGTGCTGGGGCAACTCAATGCGCCGGTGGCGACTCTGCTGGGCCTGCTTTCAGCCCCGATGGCCGGACTGGCGGGCGTATTGCAGGGGCGCATCAAGCAACTGGAGTCGTCCCCTGCCGCTGCCCCCGCTGCACAGCCTGCTCAGTGACGGGGCGTCGGAACACAGTTCTCAATAAAAGAAATAGCAAACAAAGATGGAGGGAAAGTAATGACAACGGAAGAACTGGTAGCCGCCATCAAGGGTATGACGGTGATTGAGCTATCCGATCTGGTCAAGACGCTGGAGAAGGAATTAGGCGTGACCGCAGCCGCCCCGGTGGCGGTGGCCGCCGCCCCTGCCGCTGGCGCTGGCGCCGCAGCAGCCGCGCCCGCAGTTGAAGAGCAGACCGAGTTCTCGGTTACCCTGAAGGAAATCGGCCCCAACAAGATCAACGTCATCAAGGTTATCCGTGAGATCACCGGCCTGGGACTGAAAGAGGCTAAGGACCTGGTAGAGGCGGCCCCCAAGGTGGTCAAAGAGGCGGTCAACAAGGAAGAGGCCGGGAAACTGAAAGAGAAGATCGAGTCCGCCGGGGCCAAGGCCGAAGTAAAATAACAACAGGGGGCGGTTATGGGCGCCTCCAAAGTCGAATATCATCCTCTGATACGGGACATGTCTCCAACGGACAGGCCCCGTGAGCGGCTACGCGCTCACGGGGCCTCCGCCTTGTCCCCTGCCGAGCTACTGGCCATCATTCTGCGGACAGGCTCGGCTTCGAAGTCGGCGGTGGCGCTGGCGACTGACCTGCTGGCCCACTTTGGCGGCCTGAGCGGACTGGTGAACGCCAGCATCGGCGAGCTTTGCGGGGTGAAAGGCATTGGCGAGGCCAAGGCCTGCCAGGTCCAGGCCGCGCTACAGATCGCAAGAAGTCTCGGTTCCCTTCAACTCGCCGAGCGCGACGTGGTGAAGTCCCCTGAGGATGTATTCCACCTTCTCCAGCACCAGATAGGGTTTCTGGAGCAGGAGGAGCTGTGGGTCGTGCTCCTGAACAACCGCAACCAGGTGGTAAAGACCCAACACGTTTACACCGGGAACATCAATACCGCAGTCGTACGCATCGCTGACGTCTTCAAGATGGCCATTCGGGAGAACAGCCCCGCTTTTGTAGTAGCGCACAACCACCCCTCCGGCGACCCCACCCCCAGCCCCGATGACGTGAAGGTGACCGCAGACATGGTGAA
>JACQTY010000174.1 GCA_016210545.1 Chloroflexota bacterium
GGGTTAGACTCCTTCGGGTACCCCCCAGCCCTCCCGATGTATCGGGACTTCGCTTCGGCTCAGCATGACAGGCGGCGCCGCTACATCCATCTGAGACGTTACATAGTGCAACGACCCTGAGAGGAAACGCGTAGAGGCGAACCCTGCGGGCCGGCAGCTTCGGTTGCAACGTGAAGCTGGAGATGTTAGAATTAGCCATCGTTTCGGGGAGGTTGATGTTGCGCATAGGTCTGCTCTCGGACACCCATGTCCCGGATGCGGCGAAAGGCCTGCCTGCCCAGGTCGCCGACGTGTTTCGCGGCGTGGATATGATCCTCCACGCCGGCGATATCTATCAGCTTTCAGTACTGGACGAGCTCCAGGCCATCGCACCGGTGCTGGCGGCGCGGGGTGACGACGACCATTTCCGACTTCTGCAAGACCCGCGGGTCAAGGAGAAGCACAGGCTGGAGATAGACGGCCTTAAACTCGGGTTATCGCACATTGTCCCCTATCCTGAGTGGGTCTGGCAGCCGCTGGACGAACGCATGAAGAAGGACTTCGGCGGACCTATGGACATCCTGGTCTTCGGCGATACCCACGAGCCCTTAGTGGAAACCTACAAGGGAGTGCTCCTGGTGAACCCGGGGAGCGCCACTCTCCCCTTTTACCGGCCCCGTCTGGGAACGGTGGGGATGCTCACCATAGAACTGGGCAAAGCCAGGGCCGAGATAATTCAACTCGTCTAGACAAGAAGACATATCACTGAATGCGTATCGGTCTGATATCGGATACTCATATCCCCAGGGACGTTAAGACATTGCCTCCCCAGGTAACGGAGGCATTTCAAGGCGTCGACCTTATCCTCCACGCCGGAGACATCTATGAGCTCGCGGTGCTGGATGAGCTGGAGCGCGTGGCGCCTGTCCTGGCGGCCCGGGGCAACGGCGACAGCGCCAAGCTTGAGGACCGCCGGATCAAAGAGAGCCACGTCCTCGACCTGGACGGACTGCGGCTGGGGATGTCCCACGCGGTCGAATACCCCGAGCCGCCGTGGTGTACTCTGGAAAAGGCCATGGAGCGGGAGTTCGGGGGACCGGTGGACATCATCGTTTCGGGAGATACCCATGTGGCCATCGTGGAGAGCTACAAGGGGATCTTGATAATCAACCCGGGCAGCCCCACTTTGCCCAACGGTATGTACCAGCTAGGGACCGTAGGCTTGATAGAGATATGCGACGGCAGACTGGAAGCCAGCGTAATCCAGTTGCGGTAGGTCCGAGCTCTTATTCTATTTTGCAATCAAGATGGCAGAAGAATATTTGGGAGAACGCACAGGCCCCGACAAGTCGGGGTGCCACCAGTTTACCTGCCATCCTGACGACTAAGGCGAATTAGAACAATATCCGCCGCTGCGCGAGTCTTCCGTTGCCCCTTTTACGTAAAGGTGGCGAGGCCGATCCATCGGCCCGGTTCCATCGTTCGTGGTGCGCCGTCGGCCCAGGGCGGGCATGGTCTGCTCTATCGTAGATTCAAAAACAGGCCGTCGCAAATTTGACTTTTCCGACGGAATACTCCATAATGAAGATGAATCTCAAAGGCAATTATTGTCAATCTCAGGGACTGGTTTCATGGGCAGCAGAGGCATCGGGGGAAGTAACCAGTCCCTGAGACTTTTATGTGGGCCTTCTTCCTCCCTCGCCTCCGGCTCTCCCTCGAAAATAGTCCCCCATTCGTCTTTGCGCTGCATCGGGACTTCTTAAGAATAGGCTAGACCAAAAGGCGTGAGATTGCTTCGCGGAGTCTACCCTGAGCGACGCCGAAGGGCTCGCGCCCCACGGCAGATAGCAGTTATTTTCGTGCTTCGCAGCGCCCGATGCAAGGGCGCATTATGGATTCTCTCGACGTTGCCAAAAGACGCCGCTGATGCTAGACTCAGGCTGCGCACACCCCGATAATAGCTTCTTCGTATCAGGTTGGAAATGGCCGAGAACAAGAACGACAAGACCGTCAGCGTAAATCGCAAGGCCTTCCACACCTACGAGATCCTCGAGACCGTTGAGGCGGGCATCGCCCTCACCGGAACGGAGATCAAGTCGGTCAGGGCAGGGCGCGTCAGCATCGCCGAGGCCTTCGCCAAACCGGAAAAGGGGGAGGTGTGGCTGCTTGGCGCCAATATCGCCCGTTACGATGCCGGCAGCTATTCTAACCACGACCCGACCCGGCCGCGGAAGCTGCTGCTTCACCGGGAGCAGATAGCCAATCTGGGGAGCAAGGTGGCGCAAAGAGGGTTCACCCTGGTGCCGCTGAAACTTTACATAACACGCGGCCGGGCCAAGATAGAACTGGGGTTGGGCCGGGGCAAGAAGGCATACGACAAACGGGAGTCGATCAAGGAGAAAGACCAGAAGCGGGAGATGGACCGCGCGATGAAGTCAGTGGTCCGGTGATATAATAGTAGTGGATGGGGACGATAGGGCTCGACAGTGGTAGAGTTACTTGGGATTGCAGGCCGAGGTTGCCGCTAGCTCGTAAAACGGTGGCAAAACAGTAACTGGCGAAAAAGCTTACGCTTTCGCTGCCTAACTAGGCAGTGACATCCGCTCCGGTCTCACCCCGACGGGCCGGGGACGGGTGACGCAAAGCCGGGGTGCAGCAGACCTGACGCCGATGGGGGCTGCTTAAGAAACATCGGCTGGCCCTTGCGGACTCGACCGGTTGAGGCCGCAGCGGTAAGACCAAAGAGCCGGCTAAGCCTGTAGTACATCCTGGGGGCTTGCCTCTGGACGGGGGGTTCAATTCCCCCCCGTCTCCACCAATATCTGAATTTTGACCTCAGCCGTAAGCGGCTGAGGTTTTTTGTATTTACGGGGCTGGATGGGGAGACGGCCATCCGCGATGTCGAGTGAACTCCACGTCATAATAGCTGCAAAATGAACTTGGTCCGTTGGCTTGGGGGCACTGGATTGGCAGCAGAGTGTAGGCTCATTTAGTGTCGGGTGTGTGCCATCTATGACAATCTATGACAGAATCCCCTTGCGCTTTCGTGCTCCGGATACTATAATAAGAACAAATATTCTCATTGAAGATGGTGAACTGATGCTCCAAGTTCAGGAAGTTGAATTAGCACGGCTACACCCCTGGGAGGATAACCCAAGGCGAAATGAGCACGCAGTTGCTGCGGTTGCCGAGAGCATAAGGACCTTCGGCTTCAATGTCCCGATACTGTGTGACAGTCAATTGACTATCATCGCCGGCCACACCCGTTGGAAGGCGGCGCAGCAACTTGGTGTGACGAAGGTTCCGGTCATCATAATTGAGATGACCGATGCCCAGCGGCGGGCGTTTTCCGTTGCCGACAACAAGACCGCCAAAATCGCGGACTGGGATTTCCCAAAGCTCCGGGATATCCTTGAGGAACTGCGGTCTGAGGATGTCGATATCAAGAATCTTGGTTTCAGCGACGAAGAGCTAAGGCGCCTCTTATCTACCGAAGGCGTCGATGAAGATGCGGTTGCAGACGTTGCGGATATTCCCCCGATGACGCGGCCGGGAGACCTTTATGTTCTCGGAAACCATCGCTTGCTATGTGGCGATTCGAGAGATATGGGTTCCGTTAGGGTACTCACGGAGGAACATCTCGTAGACCACGTGTTTGGCGGCCCGCCTTATTTCAACCAGCGGACTTACTCTCACTGGGACGTATACCAATCATATCTTCAAGATATGCGAAAGATTATCGAAAACTGCCGCGAAGTCATGAAGGATGGAGCAGTCTGTGTCTGGAACATAGCTAATGGGTGCAGCACGCACCACGATCACGTCAGTCAGCACTCCAGACTTTTCGAAGAGTGCCAGCTTCAGTACTTGGATACTATCATATGGAAGAAGACAGGGGCCAACTATGCGGTGCCAAGGAACTTCCACATTCTTCGCAATGGTTGTTACTATCCAGCGCTAGAGTGGGAAGCCCTTCTCGTTTACCAGAAACCAGGACCGATGCCAAAGATGGCGCGAGGGGGGAAGGATTACATGTCGCGGTACCACACTGATGTATGGGAGATACCGGCGGTCACTAACCAGACTGAGCGGTTTGGCCATCCTGCTGTTTGTCCAGTAGAGATTCCTTATCGTTCTATTCAGGCATACACTGGAAGCGAAGGAAGCATCTTTGAGCCATTTGGGGGGTCAGGCACGACACTTGTCGCGGCTGAGAAGGCGGGAAGATCGGCTTATGTAATAGAGATGAACCCTGCCTATTGCGATGCCATCGTGAAGCGGTGGGAGAGCATTAGTGGGATGAAGGCATCCCGGGTTGGTAACTGAAAGTGGCCCCCCGGGAGGAGGTCATGAGGCGCAACACAGCTCAAATTGACTTGTTTGGCGAGGCAACGGACAAGCCGTCTCTGCCGACTAACTACCGGCCTCTTCGCCCGGCACATTTTGATGTGTTCAGGATATATCTTGCAAGTGGCAGCCTGGCCACGCCTGAGCGCAGGAGGTTTGTTCGGGGTATCTGTAGTCTTTACCCTGAGGCCAAAGTTGTAGAATGCCTGGATACACCTCACAACCGCATACAACTGGACGGGGCCGACGCGCTCGAACTGCACAAGCTTGGCAAGCACACCTTGGTCCTTGGGGAACTCAAGGTCGCCGTGCGGTTTAGCCAGGAGAAGGGCAATGCCTGTCCCAACTACTGGCACTTCTCGCCAAGCGGGTTCTGTCCCTATGGTTGCAAGTACTGCTACCTTGCCGGGACGCAGGGCGTCAAATTCTCTCCAACAGTGAAGGTGTATGTCAACCTGCCAGAGATTCTGTGGGAGATCGACCGTATCTCTGGTAGTCTGGGTCGGCCCACTGCCTTCTACTTGGGGAAGCTTCAGGACG
This sequence comes from Chloroflexota bacterium, assembly GCA_016210545.1. Classification (GTDB taxonomy): domain Bacteria; phylum Chloroflexota; class Dehalococcoidia; order JACVQG01; family JACVQG01; genus JACVQG01. The sequence goes on from JACQTY010000174.1 coordinate 4,867, forward strand.
GCCTGGCTTTGGATCCTTTGACTGCTTACTCCACAGTAATGGTGCCATTCTTCGCTCACCATTCTCTGGTGCGCTTAACGCTCCTTACCAAGAGCGCCCACGTGGAACGATTGCTGGAGTTAGAGCATCGGGGGCACACTATCCTCTCCTGGAGCGTCAACCCGCCTGAGGTGGCTGCCATTTTCGAAGAGAACGTGCCGAACATGACGGAGCGGCTGGAAGCCATGAAGCTGGTAGCAGCAAAAGGTTATCCAGTACGCGCCGTTATGATGCCCATCGTGCCTATTGAAGGTTGGGAGGACCTGTATCTGGCTTTCACCGAATGTCTGCTCAAGACTGTGCCCATCCAACGTCTCACCCTCGGAGGCGTATGCATCTACTCGGGGGCTCGTCGGCTCATGGAGCAGAAAATTGGACCGTACAACGCTATATCCTCTAATATCGATGGCAATCTCAATAAGGCAGGTGATGGCAGGGAGCGGTACTCAGAGGCACTTAGACACAGGGCCTATTCCATAATCGTTGAGGCTGCGCGGCGGCTTAGCCCCGATGTGGAGCTTGCTCTTTGTCTTGAAGATAAAGCTCTGTGGCAGCGCACGGGCCTGGGGTCCCACGTTGGGCGCTGCAACTGTGTTTTATAGGGTGCGAGAGAATGAGTCGGAAAATCATCGGCGGATGCGGCGCCCGTGCTCGGCAGAGTAACAGGAAACTAATGAGAGCCTCACACTGCCATCGCTCCCCACTGTTTTTCAGCTATGAGAGATGGGTTGCTATCATGGGGTTGAAGGCCCCCCCGTCTCCACCAGAATGAATCATTGAGCGCCGCTCCGACATGTCGGAGCGGCGCTCTCGTGTTGGAGCGACACGAACATGAAGGCCACTGGCGCTTGGTGCTAATATCGTCATATGATATGCCATCTTGATATGAGAATTAGATATTACACGCGGAAGCCTGTCCA